>NZ_JBEZLV010000008.1:0-213248 GCF_040652335.1 Streptomyces sp. NPDC048270
GCCGTGAGGCTGCTCCAGTGGGCGTCGCGGGCGAGGCCGACGAGGCTGGTGGCGGGCGGCAGCGGAAGCAGGGCGGGCGCCCACTGGCGGGTGGTCGGGGGCATCAGGTGCGCCTCCGGGTGGTCTGGCGGGAGATGGTCCGGGCGTCGAGGCCCGAGAGTCCGCGCACGGCGACGTACGCCTTCTCGTGCGGGGGCAGCGAGACGCGGCCGCGCAGGACCGCCTCCGGCTCCCGCTCGATGCGGTCGAGCAGGCGGCGGTAGATGCCGGCCATGGCGGCCACGCAGGCGCCGCTGCGCCGGTCGAGCATCGGCAGCAGCCGGTAGCCCTCGGCGAACAGCGCCCGGGCGCGCCGTACTTCGTGGTGGACGAGCCCGGCGAAGTCGGACCCCAGGGGGGCCCGGTCCGCGTGGAAGCCCTCGGAGCAGCCGAACTTGGCCAGGTCCTCGGCCGGCAGGTAGGTGCGCCCGTTGACGGCGTCCTCGCGAACGTCCCGCAGGATGTTGGTGAGTTGCAGGGCGAGGCCGAGCGTGTCGGCGTACTCGGCGGCGCGGGCTGCGTCCGCGACCCCCGGCGCGGTGCCGAACACGCCGAGCGAGAGCCGCCCGATGGCCCCGGCGACGCACCGGCAGTAGGCCTTGAGGTCGTCCCAGGTCTCGTACGTCTCGCCGCGCACGTCCATCAGGACGCCGTCGATGAGCTCGTCGAGGCCGCCGAGCGGGATGGGGAAGCGGCGCGCGGCGTGTGCGAGGGCGACGGCGACGGGGTCGGTGTCGTCCTCGTCGACCTGCTCGGCGCGGATCCGCCCGAGCAGGGCGCGGGTCTCCTCCAGCCGTACCAGCTTCGCCTCGGGCGCCAGCGCGCCGTCGCCGATGTCGTCGACCCGCCGGGAGAAGGCGTACAGCGCGGACATCGCCTGCCGCTTGTCGGTGGGCAGCAGCCGGATGCCGTACGCGAAGTTGCGCGCCTGCGATCCGGTGACGGCCTCGCAGTAGCCGTATGCCGCCAGGACCGGCGCGGACACGTGTGTGGGGCCCTCCACGGTCGGGCTCACCCCTTTCTCGGCGCAGTGCGCAGGACGGCGGCCACCTCGCGGATCAGGCCGCTCTTGGTGGGCTTGGGCGGGCCGGGCAGTACGTCGAAGCCGGCGGCGGTGACGGCTCTCAGGGCGGCACGTCCCCCTCCCACGAAGCCCGCGAGCAGCAGCCGGAGCCTGCCGTGCACGCTGCCCACGAGGGGGGTGCCCTCATCCAGCAGCTCCCGGGCGCGTTCGGTTTCGTAGGCGATCAGGGAGCGTACGGACGCGCCGGCGGACGGGGCCTTGAGGTCGGGCTCGGCGACGTGGAAGCGGCGCATGTCCTCGGCGGGCAGGTAGATCCGGTCCCGGGCGAGGTCCTCGGTGACGTCCTGGAGGTGCTCGGCGATCTGCAGGGCCGTGCAGACCGCGTCGGAGCGGCGGATCCGCTCGGGGGTGGAGGTGCCGGTGAGGGAGAGCACGAGGCGGCCCACCGGGTTGGCGGACAGCTCGCAGTAGGCGAGGAGGTCCCCGTACGTCCCGTAGCGCGCGATCCGCTGGTCCTGGCGGTTGGCCTCGATGAGCCCGAGGAACGGCTCGGGGGTGAGCCGGTGGGCGCGGACCACGGGCTGCAGGGCCCGCATCAGCGGGTGGCGCGGCGGGCCGTCGGGACCGCCGAAAACGCGCCACAGGTCGGCCTCGAAGGCGTCGAGCATGGCGAGCCGGTCGTCCACCGCGGCCGGGCCGAGGCCGAGGAGCACGGCGTCGCGTCCGCCGGGGACCAGGTCGCCGTCGCCGATGTCGTCGACGAGGCGGGCGTAGCCGTAGACCGCCGTCAGGCCGTCCCGCCAGGCGCGGGGCAGGAACGCGGGGGCCACGGGGAAGTTCTCCGCGGCGGCCTTTCCGAGGGTGGCGCGTGCGTGGACGGTGTCGGACAGGGGGCGGATGCCGTCCCCCGGGGTCACCGCCCGCCGCCCGGGGCGGGGACGGCCGTCGCGCCCGGGGGCCGGAGAATTCCCATAGCCATTGCCGTCACATCTCCCGTTCTACACTGCCGACCCAATACATCCTATTTCGGACACGCCGCCCGGGTTTCCCCGGGGTGCGCCAGGCCGTTCACCTGCGGGGAATCGTCCCCTCTTGCCGCGATTCAGGACTGCTTCAGCTTACGCTGTACAACGCCTCGAAGACCGCTGGGGTATTCACCGCGCCCTCGAATGTCGCCGCCGAATGTCACCACCCGATAGCGGCGGAAATTGCCGCGACACGCCGAGGCCCCCGCCGCGCTGAGCGGCGGGGGCCTCGGCGGTCCGGCCGGGGACCGCGGGCGGCGGTGATCAGCCGTTGGACGCCTTCTCGTATGCCGAGACGACTTCGTCCGTGGGCCCGTCCATCAGGAGCTCGCCCTTTTCCAGCCACAGCACCCGGTCACAGGTGTCGCGGATGGACTTGTTGTTGTGGCTCACCAGGAAGACGGTGCCGGCCTTCTCCCGCAGTTCGCGGATGCGGTTCTCGGAACGCACCTGGAAGCTGCGGTCACCGGTGGCCAGGGCCTCGTCGATCATCAGGACGTCGTGGTCCTTGGCCGCCGCGATGGAGAAGCGCAGGCGGGCCGCCATGCCGGAGGAGTAGGTGCGCATCGGCAGGGAGATGAAGTCGCCCTTCTCGTTGATCCCCGAGAAGTCGACGATGCCCTGGTAGCGCTCCTTGATCTGCTCGCGGCTCATGCCCATGGCGAGACCGCCGAGGACGATGTTGCGCTCGCCGGTCAGGTCGTTCATCAGGGCCGCGTTGACGCCCAGGAGCGAGGGCTGGCCGTCGGTGTAGACCTTGCCGGACTCGCAGGGCAGCAGGCCCGCGATGGCCCGCAGCAGGGTCGACTTGCCGGAGCCGTTCGAGCCGATGAGGCCGATCGCCTCGCCCCGGTACGCGGTGAAGGTGACCCCGCGCACGGCGTGGACCCGGCGCACGCCCGGAGCGTCGCCCTTGCCCCGGCGGATTATCTTGCTGAGCGCCGCGGTGGCGGCGCCCTTGCCGGCGCTGCCGGTGTTGACGCGGTAGACGATGTGGACATCGTCCGCGATCACGGTGGGGACGCGCCCCTGGGTACTGTCAGCCACGGCCGTAACGCTCCTCAGCCTTCCAGAAGTACACGAACCCGCCGATGCCGATCACCACGGCCCAGCCGACGGCGAAGAGCCAGACGTGCGGAGGCAGGTTGCTGCTGCCGTAGTCGTCGATCAGCGCGAACCGGATGAGGTCCATGTAGATCGCCACCGGGTTCCACAGCAGAACGTCGCTGATCCACTGCGGCTGGTCCTTGAGGTAGATCCCGATCGGGAACATGACGCCGGAGGCGTACATCCAGGTGCGCATCACGAACGGCATCAGCTGCGCCAGGTCCGGGGTCTTGGAGCCCATCCGCGCGAAGATCATGGCGAGGCCGGTGTTGAAGAGGAACTGCAGCGCCAGCGTCGGGATCACCAGCAGCCAGGAGAGGCGCGGGTAGTTGCCGAAGCTGACCGCGATGACGAAGACGACGACCATCGAGTAGAGCAGCTGCTGCAGCTGCTGCAGCGAGAAGGACACCGGGAGGGCGGCGCGCGGGAAGTGCAGGGCCCGCACCAGGCCGAGGTTGCCGGAGATCGCCCGGACGCCGGCCATCACCGAGCTCTGGGTGAAGGTGAAGACGAAGATGCCCATCATCAGGAACGGGACGTAGACGCCCTTGGGCATCTCCCGGCCCGCGCCGAGGATCAGGCCGAAGATCAGCCAGTAGACGGCCGCGTTCAGCAGTGGGGTCGCCACCTGCCAGACCTGGCCGAGCTTCGCCTGGCTGTACTGCGCGACCAGCCTGGCCCGCGAGAAGGCCAGGACGAAGTGGCGCCGGCCCCAGAGCTGCCGCACGTACTCGACCAGACCGGGCCGGGCGCCGCTGACGGAGAGGCCGTACTTCCTGGCGAGCTCCGCGGGGCTCAGCCCCGCGTCTTCGGACGGCGGCCTGCTCGTGGCGAGGGCGCCGTCGTGGGTTGTGTCACTCACAAGTTGAAACTTTCGTCTTCAAGATGCGGCAGGAGGGGCATCAGGCTGGTGGCGCGAAGCCCGTGATCGCGCCATGTTCCCAGACGCGGGCTCGTCAGATGACAGGAGGTCGGCCCAGCCGGGTCAACCGCCAGACCGTACGCCATCTCATGGGGCGGCGGGGACCGCAGGGAGTGGTCCACCCCTCCCTGAATCCGCCGAACCAGGCCTTGAGCGCGGGCGCGGACGGCCTGCGCAGGAGCGTCAGCAGGAGCCAGACGCCCAGGTAGACCGGGACCAGCGGAGCGGGCAGGTTGCGGCGGGCGAGCCACACCCGGTTACGAGCCACCATACGGTGGTAGACCGCGTGCCGGGAGGGGGCGGTGGTCGGGTGCAGCAGCACCATGTCCGCCCGGTAGTCGATCAGCCACCCTGCGTCGAGCGCCCGCCAGGCCAGGTCGGTCTCCTCGTGCGCGTAGAAGAACTCCCCGGGCAGCGGGCCCACCTGCTCGAACACCTTGGTGCGGACGGCGTTGGCGCCGCCCAGGAAGGTGGTCACCCGCGAGGAGCGCATCGGGTCCGAGGCGCGCAGCCGCGGCACGTGCCGGCGCTGCGTGATACCGGTCTCAGGGTCCGCGATCCGGAAGCTGACGATGCCGAGCTCCGGATCCTCCGCGAAGGCCTGCCGGCACAGCTCGGCGGTGTCGGTGCGCTCGAGCAGGCCGTCGTCGTCCAGGAAGAGCAGGGCGTCGACCTCGCTGCCGCCGGGGCCGAAGGCCTCGATCCCGACGTTGCGTCCGCCGGGGATGCCCAGGTTCTCGGGCAGGTCGACGGTACGGACGCCGGGCGGCAGGTCGGTGAGGCCCGTGACCTGCACGCCTTGGCCCACCACGACCACCTCGACGGGGTCGCCCTCCTGCCGGGCGACCGAGTCGAGCAGTGCCTTCAGCTCGTCCGGGCGGTTGCCCATGGTGATGATCACGGCGCCCAGCCGCATCGGCGTACTCACTTGAGCCTGCTGGAGGCCAGGATCGACACCAGGTGCAGCACGGTCTGGAGCAGTGCGATGGCGGCGAGGACGGCCACCCCGACCCGGGAGTAGAACAGGTCGCCGCGGATCTGGTCCACGACGGCCAGCGCCAGGATGAGCAGGGAGGCCTCGATGCCGAGGACGAGGCGGTGGAACTTGAGCGCGGCGGCGGCCCGGCGGGCGAGCGCCATGCCGGACGAGCGCGGCTCGGCGGCCGCGTCCTTGACCACGGGCTTGCCCGCCTGGTGGCGGGCGACGCCGACCAGGTCGGTCTCGGCCTTGATCAGGATCGCGCCGAGCGCGGCCAGGGTGCCCAGGAAGGCCCACAGCCAGTCGATCCGGCCGCCGCCCCACAGGTCCGCGGCGCGCAGGCCGAAGCCGACGAGCACCGCCGCGTCGCACAGGTACGCGCCGACCCGGTCGAGGTACACGCCGGACAGCGAGAACTGCTTCTTCCAGCGGGCGACCTCGCCGTCGACGCAGTCGAGCAGCAGGTAGAGCTGGACCGCGACCACGCCGAGGACGGCGCCCCAGACGCCCGGCACCAGCAGGGCCGGGGCGGCGAGGACGCCGGCGAGCGTCATCAGGTAGGTCAGCTGGTTCGGCGTGACCTTGGTGGTGACCAGGTAGCGGGTGATGCGCAGGGAGATCTCGCGCATGTAGAGGCGACCGCCCCAGTGCTCGCCGCTGACCCGGTCCTTCACGCCCGCCGGGTGAACGACGGGCCGGAGTTCAGCTACGGATGGTCTTGGCATAGTCGGCGTAAGCGTCCCTGATCTCGGCGGCGGACAGGTTGAGGTGCTCCAGGATCGTGAAGCGTCCCGGGCGGGTCTGCGGGGCGTACTCGACGGCCGTGACGAACTCGTCGATGCTGAAGCCGATCTCCTCGGGGGTCACCGGCAGGCCGTGCCGGCGCAGCACCTCGATGAAGAGCCCGGACAGCTCGCCGGCACCGCGCAGGTGCATCGCGAAGGCGGCGCCGATGCCGACCTGCTCGCCGTGGAGCGCGGAGCGCCCCGGGTAGAGCAGGTCGAAGGCGTGGCTGATCTCGTGGCAGGCGCCGGAGGCGGGGCGGGTGTCCCCGCTGATCGACATGGCGATACCGGTCAGGACCAGGCCCTCGGAGAGCACGGTGAGGAACTCGTCGTCGCCGCATCCGCCGGGGTGGCGCAGGACCGACTGGCCCGCGGTGCGGGCCATGGCGGCGGCCAGGCCGTCGACGGGCTCGCCGGTGATCTCGTGCGAGAGCTCCCAGTCGGCGATCGCCGAGATGTTGGAGATCGCGTCGCCGACGCCCGCGCGGATGAACCGCACCGGGGCTTCCTTGATCACGTCGAGGTCGATCACCATGGCGATCGGCGTGGGCACGCCGTAGGAGCCGCGGCCGTTGTCGTTGTCCAGGATGGACACCGGCGAGCAGATGCCGTCGTGCGAGAGGTTCGTGGCGACGGCCACCATGGGCAGCCCGACCCGCGCCGCGGCGTACTTCGCCACGTCGATGATCTTGCCGCCGCCCAGGCCCACGACGGCGTCGTAGCGGCGGCCCTTTATGTCGTCGGCCAGCTTGACCGCGGAGTCGATGGTGCCGTCGACGACGGCGTACCAGTCGGCGTGCGGCAGCACGGGCTCCAGCTTGGCGCGCAGCGCCACGCCCGAACCCCCGCTGATCGCGATCGCGAGCTTGCCGGAGGCGGAGATCCGCTGGTCGGCCAGCAGGCCGGCCAGGTCGTCCATCGCTCCGCTGGCGATGTCGACGACGACGGGCGAGGGGATGAGCCTCGTCAGTACTGGCATGCGATCGTCCGGCCCTTGGCGAGGTCGTCGTGGTTGTCGATCTCGACCCACTTGACGTCGCCGATGGGAGCCACGTCGATGGTGAAGCCGTCGTTCACGAGCTGCTGGTAGCCGTCCTCGTAGTAGAGGTCGGGGTCGCGCTCGAACGTGGTCTTCAGGGCCTCGGCCAGCTGCTCGGCGGCCTCGGCCTCGATCAGGGTGACACCGATGTACTCGCCCGTCGCGTCGGCCGGGTCCATCAGCTTGGTGATCTTGCGGACGCCCTGGCCCTCGGCGGTGACGACCTTCATCTCCTCGTCGGCCAGGCTCTTGACCGTGTCGAGGGCGAGGATGATCTTCCGGCCGTTGCCGCGGGCGGCGAGCAGGGTCTTCTCGACGGAGACCGGGTGGACGGTGTCGCCGTTGGCGAGGATCACGCCCTGCTTGAGGACGTCACGCGCGCACCACAGGGAGTAGGCGTTGTTCCACTCCTCGGCCTTGTCGTTGTCGATCAGCGTGATCTTGACGCCGTACTTGGCCTCCAGGGCCTCGCGGCGCTCGTAGACGGCCTCCTTGCGGTAGCCGACGACGACGGCGACCTCGGTGAGGCCGACCTCGGCGAAGTTGCCCAGGGTCAGGTCGAGGACGGTGAGGCTGTCCTCCTGCCCTTCGGGGCCGACGGGCACGAGGGCCTTGGGCAGGGTGTCGGTGTAGGGACGCAGACGGCGTCCGGCACCGGCAGCGAGTACAAGGCCGATCATGCTGGTTCTCCTTCGTCATGTACGGCGGGTGCTCCGGAGGAGACCCAGAAGCGGATGCTCTCCACGAGCACCACGAGTGCCACGGCCACGGCCATGGCCGTGAGCGCGACGGGGAAGTCCGAGGCGCGCGTCGCGAGGAGGGCGGCCAGCACCGTGGCCAGCAGGACCCGGCCCTCGTGGCCGCCGATCGTCCGCACCAGCCAGTGCGGCGGCGCGCCGGTGCCGCCGCGGATGCGGTACACCGTGTCGTAGTGATGGTAGGCGACCGCCGCGATCAGGCCGAATGCCGCGGGAAGGGCCCCGGGGACGTCCGCCTTGGCGGCGAGCACCAGGATCGTGACGTATTCGGCGGCCCGGAACAGGGGCGGGATCAGCCAGTCCAGGGCGCCCTTGAGGGGGCGGGAGACGGCCTCGCCGGCGGCCACGGCGTAGAGCACGGCGGCGGCGATCAGCGTCGGGTCTCCGAACGGGCGGCTCAGCGCGAAGCCGATCAGGGCGACGGCCGCGAAGGCGGCGATCCACACGGAGCTCGCGGCGGGCCGGCGGGCTCCCAGCAGCCGGCGCGGCAGCTCGGCGAGCGGGCCGGAGTCGGTGAGGTCGTACAGGGCCTGCGCGGCCCGGTCGGTACGCGTCGCCTTGCGGGTCAGGGAGCGCAGGACCCGGCCGGCGGTCGTGTAGAGCGCACCGAAGGCGCAGCCGACGAGCAGGGCGTAGAAGACGATCCGGGGAGTGGTGACGGCGGTCAGCACCGCGATCATCGCCCAGCGCTCCCCGATCGGCAGGATGATCATCCGGCGGACCCAGACGGTCCAGCCGACGCTGTCGAGCCGGTCGGAGAGGGCGGCCGTGGGGCTCGTGTTGGCCGTCGCGTCGTGGTTGGCCTCGTTGAAGGAGAAGTCCACCACGTGCCGGCAGGTCATGAGGATCATCGCGCCGAGGGCGAGCGCCCAGACGTCGTCGCCGTGGCGGGCCGCCCCGAGGGCGAGTCCCGCGTAGAAGGCGTACTCCTTGGCGCGGTCGAAGGTCGCGTCGAGCCAGGCGCCCATCGTCGAGTACTGGAGCGAGTAGCGGGCGAGCTGCCCGTCGGTGCAGTCCAGGACGAAGGAGAAGAGGAGCAGCACCCCGGCCGCGACGTAGCCCCAGCGGTCGCCGGTGGCGGCGCAGCCGGCCGCGATCAGAGCGGTGACCAGGGAGGCGGTGGTGACCTGGTTCGGGGTCAGGCCGCGGCGCGCGCACCAGCGGGCGATGTAGCGCGAGTACGGGCTGATGAGGAAGGTGGTGAAGAAGCCGTCGCGGGACTTCACGGCGGTCCGCAGGCGCACGGCCTCGTCGTCGACGGCGGCGACGGCGGCGACGGCCGCGTCGCGGTCCGCCGCGGTGGCGGGGACGGCGGCGACGAGGGTGCCGAGCTCGGGCCGCTGGACGGCCGTGCCGGCGGCCTCGACCGCGGCGGCGAGCCGGTCGGCGTAGGGGCCCGCGCCGTCGTCCGGGGCGGCGGCGGCCTTGTCGAGCGCCTCGCGGGCGCCGGGCTGGACGGCGAGGGCGCCGGTGACCGCGCAGGCGTCGAAGCGGGGGTCGGTCAGCGCGAGGCGCAGCGTGTGCACGTGCCCGACGAAGGCGCTGTCCACCACGGCCACGCGCTGGTCCGCGGGTACGGCGGCCAGGGCGGCGGCCGCGTCCTGGGGACCGGCGGCGGGGCGGACCTCGAACCCGAGGGAGCGCAGCTCGTCGGCGAGCGGTGATCCGGGGACCGGCAGGCCGGTGAGGATGACGGTCGGCAGACGAACTCACTCCTTGTAACGAAGTCCGGACTGGCTCCGGACGGGCGCCTCATGGGGCGGCGGCACGTCGGCAGAGGCTATCGGATGAATGGAAGCAGGGGTTCACCACCCGTTTACGCCCTGATAAGCCGCATACCCCCGGCCCCCGGGCCGGGGCGTGATCATCATTGACGATCACGCGCGGTACCACAAACGGCCCGGATGTTACGGTGGACACGCCCCTGATCGTGTCGAGTGGAAAGAGGTGGGTTGATGACCGTCGCAGTGGTCGCGGCCATGCGCAGCGAACTCCGGTGCATCCCCCATCTCCCCCGGGCGACCGGCCGGGCCTGATCACACACGCTGAACGGCCCCGTCGGCCGGTGCCCCCGTTTTCAAGGGTTCACGTTGACCGACAACACCAACACCTTCGAGCACGCCTTCTTCGCCCTGCACCACGGCCTGCCCCGGCAGGCTCCCGGTTCCGACGCGAGCACCCGGCGCCTGCTCTCCCTGTGCGGACCGCTGCCCGAGCGGCCGCGCGTCCTCGACCTGGGCTGCGGTCCGGGCCGCAGCGCCCTGCTGCTCGCCGCGGAAGCCGGTCGGCACGGCGCCGAGGTGACCGCCGTCGACCTGCACGCACCGTTCCTCGAGGAACTGCGCGCGGCCGCCGGGGCCCGCGGGCTCGGCGACCGGATCCGCACCGTCAGGGCGGACATCGGAGACCTCCCGCAGGAGGCCGCCGACGGCTCCGAGGGCTTCCCCGACGGCTCCTTCGACCTCGTCTGGGCGGAGGGCTCCGCCTACCTCATCGGCTTCGACACCGCGCTCGCGCGGTGGAAGCGGCTGCTCGCCCCCGGCGGCACCCTGGTGCTGACCGAGTGCCAGTGGACCGTCGGGGAGCCGTCCGCCGGCGCCCGCGCCTTCTGGGACGGGCAGTACCCGCTGCGCACCACCGCCGGCCATCTCGCGGCCGCCCAGGCCGCCGGGTACCGGGTGCTCGGCGTGCACGACCTGCCCGACTCGGACTGGGCCGAGTACTACGGCCCGCTCGCCGAGCGGGTCGCGGCCCACCCGGGCGGTGCCGGTCCCGCGATGGCGGCCGCCCTGGCCGGCGCCCGCGAGGAGCTCGCCCTGCGCGCCCGGCACGGGCACGAGTACGGGTACACGGGCTACGTCCTGCGCCCGGTGACCGCCGGGGACGGCGGCGCCTGGCCGGCCCGGCCGGAGGCCCCGGCCGACGCGGCCGCCGTACGGGCCGTCAACCTCGCGGCGTTCGAGACCCCGCTGGAGGCGGATCTCGTGGACGCGCTGCGCGCGGACGAGGCCTGGGTGCCCGGGCTGTCGTACGTGGCCGAGGCCCCGGACGGCTCGGTGGCGGCGCACGCGCTGCTCACCGTGTGCCGGGTGGACGGGGCACGGGCCCTCGCGCTCGCCCCGGTGGCCGCGGACCCGGCGCTCCAGCGCTCGGGCGCGGGCAGCTCGGTCGTCCGGGCCGTGCTGGCGGCGGCCAAGGAGCGCGGGGAGTCCCTGGTCCTGGTGCTGGGCCACCCGGAGTACTACCCGCGCTTCGGTTTCGTGCCGGCCTCGCGCTTCGGGATCCGGGCGCCCTTCGAGGTTCCGGACGAGGCCATGATGGCGCTGGTACTGGACGATTCCGTTCCGGTGCCTGCCGGCACGATCGGGTACCCGGCGCCTTTCGGGGTCTGACACCGCGGTCGCGGGTGGTGAAGTGATCTGCCCCTCGTCGCTTATCACGCGACGGGGGGCAGACATGCGCGGATCTCCGAAGTGGGGACAAGCCTCTTTTGTACGGCAGACTGAAGGCCGGAGTCCGAAGCGAAGGATGGGTATGCCGACACCACCAGCCACCGCCGCGAACAGCGCGACCAACGGCACCGGTACTCAAGAACCGATCATGCTCGAACTGGTCGACGAGTCCGGCAACACCATCGGCACGGCGGAGAAGCTCTCCGCTCATCAGGCACCCGGGCAGCTGCACCGGGCGTTCTCCGTGTTCCTCTTCGACGAGCAGGGCCGCCTGCTGCTCCAGCAGCGGGCCCTCGGGAAGTACCACTCCCCCGGCGTCTGGTCGAACACCTGCTGCGGTCACCCCTACCCCGGGGAGTCGCCGTTCGCGGCCGCGGCCCGGCGGACCCACGAGGAGCTGGGGCTGTCGCCCTCGCTGCTCGCGGAGGCGGGGACGGTCCGCTACAACCACCCGGACCCCGCGTCGGGTCTGGTGGAGCAGGAGTTCAACCACCTTTTCGTGGGACTGGCCCAGTCGGCCCTGCGGCCGGATCCGGAGGAGGTCGGGGACACCGTCTTCGTCACCGCCGGCGAACTGGCGAAGCGGCATGCCGAAGTGCCGTTCTCGGCGTGGTTCATGACGGTCCTGGACGCGGCACGGCCCGCGATCCGCGAGCTGACCGGCGACGCCGCGGGCTGGTAGCCGGCCCGGACGGTTCACGCGCCGAGGTTCACACGACGGGTGGCTCACACGACGGGAGTCGCGGGGTGGGGCGGGGCCGTGAGCGGCAGGGCCGCCCAGATGACCTTGCCGCCCGTGGACGTGTGCTCCACGTCGCAGACCCCGCCGGCCTCCAGCGTGATCTCCCGTACCAGGAGCAGCCCCCGGCCGCCGGTCTGGCCGAAATCGGCCTCCAGCGCCTTGGGGCGGTACGGGTGGTTGTCCTCGACGGCCACCCGTACCCACTCCCGGCCGATCGCGACCTCGACGGCCACTTCCGGAGAGAGCAGGGCGGCGTGCCGGACCGAGTTCGTCACCAGCTCGGAGACGATCAGCAGCAGCGAGTACACGAGGTCCTCCCGGCCCGCCACCCCCTGCCGCCCGAGCAGGTCCCGCACGGCGCGGCGCGCCTGCGGAACGGATTCTTCTACCGCGGGAGCCGTGAACCTCCACACTCCCTCGTACGCGAGGGGGTCGGCCGGAGCCTCTGGCTCCGCCTCCCGGGCTGGCGGGACATTCCCGCTGACATCCATCTTCCGTCCCCCGTCTTCGCGCTCGATCGTCTCCACGCGTCAAGAGTGGGGAACAGCCTGATCCGGGCCGCGCCGCTGACCATAAGTCAGCGCCTATCGGACACTTTCTGACCAATGGCGTATGACAGAGTCAGTTGTTCGACTGTTCCTGATCTTCTACGGGACGCTTCTCGGCCGCCGCTCCGGTCCTGTCCGCGGCGGCGGACCCCGGCTCGGCCGCGTCGTCGCTGACCAACCCCAGGATGCGCCGGGCTCCCATGCCCACGGCGATCAGGCTCAGGCCGTCGAACAGCAGGGCGAGGGAGAAGAACGCTCCGATCACGTAGCGGCTGCTGCCGGGCCAGCTCGACAGGATCAGGATGCCCAGCAGGACCCCGAAGGCGCCCTGGACGAGCGAGAGCCCGAAGTTCGCCCCCCGCACCACGAGGGCGCCCGCGAGCCGGAACAGCCCGCCGGTGAGGAAGAGCAGCGCGGCGAACATGGTCAGCGCCTCGGCGCTCGCCTCGGGCCGGCGCAGGATGACGAAGCCCGCCGCCAGATTGACGGCGGCGACGATGACCGCGAGCCAGAAGTAGTTGCTCTTGCGGGACTGGACCGCTTGCAGCAGCCCGACCAGACCGCCGATCAGCAGCAGCCAGCCGAAGAGGAACATCGAGGTCAGGGTGGCCACACCGGTGTAGACCAGACCCACCAGGCCGGCCAGCACGAGGATCACCCCGAGCGCGGCGAGCAGCCCGAAACTACGGCTGAGCTGCTTCTTCTCCCGCTGCGGCGCCCGGCCCCTGCCCTCGGTACGGTCTGCCTCCATGGACGTGCCACCTCCTCGCACCCCCCGGACGGACTCCCCTTGATCATAGGGAGGACACCCCGGGATAGCATCCGGCGCATGGACGCAGCCCCGGACGCAGCCCTCCGCCACACCATCGCCGACGGGGTCGCCACCGTCGTCATCTCGCACCCCGCCAAGCGCAACGCCATGACGGCCGCCATGTGGCGGGCCCTGCCGGAACTGCTGCCGGGGCTGGCGGCCGATCCGGCCGTCCGGGTGCTCGTCCTGACCGGGGCGGGAGCGACCTTCTGCGCGGGCGCGGACATCTCCTCGCTGACCGGGGACGAGGACCCGCAGGCGCTCGCCGTGGCGGCGGAGGAGGCGCTGGCCGCCTTCCCCAAGCCGACGCTGGCCGCGATCCGCGGGTTCTGCGTGGGCGGCGGCAGCCAGCTGGCGGGCGCCTGCGATCTGCGGTTCGCGGAGGAAGGGGCCTCCTTCGGCGTCACCCCGGCGAAGCTGGGCATCGTGTACCCGGCGTCCTCGACCCGGCGGCTGGCCCGGCTGGTCGGCCCGGCCGCCGCCAAGTACCTGCTCTTCTCCGCGGAGTTGGTCGACGCGGACCGGGCGCTGCGCACCGGCTTCCTGGACGAGCTGCTGCCGGCGGGCCAACTGGACAAGCGGGTGGCCGAGTTCACCCGGACCCTCGTCACGAGGTCGCAGCTGACACAGGCGGCGGCCAAGGAGTTCGCGGACGGGCGGACCGACCGGGACGCCCACTGGGCCGCGCAGGCGGCCGGGAGCGGCGACACCGCGGAGGGCGTCGCCGCGTTCCTCGAGCGCCGGGCGCCCGTCTTCCGCTGGCCTACAGCGGATTGACCGCCCGCAGCCGCGCGACGAGCTCGGCCGGAGCCTTGTCCGGGGAACCGGCGTCGTAGGGCGGCTGGGGGTCGTACTCCGTCATCAACTGGACGGTCTGGGCGAACTCGTCACCGGCGATCCTGCCGAGCAGCGTGAGGCCCATGTCGATCCCGGCGGAGACACCCGCCGCGGTGACGTACTTCCCGTCGAACACCACCCGCTCCCCGGTGGGCTCCGCCCCGAACCGCGGCAGCTGGTCCAGGTACAGCCAGTGGCCGGCGGCCCGCCGCCCGTCGAGCAGCCCGGCGGCGGCGAGCAGCAGGGACCCGGTGCAGACGGAGGTCGTCCAGGTGCTGGTCGCGTCGACGTCCCGCAGCCACTGCAGCACGGCGGGGTTCTCCATCTCCAGCTCGGGGTGCGGCCCACCGGGCACGAGGACGATGTCGGGCCGGGTCACCTCGTGGAGGGCCTTGTCGGCGACGAGCGCCAGGGACCCGTTGTCGGTCCGCACGGGCCCGGGGCGCTCGGACACGAACACCGTCTCGGCCTCCTGGAGCCGGCCGAGGGTGTCGAAGGGACCGATGGCATCGAGGGCGGTGAAGCGGTCGTAGAGCAGTACGGCGATCTGCATGGCTCCTCCGGAGCGTGGGGACGGTGCCGCTCCCTGCCGGGGCGGCTGGTCTGTACGGCGGTTCGGTGCGGGCCGGTCGCGGCCGTGGTCACGCGCCGAAGCGGCGGCGGTACTCGGCGGGGGGCCGGCCCAGGGTCCTGACGAAGGCGCGGCGCAGGGCCTCCGGCGTGCGGTAGCCGCAGGCGCGGGATACCCGGGCCACGCCCTCCCGGCTGTCCTCCAGCAGCCGCCGCGCGTGCTCCACCCGCACCCGCTCGACGTAGCGCCGGGCGTGACCCCCGTCTCCGCCTGGAAGGCGCGGGCGAAGTGGCGCGGTGAGAGCCGCGCCCGGGCGGCGAGGGCCTCGACGCCGAGGTCGCCGCCCGGGTGCTCCGTGATCCTTCCCCTGCCTTCGGCCGAGGTGGCGACCGGCCCGTCCCGCACGTAGATCGGGTCCGGCTCCACCACCACGTCCGGGTAGTCCTTGGCCATCTGCTCGCACCCGTACCAGTGCGTCGTCGCCCGCCGCCCGGCCAGCACCCCCGCCTCGGCCGGCAGCAGCCCGCCCGTGCAGACGGACACCAGCCGCTCCGCGCCACCCCCGTAGGCGCGCAGCCAGTCGGTGAGCCGCGGCTCGAAGTCGGCCGTGTACCGGCCGCCGGGCACGAGCAGGGTGGTCCCCCGGCCGGGCCGGGCGGCGTCCAGGTCCCCGTCCGGGACCAGCGTCAGCCCGCTGCTCGTACGGACCGGACCGCCGCCCGGGGACACGGTGCGGATCTCGTACGGGGGCCTCCCCGGGAACCGGGCCGCGGCGGCGAACACCTCGACCGGCCCGGTCACGTCCAGGCTCTGCACCCCGTCGTAGAGGACGAGCACGTGTGGCGACGACATGGCCTCATGGTGTGACGCCGCACCCGGTGGCCGCAATGACGCCCCTCCCACCTATCCGGCCATCGCCGGAGGCCCGCACCTGCCCGGATAGGATCGGCGCATCATGACTGCAACCCTCGTCGCCAAGAAGCTCACCGCCGCCCACGGTGAGCGCACGCTGTTCGCCGATCTCGACCTCGTCGTCGCACCCGGCGACGTCATCGGCCTCGTCGGCGTGAACGGCGCCGGCAAGTCCACCCTGCTGCGCCTGCTCGCCGGGCTGGACACCCCCGAGACCGGTGAGCTGCGGCTCTCGCCGCCCACCGCCGCCGTCGGCCACCTGCCGCAGGAGCCGGAGCGCCGGCCCGCCGAGTCGGTCCGGGAGTTCCTGGCGCGGCGCACCGGGGTGGCCGCCGCGCAGGCGGAGCTGGACGAGGCGACGCAGGGCCTGGTGGACGGGACGCCCGGCGCGGACGACGCGTATGCGACGGCGCTGGACCAGTGGCTGAACCTCGGCGGCGCCGATCTCGACGAGCGGGCGGAGGAGGTCGCGGCCGAGCTCGGCCTCACCGTGGGCCTGGACCTGCCCATGACGGCGCTGTCCGGCGGCCAGGCGGCCCGCGCGGGCCTCGCCTCGCTGCTGCTGTCCCGCTACGACGTCTTCCTGCTGGACGAGCCCACCAACGACCTCGACCTGGACGGTCTGGAGCGGCTGGAGCGGTTCGTCACGGGGCTGCGCGCCGGCACGGTCGTGATCAGCCACGACCGCGAGTTCCTGGCCCGGACCGTCACCAAGGTCCTGGAGCTCGACCTGGCGCAGCAGCAGATCAACCTCTACGGCGGCGGGTACGACGCCTACCTGGAGGAGCGCGAGCGCGCCCGCGACCACGCGCGCGAGGAGTTCGAGGAGTACGCGGACAAGAAGTCGGCCCTCGAAGGCCGGGCCCAGATGCAGCGCAACTGGATGGACAAGGGCGTGCGCAACGCCCGCCGCAAGGCGACCGACAACAACAAGCTCGGCAGGAACCTGCGCAGCGAGTCCAGCGAGAAGCAGGCCGCCAAGGCCCGCCAGACGCAGCGGGCGATCGAGCGGCTGGAGGTCGTCGACGAGCCGCGCAAGGAGTGGGAGCTGCGCATGGAGATCGCGGCGGCGCCGCGCTCCGGCTCGGTGGTGGCCACCCTGCGCGAGGCCGCGGTCAGGCGGGGGGACTTCGCCTTCGGGCCGGCAAGCCTGCAGATCGACTGGGCGGACCGGGTGGCGATCACCGGGGCGAACGGCGCGGGCAAGTCGACCCTGCTGGCCCTCCTGCTCGGCCGGGTGGCTCCGGACTCCGGCTCCGCCACTCTCGGATCGGGCGTGCTGATCGGCGAGGTGGACCAGGCCCGCGGCCTGTTCCTCGGCGACGAGCCGCTGCTGGAGGCGTTCTGCGCGGCCGTCCCGGACACCGAGCCGGCCGAAGTCCGCACCCTGCTGGCCAAGTTCGGCCTCAAGGCGGCGCACGTGCTGCGTCCTGCGGCCACGCTCTCCCCCGGCGAGCGGACCCGGGCGGCGCTGGCCCTGCTCCAGGGCCGCGGGGTCAACCTGCTGGTCCTGGACGAGCCCACCAACCACCTCGACCTCCCGGCGATCGAGCAGTTGGAGTCCGCCCTGGAGGCGTACGAGGGCACCCTGCTGCTGGTCACCCACGACCGCCGCATGCTGGACGCCGTTTCGGTGACCCGCCGCCTGCGGGTCGAGGACGGCAACGTCACCGAGCTCTAGCCGCGGGGGCGCGGGGCCCGCCCTCCCAAGGTGCCGACCCGCTCGTGCACGACTAGCCTTTGTGGGTGAGAGCCGCAACCGCGGAGCACGCCTCCATGGCCGAAGTGCCGCGTCAGCAGGGGTTGCACCTCTGACGCGCGCCCGCTTCGGAACTCGTGTGGGGGCCTGGGCCCCCTGTGCCCGGACCTGTGCTTCCGCACTTCCAGCGGCCCTGTATCCGACCCGCGCTGCGCATTCTGTTTTGCGGCCGCGGTTCTGCTCCTCCGTACCCCGTGAGAGGTGCGGGCGGGTGGAAGGAAAGGGAATCTCCATGCGTGCACAGAGAGCGAAGCGCCTCTTCGTGGTCTCCGCCGCCGGGCTTCTGATGGCCGGTGGAGCCGCGTTCGGTACGGCGGGCACCGCCTCGGCGGCAACCCCCACCCAGACCGTCAGCTACGTCACCGGCGGCTGGGACCACGACGATGACGACGACTACGGTGGCCACGGCGGCTGGCGACACGGCGGCTGGGACCACGACGACGACGACAACGGTTACGGAGGACATGGCCACGGCGGGTACGGCCACGGCCGAGGAGGCTGCTGACTCGCCCCCTTCACGGCACACCGTGCGCGGACCCGGTCACCGGGCCGCGCACCGGTCTGCCGCGGTGGCGTCAGCGCTCCGCCGGAGCGCTCCTCTTGCGGGCCATCCTGCGTGCCACGAAGGCGCGCGGGAGGTGCCGGGCGGCCAGGGCGTACGCCCGGTAGCGGCGGCCCGTGATACTGAGCGGGCGGCGCAGTGCCAGATCGCGCAGTGCCTGGTCGACCACGGCCCGCGGGTCCAGCCAGACCGCCTCGCGCAGGGCGCTGACGTCCATCCCGGCGCGCTCCTGGAACTCGGTGCGGGTGAATCCCGGCACCACCGCCAGGACCCGGACGCCGTACGGCTCCATGTCCACCCGCAGTGACTCGCTGAACGCGGTGACCCAGGCCTTGGCCGCCCCGTAGGTGCCGGTCGGCAGCAGTCCGGCCACCGAGGAGACGTTGACCACCGCGCCCCGGCGGCGCTCGCGCAGGCCCGGCAGCACGGCGTGGGTGAGCCGCAGGGGCACCTTCACCAGCAGGTCGAGCATCCGCTCCTCGTCCTCGACCGGGCTGTACGGGAAGGGCGCGGGCAGTCCGAAGCCCGCGTTGTTGACCAGGATGTCCACGGGGCGGACCCGGTCGGCGAGGCGTGCGGCGACCGCCGCGCAGTCCGCCGGGTCCAGCAGGTCGGCGGGCAGCACCTCGGCGGCCGTGCCGAACTCCCGGCCGAGGTCGCGCGCGACGGACTCCAGCCGCTCCTTGTCGCGGGCCACGAGGACCAGGTCGGCGCCCTTGGCCGCGAAGGCCCGGGCGAAGGCGGCGCCCAGTCCGGCGCTGGCCCCGGTGATCAGTACGGTGGTCACGACGGCTTCACTTCCCGGGTGTACGCGTGGGCGACGTCGACGAGGAACCGGGCCTCCTGCGCCAGGTCCCCGCCCTCGGCGGAGGTCTGGATGGCGGCGGGCAGCTCCAGTCCGGCCGCCTCGCCCTGCTGCCCGGGGGCGCCGGCGAGCTTCGCCCGCCGCGCGTCGAGCAGTACGGAGGCCAGCGCGGCGGCGGTGCGCCGCTGCTCGGGGACCCCGCGTCCGGCGACGCGGCCGCGGGCGTCCTCCAGGGCGCCGGGGGCGACGTACTCGCCGAGGATCAGGATCGCGTCGCGCGTCTCGATCACCTTGCGGTACACGAGCAGGTTGCGCGGGACCGGGGGCCACAGCAGCTCCACCATCCGCCCGGCCCGCGGCTTGTTCAGGGCCACGTGCGGGACGGCCTGGACCAGGTCGCGCCACAGCGGCCACAGGCGCCAGGCGGTGGCGATGTCGGAGGCGGTCCGGCGGAAGGTGAACAGGGTCGGCACGAGGATCGCGGCGGCCCGCAGCAGCCCGTGCAGGTTCATCAGCAGCGGCAGGGCGGGCATCGCCCAGGTGCTGCCGAACAGGGCCTTGAGCAGGTAGGCGAGCCAGAACAGGCCGGCGAGCGCGGTACCGAGGCCGAAGAGGCGCAGACCGGCGGCCAGCCCCCGGCTCTCGGTGCGGCGGCTGTAGCGCCAGCACAGGGCCACGCACACGGTGTTGGCGACCACGTGCGCGGAGATCAGCACCAGCCAGTACGCGAGGGAGGGCACCGGGTCGCCGACCGGCGGCATCGCGTGCGTGCCGTGCGCGGGCGCCGCGGCGTCCAGCGCGACCAGTGCGGCCAGCCACCCGACCGTGGCGGTCCAGGAGACGAGCCGCAGGCGGCGGCCGCCCGCGGCGGCGGCCACGAAGAACAGGACGGCGCCGGCGGAGAAGACCCCGATGAGGTTGCGGACGAGGCCGATGCTGTGGGCGTAGCCCGCGCCGCGGTCCATCGCGTACGCGACGACGTCGGGGAGGTTGAGGGTCATCGCGGCGGCGGCGGTGGCCACGGCCAGCCACAGGCCGCGCTGCTGCGGGGAGCGCAGGGCGCCGGGGGCGCGGAGCAGGACCGCGAGCCAGAGGCAGACCACGCTGGGAACGGCGAGCCAGTTGCCGAAGTCGGTCAGGTCAGCTGCCATCGTTCCCCCGCTCGTAACCCATGGCGGACTCGAGCCGGGCCAGGGTGCCCCGGGCGCGGGCCGCGGACGGCGGGCCGGCGTTCGCCGTGCGGATGCGGATCATGCTGGCGAGCATCTCCGCCTCCTGCTCCTGGCGGGTGGTGTAGTTGGTGCGCCCGAGCACGACCGGGGCGCGCCCGTCGGTCTCCTCCCCCTCCAGGGAGTGGTGCCCGAAGAGGATGTGGCCGAGCTCGTGGAGCACGATGTGCTCCCGGTGCAGCGGGGTGGTCTGCGCCTCGTAGAAGACGTAGTCGACGCTGGCCGTGCCCACCCACAGTCCGCACACGCCCGACTCCGCGGCCTCCTTGGGCAGCGGGTGGAGCTTGATGGGGCGGCCGCGCTGCTCGGCCATGCGGCTGCACAGCGCGTCGAGGGAGAACGGATGGGTCAGATCCAGTTGGCCGAGAATGTTCTCGCACCGTTTGCGCAGGCTGAGTTGCCGGTGGGGCATGTGATCCCTCTTCGGACCCTTTCTCGGGCAGCGTCGGTAGGCGTGTGCTGGCATGGGCATGGCGTCCTGTGCCTTCGAAGGCGGCCTCGGGGAATGCGGTCCTGAGGGGAAATGCGGAAGCCCGTCCGCCTGGGTGACGAACGGGCGTTCCACCATGCCTACAGATCTTGTACGGGAGTTGGCAAGGCAGGTCTCCGGCCGGGGGACCTATTCGGCCACCGCACGCGCGGTCCCCGCGCGCCGGAGTGGCCGCAAGTCTCCCCTGCCGCCCTGCCGTCCTACCGCTTGCGGCGCTCCTCGGGCCCCGTGAGGCCGGCGCGGCGCAGTGCGTCGGCCATCGCGCTGTTGGCGGGCGCCGGAGCGGAAGCGCCGCCGCCGTGCCGCTGGCCCTGCCCGCGCTGGCCGCCGCCCTGGCCGCGCTGGCCCTGACCGCGCTGGCCCTGGCCCTGACTCCGCTGGCTCTGACCCTGACCCTGACCGCCCTGGCCCTGACCGCGCTGGCCCTGACCGCGCTGGCCCTGGCCCTGGCCGTCCTGACCCTGATCGCGCCGGCCCTCGCCGCCCCCGCCGCGCTGCTGCGGCGGACGGCCGCCGCCCCGGCGCTCCTGGCCCGGGGCGCCCGCGCCGCGCTCCGCGCCCGCCTCGTCCTCCAGCCGCAGGGTCAGCGAGATGCGCTTGCGCGGGATGTCCACGTCCATGACCTTCACGCGGACGATGTCGCCCGGCTTGACCACGTCCCGGGGGTCCTTGACGAAGGTCTTCGACAGCGCCGAGACGTGCGCCAGCCCGTCCTGGTGGACGCCGATGTCGATGAAGGCGCCGAAGGCGGCCACGTTGGTGACCACTCCCTCCAGGATCATCCCGGGGGCCAGGTCGCCGATCTTCTCCACGCCCTCCTTGAAGGTGGCGGTCTTGAAGGCCGGGCGCGGGTCGCGGCCGGGCTTCTCCAGCTCGCGCAGGATGTCGGTCACGGTGGGCAGGCCGAAGGCCTCGGTGACGAAGGACTCCGGGCGCAGGGAGCGCAGGACGCCCGTGTTGCCGATCAGCGCCGCCACCTCGCCGCCGGCCGTCTTGCCCATCGCCCGGACCACCGGGTACGCCTCGGGGTGCACCGCGGAGGCGTCCAGCGGGTCCGCGCCGCCGCGGATCCGCAGGAAGCCCGCACACTGCTCGTACGCCTTGGGCCCCAGCCGCGCCACGTCCTTGAGGCCCTTGCGGCTGTGGAAGGGGCCGTTGGCGTCGCGGTGGGCGACGATGTTCTCGGCGAGTCCGCCGCTGATGCCCGACACGCGCGAGAGCAGCGGCGCGGAGGCGGTGTTGACGTCCACACCCACGCCGTTCACACAGTCCTCGACCACCGCGTCGAGCGAGCGGGACAGCTTCACCTCGGACAGGTCGTGCTGGTACTGGCCCACGCCGATCGACTTGGGGTCGATCTTGACCAGCTCGGCGAGCGGGTCCTGGAGGCGGCGGGCGATGGAGACCGCGCCGCGCAACGACACGTCCATGCCGGGGAGTTCCTGGGAGGCGAAGGCCGAGGCGGAGTACACGGAGGCGCCCGCCTCCGAGACCATCACCTTGGTGAGCTCGAGCTCGGGGTGGCGGGTGATCAGCTCCCCGGCGAGCTTGTCGGTCTCGCGGGAGGCCGTGCCGTTGCCGATGGCGACCAGCTCGACCGCGTGCTCCTTCGCGAGGCGGGCGAGCTTGGCGAGGGACTCGTCCCACCGGTTGGCGGGCACGTGCGGGTGGATGACGTCGGTGGCCACGACCTTGCCGGTGGCGTCCACGACGGCGACCTTCACACCGGTGCGGAAGCCCGGGTCCAGGCCGAGCGTCGCCCGCGTGCCCGCCGGGGCGGCGAGCAGCAGGTCGCGCAGGTTCGCGGCGAAGACCCGTACGGCCTCGTCCTCGGCGGCGGCGCGCAGCCGCGTCCGCAGGTCGATGCCGAGGTGCACCTGGATCTTCGTGCGCCAGGCCCAGCGGACCGTGTCGGCCAGCCACTTGTCGCCGGGGCGGTCGCGGTCCGCGATGCCGAAGCGGCGGGCGACCATGCCCTCGTACGTGGACGGGCCGGGGGTCTCGGCCGGCGGCTCCGGCTCCAGCGTGAGGTCGAGGACCTCCTCCTTCTCGCCGCGCAGCATCGCGAGGACGCGGTGCGAGGGGAGGGCGGTGAAGGGCTCGGCGAACTCGAAGTAGTCGGCGAACTTGGCGCCCGCCTCCTCCTTGCCCTCGCGGACCTTCGCGGCGAGCCGGCCCCGGCCCCACATGCGCTCGCGCAGTTCGCCGATCAGGTCGGCGTCCTCGGCGAACCGCTCGGTGAGGATGGCGCGGGCGCCCTCCAGGGCCGCGGCCGGGTCGGCGACACCCTTGTCGGCGTCGACGAACGCGGCGGCCGCGGCGGCCGGTTCCACGGAGGGGTCGGCGAGCAGCCCCTCGGCGAGCGGCTCGAGGCCGGCCTCGCGGGCGATCTGCGCCTTGGTGCGCCGCTTGGGCTTGAAGGGCAGGTAGATGTCCTCGAGCCGGGCCTTGGTGTCGGCCGCGTTGATCCGCGCCTCCAGCTCCGCGTCGAGCTTGCCCTGCTCCCGTACGGAGTCCAGGATCGCGGCGCGCCGGTCCTCCAGCTCGCGCAGATAGCGCAGCCGCTCCTCGAGGGTGCGCAGCTGCGCGTCGTCGAGCATCTCGGTCGCTTCCTTGCGGTAGCGAGCGATGAACGGCACGGTGGAGCCGCCGTCGAGCAGCTCGACGGCGGCCTTGACCTGCCGCTCCCGTACGCCGAGCTCCTCGGCGATCCTGCCTTCGATGGACGTCGTCACGATCGGGTCCCGCCTGCCTTCGTTTGCACTGGAAGGCTGCCAATTGTGGCAGGTGGCCGTGACAAGGCGCGGTAAGGGCGGCCCGGGGTCCCTCAGGCCTTGCCGCGCAGGTCCGCCGGGAAGGCTCCGGCGGTCATCGCCTTCAGCACGAATCCGCCGCCGAGTTCCGCGAGGCGGGCCAGGCCCTGCGCGCCCAGGTGCTCGTACGGGGCGGCGTCGAGGCGGTCGGTGTCGGTCTCGAGGCTCTCGCGGACGGCCTTGCCCTCCTCGGTGAGCTCGCCCGCCGCGTCGAGGACGCCGCGCGCGCGGAGCCGGTCGGCCGCGGCGTCCAGGTCGGACTGCTCCCAGCCGCGGCTGGCCTTGAGCCACTTCGGGGCCATGCCCTTGCCGGTGGCGGTGTGGCTGACCAGGGCCTCGAGCGGGTCCAGGCCGGCGATGAGCAGGGCGGCGAGGTGGCCGTCGCCGCGGTGTTCGCGCAGCAGGGTGGTCGCGTGCCACAGGCGCAGGTGGGGCGCCTCGGGTACGGGGAGGTCGGCGTGGGCGGAGTAGAGGGGGCGGGCGTGCCGGGTGCAGGCCTCGGCGGCGCGCATGGCCAGGTCGGCGGCCTCCGCGAGCTCGGGCGACTCGACGGTCTCGTCGCCGAGGAGCCGGCGCAGGGTGGCGTCGGCGGCGCGCAGCCGGGCGGCGAGGACCTCCTCGGGCGCGGCGGTGTCCCAGACGGCGGGGAGGTGCCGGGCGACGAAGTCGTGGCGGTAGTTGTAGAACGTCGCGGTCACCGTGCCGGCCCCGACGACGCCCAGGGCTGCGGACCGGGCAGCGAGGTTGACGGCGACGGGGTGGGTGATCCCGAGGCCCGCGAACTCCTTGGGGGTGTCCGGGGAGAAGTAGACGGTGGAGTGCAGCGGGTTGATCGCGGAGTGCCAACAGTGCCGGGCGGCGAGCGGAGGAAGGGTCATGGAGGGCAGGTTACCGACTGCTCAGTATGTCGGGAAGGCCAGGCCCGCCGGCCGCCGCCCGCACCCCGCGGGGCCCGCCCCTTTCCGGACTTTCCTCGGCTGTGACGGCCGAATGGCGATCGTGTGACAGCAGGGGCCATGGACATGACGTGGGGCACCAAGGGTGAATACGGTCGAGCGACAAGCGCTTGAACCGATCTGTCTCCTCTCCCACTTGGAGCCCTTCGTGCACCGCAAAGTCATCGCCCCGAGCGTGCTCGCCGCCTCCCTGCTGCTGGTGATCCCGGCCTCGGCGGCGAGTTCCGGTCCGGGCGCCCCGGGTATCGGCGATCCCTACTACCCGGCCAGCGGCAACGGCGGATACGACGTGTCCCACTACGACCTGCGCCTGCAGTACCAGCCGAAGACCGACCTCCTGGAGGGCACCGCCACCCTCCTCGCCACCGCCAAGCAGGACCTGTCCCGGTTCAACCTGGACTTCGGCCTCCAGGTCAGCGAGGTCCGGGTCAACGGGGCCAAGGCGAAGTTCGCCGCCTCCGGCAGCCACGAGCTGGAGGTCACCCCGGCGAAGCCGCTGGCGCGCAACACCCCGCTGACCGTCGTCGTCAAGTACGCCGGGAAGCCCTCCGAGCTCAAGGTGGACGGCTGGACGGCCTGGCAGCGCACGCCCGACGGCGGGGTGGCGGCGCAGGAGCCCGACTCGGCGGTCTGGTGGTTCCCGAGCAACGACCACCCGCTCGACAAGGCCACCTTCGACGTCTCGGTCAACGTCCCGGACGGCACCCAGGCGATCAGCAACGGCGTGCTCCAGTCGCAGACCTCGCGGCTGGGCTGGACCCGGTACAACTGGCGCTCCAACAAGCCGCAGGCCACCTACCTGGCCACCCTCGCGGTCGGCAAGTTCGACATCACCACCGACAAGACGGCGAGCGGCCTGCCCGTCCTCAACGCCTACAGCAAGGACCTCGGCGACAACGCGGGTGCGGCGCGGGCGAGCGTGGAGCGGACCGCGGAGGTCGCCGACTGGCTGGAGGGGGTCTTCGGCCCGTACCCCTTCAACGCGCTGGGCGGATACGTCCCGAACGTGACGGCCGGCTTCGCGCTGGAGACCCAGACCCGCCCGTTCTACGGCCCGCGCCAGTTCCAGAACGGCGCGAACGTCTCGGTGGTCGTGCACGAGCTGGCCCACCAGTGGTACGGCGACAGCGTGTCGGTCGAGGGCTGGAAGGACATCTGGATCAACGAGGGCTTCGCCCGCTACAGCCAGTGGCTGTGGTCGGAGAAGGAGGGCGAGGGCACCGCACAGGAGCTGGCCGACTGGGCCTACTCCGTCCGCCCGGCGGAGGACCCGTTCTGGCAGGTCAAGCCGGGTGACCCGGGTCCGGAGAACCAGTTCCACGGAGCCGTCTACGACCGTGGCGCCATCGCCCTGCAGGCGCTGCGCAACGAGATCGGCGACGAGAAGTTCTTCGAGATCCTGAAGGGCTGGCCGGCCGAGCGGGCCTACGGCAACGCCAAGGTCGGCGACTTCGTCCGCTACGCGGAGAAGGTCTCGCGCAAGCCGCTGGCCCAGTTGTTCGAGACCTGGCTGTACACGCCGGGCAAGCCGGAGGCCTCCGCCCTGAACCCGGCGTCCGCCGGAGCCGCGGCCCGGTCCTTTTCGGCCGCCCCGGCGCAGAAGTCCGAGCCGAAGTCCTGGAAGAAGATCGCGCAGACCAACACGATCCACCAGCACGACGAGCACGCCGGACACGCCGGCCACTGAGGGTCCGTCAGCGGGCGGCGGCGTGCCATCGGGCGCGCGCCGCCCGCGCGACGGGCAGGTACCGCAGCCGCTCCGGCAGCACCGGTACGAGGAGCCGCAGGGCCGTGCTGAACCGCCGGAGCCTGCGCTCCTGGGCCGGGCTCCACTCCAGCCCGACGGCCGCGCGCGCCTCGGGCGGCATGTAGCCGGCGGTGACGAAGGCGCGCAGGCGCAGGAAGAGCGCCCGCAGCGCGGGCCAGGTGAGCCGCAGCAGCAGCCGGACCACGGGCCCGCCGGCCTCGGGGCAGGGCAGGCGCACGTCGGTGGCGACCAGCTCGCGGGCGACCGCCGTGGGCTCGATCTCCTCGGCGAGCATCCGGGCCCAGTAGACCCAGTACTCCTCGATGGTCTGGGGCATGTCCCGGTCGTGGAGGCCGAGGATCCGGCCGACCTGGAGCCACTCCCGGTAGAGCTGCCGCTCCTGGGCGGGGGTGAAGCCGCGCAGCAGGTAGCGCCCGGCGTAGAGGTAGACGGGGAACCCGGTCGCGTGCACCCAGGCGTAGCAGGCCGGGTCGAGGGAGTGGTAGCGCCGGCCCCGGGTGTCGATGCCCTGGATCTCCTTGTGCAGGCGGCGCACCCGGCGGCCCTCTTCGGCGGCGCCCTCCCCGCCGTACACCCACAGCTGGACCGAGCGCAGCGAGCGCTCGCCGCGGCCCCAGGGGTCGGTGCGGAAGACGGAGTACTGGTCGACTCCGGCCGCGATGGCGGGGTGGGCCACCTGGAGGGTGAAGGCGGCGGGCAGCATGAGCAGGGCCCGGACGTCGCCGGCGATGGTCCACAGCACGCCGCCGGGCGGGGGCGGCTCGGGGTCGCTCCTGCGTACGGCACCCGCGGCCGGGTGTTGCGTCGTGGTCATGCGCGTGCCCCCAGGTGTCGAACTCGCCGTACGTCCAGTATGACCTGCGGTTCGGGCCTCCGGCCGGGCCGGGGAAAGCGGGCGGGGTTTCGGCGTCCGGGGGGTGCTGGCGGCGGAGTGGCCGGCTCCGTTCCCGGCGGCCTCCCCACGTTGTCGTGGCCTGGACAGAAAGTCGCTGCACGGGTGTTACCCAGAGGTAACCGTGGCTGCTTGGATGGCGGAGCCGATCCGGTCTTCCCCCGCAGGACGATGGAGTCCCCCATGCCGCAGACCTCCCCCCGCCGCCACCGGGCCGCCGCCGCTGCCGTCGCCGCGGTCGCCGCGGGCGCCCTGGCCGCCACCACCGCGCCGGCCGCCACGGCCGCGGAGTCCGCCGCCGCCCCGCGGCTCAGCGTGCTCTCGTACAACGTGTTCCTGATGAGCAAGAGCCTGTATCCGAACTGGGGCCAGGACCACCGGGCGGCGGAGATCCCCAGGACCTCCTTCTACCAGGGCCACGACGTGGTCGTGCTCCAGGAGGCCTTCGACAACGCGGCCTCGGACGCCCTGAAGGCCAACTCGGCGGCCCAGTACCCGCACCAGACCCCCGTCGTCGGCCGCAGCAAGTCCGGCTGGGACGCCACGGGCGGGGCGTACTCCTCCACCACCCCGGAGGACGGCGGGGTCACGATCCTCAGCAAGTGGCCCATCGTCCGCAAGGAGCAGGTCGTCTACAAGGACGCCTGCGGCGCCGACTGGTGGTCCAACAAGGGCTTCGCCTACGCCGTGCTGAACGTGAACGGCGCCAGGGTGCACGTGGTCGGCACGCACGCGCAGTCCACCGACCCGGGCTGCGGCGCCGGCGAGGCGGCGGAGATGCGCGCCCGCCAGTTCCGCACCATCGACTCCTTCCTGGACGGCAAGAACATCCCGGCGAACGAACAGGTCATCGTGGCGGGCGACCTGAACGTCGACTCCCGGACCCCGGAACTCGCCTCGATGCTGGCCAACGCCGACCTGGCGGACTCGGACACCCGCACGGGCCACCCGTACTCCTTCGACACCGCGCTGAACTCGATAGCGAACTACCGCTACCCGAGCGACCCGCGCGAGGACCTGGACTACGTCCTGTACCGCAAGGGCAACGCCCGTCCGGCGGGCTGGGAGAACAACGTGGTGAAGGAGCAGTCGGCGCCCTGGACGGTCTCCAGCTGGGGCACCTCGTACACCTACACCAACCTCAGCGACCACTACCCGGTCATCGGGCGCTAGCACCCGCAGGCCGTGCGGCCCGGCCCGTCCGGACCGCACGGCCCCGCCCACCGCGGGCCGGGGAGCCCGCCCGTCACGCCTTCGAGCGCTCCCCTTCCGACCAGGGCCGTCCGGTTACGGAGCCTGGTACAGGGCGTCGATCAGGGAGCCGTACTTCTCCCGGACCACCCGCCGGCGGAGCTTCAGGGAGGGGGTCAGCTCCCCCGATTCGGGTCCCCACTCCTCGGTGAGCACCCGGTACCGCTTGATCTGCTCGGTCCGGTTGAGCCGCGCGTTGGCCGCCTCCACCGCGCGGGCGATCTCCGCCCTGACGTCGGGGTCCTCGGCGAGCGCCTCGAGGGAGGCGGCCCCGATGCCCCGGGCCGCCGCCCAGGCCGGGGCCAGCTCCGGGTCCAGGACCAGCAGGGCGACCAGGTAGGACCGGCCGTCGCCGTGGACCAGGGCCTGCCCGATCAGCGGATGCTCCTTGACGGTGTTCTCCACCAGGGCCGGGGAGACGTTCTTGCCGTTGGAGGTGATGATCAGCTCCTTCTTGCGGTCGGTCAGCCAGAGGAACCCGTCCTCGTCGAGCCGGCCGATGTCCCCGGTCGGGAACCAGCCCTCCTCGTCGGCCGCGCTCTCCACCGTGCCGTCGGGCCGCAGGTAGCCGCCGAACACGGTCGCGCCGCGGGTCAGGATCTCCCCGTCCTCGGCGAGCCGCAGCTCCAGTCCCTCGATGGCGCGGCCCACCGAGCCCAGCCGGAAGCCGTCGGGGCTGTTGACCGTGCACACCCCGGAGGTCTCGGTGAGGCCCCAGGCGTCCATGATGGTGATCCCCCAGCCCGCCCAGAAGCGGACCACGTCGATCGGCATCGGGGCGGTGGCACTGGCCGTCCACACGAGCCGGTCCAGGCCGGCCAGGCCCAGCAGCGGGTCCAGCACCCGCTCCTTCGCCGCGGCGTACGAGGCTTCGAGCGCGGCCGGCACCTCCTCCCCCCGCTCCCGGTGGCCGGCCCGCGCACGGGCCAGGTCGTTCGCGGCCTCGATGGCCCCGCGCTGCTCCTCGGGCAGCGTCCCGAGGACCGCCTTGACCCCGGCGGCGAGCTTCTCCCACACCCGGGGCACGCCGAAGAACTGCACCGGGCGCAGTTCGCGGACCGCCCCGGCCACCGCGGCCGGGTCGGCGCACAGCCGTACGTGGGCGGCGCGCAGCAGCGGCAGGTAGATGCCGAGGACCCGCTCCGCGATGTGCGCGAACGGCAGGTAGCAGATGTGCTCGGCGTGCTCGGGCAGGTCCACGTTCCGGTCGAGGCGGACCGACTGGAGCATGATGTTGCGGTGGGTGAGCCGGACGCCCTTGGGGTCGCCGGTGGTGCCGGAGGTGTAGACGACGGTCAGCGGGTCCTCGGGGCCGGTCTCCTGCCAGGTCTTCTCGAAAGCCTCGGCCCGGTGCAGCCGGGCCCCGCTCGCGTACAGGGAGCCGTAGCTGCGGTGCGGGCCGGCCTGCGAGGCCTCGGCGACCACCAGCCGTTCCAGGGGCACGCCGGCGTCAGCCAGCAGCGGCTCCCACCGGACGAGTTCGCGGGCGCCCTCGATCACGGCGACCCTGGCCCGGCTGTGGCGGGCGATGTGGGCGATCTGCTCGGGCGCGGAGGTCCCGTACACGGTGACGGGGACGGCGCCGAGGTGGACGAGGGCGAGGTCGCTGAGCCAGTGCTCGGGGCGGTTGCCCATCATCATGAGGACGTGCTCGCCGCGCTCGACTCCGAGGGCGGCGTAGCCGGAGGCGAGGACGGCGACCTGACGGCGCACCTCGCTCCAGGTGAGGGTCGTCCACGGGGCCGCCTGGGGGCCGGCGCGCCACGAGAGGGCGGGCAGGTCGCCGTGCTCGGCGGCGTTGCGGGCCAGCAGGGCGGGGAGCGTGAGCTCCTCGGGTCGTCCGGGCAGTCGCAGGTTCGTGGTCATGGGCAGCTCCTGGCCGTTTCACATCGTTGGTGCGACAGCAATACTGTTGAACCCAAGCTGTGGAGCAGAGAGCGAGGCGCAGACGATGGCCGACCGGGCACCCGAGCCGATGCTCACCGTGGACGAGCTGGCGGCCCGGGCGGGCGTCACCGTCCGCACCGTACGGTTCTACAGCACGCGCGGGATTTTGCCCCCTCCCGTGATCGGCCCTCGTCGTGTGGGCCACTACGGACCGGAGCACCTGTCGCGGCTGGCGCTGATCGAGGAGTTGCAGCACCAGGGCATGACGCTGTCCGCCATCGAGCGCTATCTGGACGCCCTGCCCGACGACCTGAGCGCGCACGATCTGGCGATCCACCGGGCCCTGGTGGCGAGTTGGGCACCGGACGCGGCCCAGGAGGTCTCGCGGGCGGAGCTGGAGAAGCGGGCCGGGCGGGGCCTGTCGGACACCGATGTCCGGCGGCTGGCGGCGATGAACGTGCTCGCCCCCTCGGGCGACGGCTTCCGGGTGGACCTGGGGCTGCTGCGGCTGGGGGTGGCACTGCTCGACGTGCCGATCGCGCACGAGACGATCCTGGCGGCGCGCACGGTGCTGATGGAGCACACCCGGTCGGCGGCGCACGAGCTGACGGCGCTGTTCCGGGACGAGGTGTGGGGTCCGTTCACCGAGGGCGAGAGCGACCCGGAGCGGGTGGAGTCGATGAAGGCGCTGTCGGCGCACATGCAGCCGATGGTGGTGCAGGCGCTGGTGACGGCCTTCCAGCGGTCCCTCCGGGAGGAACTGCGGGCGGCCTTCGTCTCGGGCGAGGAGTCCTGACCGAGCGGCGGCGGCCCCCTCTGGGTACGCTGGATGGGAATCTCCGCGCCGGGCCGGTCCGCCCCCGAGCAGTTCACGAACGCCTTCGTGAGGGAGATCGATTCCCATGGACCTCAACACCATCACCGAAGTCGTGCGGCGACCGCCCGGCCGGCCGGGGGCGGACTGGCGCGAAGGTGACGCCTGGCTCGCCGGCGGCACCTGGCTGTACTCCACCGAACAGCCCGCCGTGCGGCGCCTGGTCGACCTGACCGCCCTGTCCTGGGAGCCCCTCGTCCCCAGCGACGCCGGCCTCGAGATCGGCGCCACGTGCACCATCCGCGAGCTGTACGCCTACGCACCGCCCGCCGACTGGCCCGCGGCCGGCCTCGTCCCGGTGGCCTGCGAGGCGTTCCTCTCCTCCTTCAAGGTGTGGAACGCGGCCACCGTCGGCGGGAACATCTGCATGTCCCTGCCCGCCGGGCCGATGATCACGCTCACGGTGGCGCTGGAGGCGCGCTACGAACTCTGGGCACCCGACGGGTCGGTGCGCACCGTCGACGCCCTGGACTTCGTGACCGGCGACCACCGCAACGTCCTCGCGCCCGGGGAGGTCCTGCGCCGCGTGGACGTCCCGGCGCACGCCCTGCGCAAACGCGCCGCGCACCGCCGGTTCACGCTGACCCGCCTGGGCCGCTCGACCGTGTTCCTCATCGGCACGCACACCCCCGGCACCGGCAACCTGCTGCTCACCGTCACCGCCGGCACCACCCGGCCGGTGCGGTTCGCCTTCGACTCCATGCCCGACGCCCACACCTTGCGGCAGAGCATCGACGCCGTTCCCGCCGACGTCTGGTTCGCCGACCCCAACGGGACCCCCGACCACCGTCGCCACCTGACACGGCACTTCGCCGAAGAGATCCGCGGCGAACTCATCGCTGGGGGCCCGGCATGACCTACCTGGTGAACGGACGGCGCTTCGACGAGGAGCCGGAGCCCGGCCAGTGCCTGCGCACCTTCCTGCGCGCCCTGGGCCACTTCGGCGTCAAGAAGGGCTGCGACGCGGGCGACTGCGGTGCGTGCACGGTGTGGCTGGACGGCACGCCGGTCCACAGCTGCATCACCCCCGCCTTCCGTGCGGACGGCCGCGCGGTGACCACGATCGAGGGCCTCGGCGCGCCCGGCGACCTGCATCCGGCGCAGCGGCGGTTCCGCGACGCCCCGGGGTTCCAGTGCGGCTTCTGCACCGCAGGGATGATCATGACCTCGGCGGCGTTGACCGAGGAGCAGAAGGCGGACCTGCCGCGGGCGCTCAAGGGCAACCTCTGCCGCTGCACCGGCTACCGGTCGATCGAGGACGCCGTGCGGGGCGTCGCCTCCGTGCAGGACGCGCGGCCCGGCAGGGCCGTCGGGACGAGCGTCGGCGCGCCGGCGGCCGAGGACGTGGTGACCGGCCGGGCCGAGTTCACCATGGACACCCGCATGGAGGGCATGCTGCACCTCAAAGTGCTGCACTCGCCCCACGCGCACGCCCGGATCGTCTCGGTCGACAAGTCCGCCGCGCTCGCGGTCCCCGGCGTGCACCGCGTCTACACCTGGGAGGACGTGCCGCGCCGGCGGTTCACCACGGCGATCCACACCGACCACCTGGTGGATCCGGACGACACGTACATCCTCGACGACACGGTCCGCTTCGCCGGCCAGCGCGTCGCCGCCGTCCTCGCCGACACGGCCGGGGCGGCCGAGGAGGGCTGCCGGAAGGTGGCCGTGGAGTACGAGGTGCTGCCCGCGGTCTTCGACCCCGAGGAGGCCATGGCCGAGGGCGCCCCCCAACTGCACGGCTCTGAGGACCCGTTCGTCCGCGACAGCGTCCACAACCTGCTCCTGGAGATCCACTCGCACATCGGCGACGTCGACGCGAGGTTCGCCGCGGCCGACGTGGTCCACGAGGCGACCTACGTCTCGCCGCGCGTGCAGCACGCCCACCTGGAGACCCACGGCTCGATCGCCTGGATGGAGGACGGCCGGCTGAACGTCCGCACGAGCTCGCAGTCCCCGTCGATCGCGAAGGTCAAACTGGCCTACCTGTTCGCGCTGCGCCCCGACCAGCTGCGCGTGTTCTGCAAGCGCGTCGGCGGCGGTTTCGGCGGCAAGCAGGAGGTCATCTCGGAGGATCTGGCGGCGCTCGCCGCCCTGGACACCGGGCGGCCCGTCTGCTTCGAGTACACGCGCGAGGAGGAGTTCACCACCGCCTCGCCCCGGCACCCGATGAAGCTGACGGTCAAGCTCGGCGCGAAGGCGGACGGCACGCTCACGGCCTTCCAGGTGCGCAACGTGTCCAACACGGGCGCCTACGGCAACCACGGCGGCGAGACGCTGTACGCGGGCGGCGCCGCCGTCATGGTCTACCGCTGCCCCAACAAGAAGTACGACGCCTTCTCCGTCTACACCAACACCGTGCCCAGCGGCGCCCTGCGCGGCTACGGGATGACCCAGCCGGCCTTCGCCGTGGAGTGCGCGATGGACGAGCTGGCGCTCGCCCTGCACATGGATCCGCTCGAACTGCGCCGCCGCAACATCGTGCGCCCCGGCGATCCGCTCGTCGCGATGCACGACGGGCCGGACGACGTGGCGTTCAACGAGGACGGGCTCGCCAAGTGCATCGACCTCGTGGCCGGCGCCCTGGCCCGGACGGCCGACCAGCACTCCCCCGGCCCCGGGTGGCTCGTCGGGACCGGCGTCGCGAGCTCCCTGCACGAGACCGCGCCGCCGACCGAGCACATCTCCGAGGCCTGGCTCACCCTGGGCGACGACCTCGTGTACGAACTGGCCGTCGGGACCGTCGAGTTCGGGGAGGGCACCTCGACCGCGCACGTCCAGATCGCCGCCAACCAGCTGGGGACGACGCCGTCGCGCATCCGCCTGGTGCAGTCCGACACCGACCGCACGGGGTTCGATACGGGAGCCTTCGCCAGCGCCGGGCTCTTCGTCGCGGGCAACGCGGTGCTCCGGGCCGCGGGCGCGGTGCGCGACCGCATCCTGGAGTTCGCGGCCGCGCACACGGGCGTCCACCCCGTGATGTGCTCGATGGACGACGAGCACGTCGTCTGCGGGGACGAACGGGTCCCGCTGGCCGAGCTGGTCGCCCTGGCCCGGGCCCGCGGCATCCGGTTCACCGCCGCCCGCAAGGCCTACGGCTCGCCCCGCAGCGTCACCTCCAACACCCAGGGCTTCCGCATCGCGGTCCACCGGGTCACGGGCGAGATCCGCGTCCTGTACAGCGTGCACGCCGCCGACGCCGGTGTGGTCATCAACCCCGAGCAGGTCCGCGGCCAGGTGGAGGGCGGTGTCGCCCAGGGCATCGGATTCGCGCTGACCGAGAACTACCAGGTCGGCGCGGACGGGGTGATGGCCAATCCGAACCTGCGCAACTACCGGATCCCCGCCTACGCGGACGTGCCCCGCACCGACCTCCTCCTGGTGGGCTCCGCGGACTCCGTCGGGCCGATGCGGGCGAAGGGGATGGCGGAGTGCTGCATCAACCCGGTGGCCCCGGCCCTCGCGAACGCGCTCCGCGATGCCACGGGCGTGCGCTACCGCGAGCTTCCCCTCACCCCGGAAAGGATCTACAGCCGGCTGGGTGAGAGCCAGTCGGCGTCGACGGGCGGAAGACGATGACCACCGACCGGCAGACGCAGGCCGCGGCGACGGTCATCATCGGCCGCAAGGTCCGGCGCGGCATGGAGGCGGAGTACGAGAAGTGGCAGGAGGGCGTCAACGCCGCCGCCGCCCGGTACCCGGGCCATCTCGGCGCCGAGGTGACCGCGCCGACGGAGCGCCAGCCCGACTGGGTCGTCGTCTACCGGTTCGACTCGGTGGCCCACCTCCAGGCGTGGATCAACGGCGCGACCCGGCAGCGGCTGCTCGACGTCGGCGAGCAGTACTTCGACGGCCCCGCGACCCAGCAGGTGATCAGCGGCGGCTCCCAGCCCGCGGACCCGCTGGTGACCGTGGTGGTCACCCACCGCGTGCACCCCGGCCAGATCGACGACTTCCTCGCGTGGCAGGCCCGGATGAGCCGCGAGGAGGGCCGGTTCGCGGGGTTCCGCGGCACCGAGATCTTCCGCCCCATCGAAGGCCTCCAGGACGAATGGACCACCCTGTACCGCTACGACAACGCCGAGCACCTCGACGCCTGGCTGACCTCGGACGAGCGGCGGGAGCTCCTCGCCGAGGGGGAGCGGTTCAACGACTTCAAACTGCGCACGATCGACAACTCCTTCGGCAGCTGGTTCGCCTTCGAGGAGAACGGCAAGGAGGTGCCGCCGCCCTCGGAGACCAAGACCTCCATCGCGGTCTGGGTCGGCCTCTATCCGACCGTCGTGCTGCTGACGCTCGCGCTGCACCCGCTGGGCATGCCGCTCTGGCTCGGGCTGCTCGTGGGAAACCTGTTCTCGAGCTTCATCATGAGCTTCCTGACCATGCCCCACTACGTGAACCCGCTGCTCAAGCGCTGGCTGTGGCCCGCGCCGGACGAGTCGCCGGTGCGCGGCAACCTCGTCGGCCTCGGGATCGTCGCCGCGGCGCTCGGGTTCTGGGTCGTCGTCTTCTACCTCGTGACGCAGCAGTTCTGGACCCTGCCCTGACCCGGCGCCGGGGCGCGGGACGGCCGGCCGGGAGCGTCCCGGCCGGCCTTCCCCGTCGCCGCGCTAGTCGGCGTACGTCTCGCCGCGCTCGGCCTTCGCCACGAGGGACGCCGGCGGGGTGAACCGCTCGCCGTAGCTGGTGGCGAGTTCGCGCGCGCGGGCCACGAAGCCGGGCAGGCCGCCCTCGTAGCCGTTGATGTACTGGATCACGCCGCCGGTCCAGGCCGGGAAGCCGATGCCCATGATGGAGCCGATGTTGGCGTCGGCGATGGAGGTGAGCACGCCCTCGTCGAGGCAGCGGACCGTGTCCAGGGCCTCGGAGAAGAGCATCCGCTCCTTCATGTCCTCGAAGGGGATCTCGTACCCCGGCTTGGTGAAGTGCTCGCGCAGGCCAGGCCAGATGCCGGCGCGCTTGCCCGCCTCGTCGTAGGCGTAGAACCCGGCCCCGCCGCTGCGTCCGGGGCGGTCGAACTCGTCGACCATCCGGTCGATGACCCCGTCGGCGGGGTGCTCGGCCCACGCGCGGCCCTCGGCCTCGAAGGCCTTGCGGGTCTCGTTGCGGATCTTGCGCGGGAGGGTGAGGGTGAGCTCGTCCATCAGCGAGAGCACCTTGGCCGGGTAGCCGGCCTGGGCGGCGGCCTGCTCGATCGAGGCGGGCTCGATGCCCTCGCCGACCATGGCCACGCCCTCGTTGATGAACTGGCCGATGACGCGCGAGGTGAAGAACCCGCGGGAGTCGTTGACCACGATCGGGGTCTTGTTGATCTGGCGGACCAGGTCGAAGGCGCGGGCGATGGCCTCCTCGCCGGTGCGTCCGCCCTTGATGATCTCGACCAGCGGCATCTTGTCGACGGGCGAGAAGAAGTGCAGCCCGATGAAGTCGGCGGGGCGCGAAACGCCCTCCGCGAGACCCGAGATGGGCAGGGTGGAGGTGTTGGAGCAGAGCAGCGCGTCCGGTGCGACGACGTCCTGGACCTCCTGGAACACCTTGTGCTTGAGGGCGGTGTCCTCGAAGACGGCCTCGATGACGGCGTCGCAGCCCGCCAGGTCGGCCGGGTCGGCGGTGGGGGTGATCCGGGCGAGCAGCTCGGCGCGCTGCGCCTCGGTCGTCCGGCCGCGGGAGAGGGCCTTGTCGAGCAGCTTCTCGGAGTACGCCTTGCCCTTGGCGGCGGCTTCGGCGCTGACGTCCTTGAGCACCACCTCGATGCCCGCGCGGGCGCAGGAGTAGGCGATGCCCGCGCCCATCATGCCGGCGCCGAGGACGGCGACCCTGCGGACCGTGCGGGGGGTGACGCCCTGCGGTCGGCTGCGGCCCGCGTTGACGGCCTGGAGGTCGAAGAAGAACGCCTGGATCATGTTCTTGGCGGTCTGGCCGGTGACCAGCTCGGTGAAGTAGCGGGCCTCGATGGTCAGCGCGGTGTCGAAGTCCACCTGGGTGCCCTCGACGGCGCAGGCCAGGATGTTGCGCGGGGCCGGGTACGGGGCGCCGTTCAGCTGCTTCTTCAGGTTGGCCGGGAAGGCCGGGAGGTTGGCGGCGAACCGCGGGTTGGACGGGGTGCCGCCCGGGATCCGGTAGCCGGGCACGTCCCACGGCTGCTTCGACTCGGGGTTCGCGTCGATGAAGGCCCGGGCCTTGGCGATCATCTCCTCGGGGGTGGCGGCCAGTTCGTGGACCAGGCCGTTCTCCAGGGCGCGCCGCGGGTTGTACTGGGTCCCCTGGAGCAGCACCTTGAGCAGCGCGTCGGCGATGCCCATCAGGCGCACGGTGCGGGTGACGCCGCCGCCGGCCGGCAGGAGGCCGAGGGTGACCTCGGGCAGGCCGATCTTGGAGCCGGGGGCGTCGAGGGCCACACGGTGGTGGGAGGCCAGGCAGATCTCGTAACCGCCGCCCAGGGCGGCGCCGTTGATGGCGGCGACCACGGGCTTGCCGAGGGTCTCGATACGGCGCAGCGAGCGCTTGATCTCGGTGCCGGTGTCGAAGGCCAGCCGCGCGTCCTCGGGGCGCAGCCGGATCATGTCCTTGAGGTCTCCGCCCGCGAAGAAGGTCTTCTTGGCGGAGGTGAAGATGATGCCCCGGATGGAGTCCTTCTCGGCCTCGGCGCGGTCGGCGACGGCCGCGATGGAGTCCTTGAAGGCCTGGTTCATGGTGTTGGCGGACTGGTCGGGGTCGTCGAGGACCAGGGTGACGACGCCGGTCTCGTCCTGTTCCCAGCGGATCGTGGTGGACTCGCTCATGTTCGCTACTTCCGTGTGAGAGGGGATCGGGATCAGGACGGAATCAGATGCGCTCGACGATGGTGGCGACGCCCATGCCGCCGCCGACGCAGAGGGTGACGAGCCCGTAGCGCTTGTCCTGGCGCTCCAGTTCGTCGACGATCGTGCCGAGGATCATCGCGCCGGTGGCGCCGAGCGGGTGGCCGAGCGCGATGGCGCCGCCGTTGACGTTGACCTTGTCGAGGGAGACGCCCATGTCCTTGACGAAGCGCAGCACGACACCGGCGAAGGCCTCGTTGATCTCGATGAGGTCGATGTCGTCGATGGTCAGCCCGGCCTTGGCCAGGGCCTTGCGGGTGGCCGGGGCGGGGCCGGTGAGCATGATGGTGGGCTCGGAGCCGGAGACGGCCGCCGAGACGATCCGGGCGCGGGGGGTGAGGCCGGCCCGCTCACCCGCCTCGCGGGAGCCGATCGCGACGAGGGAGGCGCCGTCGACGATGCCCGAGGAGTTGCCCGCGTGGTGGACGTGGTCGATCTTCTCGACCCAGTGGTACTTCTGCAGGGCGACGGCGTCGAAGCCGCCGAGCTCGCCGATGTCCGCGAAGGAGGGCTTCAGCTTGGCGAGGGTGTCCGCGGTGGTGCCCGGGCGGACGAACTCGTCGTGGTCCAGGACGACCAGGCCGTTGCGGTCGGTGACCGGGACCACGGACTTGGCGAAGCGCCCGTCCTTGATGGCCGCGGCGGCCCGCTCCTGGGAGAGCGCCGCGTACTCGTCCACGTCGCGCCGGGAGAATCCCTCGATGGTGGCGATCAGGTCGGCGCCGATGCCCTGCGGGACGAAGTTGACGTCCCAGTTGGTCATCGGGTCGTTGAACCAGGCGCCGCCGTCGGAGGCCATCGGGACGCGGGACATGGACTCCACGCCGCCCGCCAGGACCAGGTCCTCCCAGCCGGAGCGGACCTTGGCGGCGGCCAGGTTGACGGCCTCCAGGCCCGAAGCGCAGAAGCGGTTCTCCTGTACGCCCGCCACGGTGTCCGGGAGTCCGGCGGCGATGGCCGCGACCCGGGCGATGTCGGAGCCCTGGTCGCCGACCGGGCCGACGACGCCGAGCACGATGTCGTCGATGGCGGCGGGGTCCAGCCCGGGGTTGCGCTCGCGCAGGGCGTGGATGAGGCCGACGACCAGGTCGATCGGCTTGGTGCCGTGCAGGGCGCCACTGGCCTTGCCGCGGCCGCGCGGGGTGCGGATCGCGTCGTATACGTAAGCTTCGGTGCTCACTGGTCAAGCCTTTCGGGAGGTCTGGGTCTTAGCCGAGGAGGGAGCGGCCGATGATCTCTTTCATGATCTCGGTCGTGCCGCCGTAGATGGTCTGGATGCGGCCGTCGGTAAAGGCCCGCGCGACCCGGTATTCGGTCATGTATCCGTAGCCGCCGTGCAGTTGCAGACAGCGGTCGGCGACCCGCTTCTGGAGCTCGGTGGCCCACCACTTGGCCATCGAGGCGTGCACGTGGTCCAGCTCGCCGTTCGCGTGGTCGGTGATGCAGCGGTCGAGGAACGCGCGGGTGACCGCGCACTCGGTGGCCATCTCCGCTATTTCGAAGCGGATGTGCTGGAGCTTGGACAGCGGCCGCCCGAAGGCCTCGCGCTCCTTGACGTACCGGGTGGTGATCTCCAGCAGGTGCTCGGCGGCGGCGATGCCGGCCATCGCGATGCCCATCCGCTCCTGCGCGAGGTTGGTCATCAGGTGGACGAAGGCGCCGTTCAGCTCGCCGAGCAGGTTCTCCTTGGGGACGCGGACGTCGTGGAAGAAGAGTTCGGCGGTGTCCTGGGCCTTCTGGCCGATCTTGTCGAGGTTGCGGCCGCGCTCGAAGCCCTCCGCGCCGCGCTCGACGACCAGCAGCGACAGGCCGTGCGCCCCGCCCTCCGGCGTGGTCTTGGCGACCACGATCACCAGGTCGGCGAGGATGCCGTTGGAGATGAAGGTCTTGGAGCCGTTCAGCACCCAGTGGTCGCCCCGGTCCTCGGCGCTGGCGCGGATCCCCTGGAGGTCGGAGCCCGCGCCGGGCTCGGTCATCGCGATGGCGGTGATCGTCTCGCCCGAGCAGAAGCCGGGCAGCCAGCGCCGCTTCTGCTCCTCGGTGGCCAGCGAGGTCAGGTAGGGGCCGATGATGTCGTTGTGCAGGCCGATGGCGAGCCCGGGGGCGCCCGCCCGGGTGAACTCCTCGGCGATCACGGCGGCGTAGCGGAAGTCGGGGTTCCCGCCGCCGCCGTACTCCTCCGGGACGGCCAGGCCCAGCAGGCCCTGCCGGCCGGCGGCCCGCCAGGCCTCGCGGCTGACGATGCCGTCCTTCTCCCACTGCTCGTAGTGGGGCAGCACCTCCTTGGCGAGGAAGGTGCGGACGGTCTCGCGGAACGCCTCGTGGTCGGCGTCGAAGATCCGGCGTTGCATCAGCGGGCTCCCTAAAGCCAGTTCTTGACGGTCTCGATCAGGCGGGCGGCCTCGGGGCCGACGGGTGTGGCGTCGAGCAGCATGGACAGTTCCATCAGGCCCCTTCCGCCGGGAGCAGGGCCGGTACGCCCCAGTCGGCGGCCACCGACGCGGTGTCCGCACCGGGCTGGGCGGGGCCGCTCGCGACGGCGGCGGGGGTCGCCGAGAAGCGCGGCGCCGGGGCGGGCTGGGTGATCCCGCCGAAGTCGGTGAAGGTCCCGCGGGCCGCGAGGTGCGGGTGGTGCGGGGCCTCGCGCAGCGAGAGCACCGGGGCCACGCACGCGTCGGTGCCCTCGAAGACCGCCGTCCACTCCTCGCGCGTGCGGGACCTGAAGCGTGCGGCGACGGCCTCGCGCAGCTCGCCCCAGCGGGCCAGGTCCTTGCGGGCGGGGGCCTGCTCCCCGATGCCGAGCAGTTCCACGAAGGTGTCGTAGAACTGCTGCTCCAGGGCCCCGACCGCCATGTACTGGCCGTCGGAGGTCTCGTAGGTGCCGTAGAAGGGGCAGCCGCCGTCGAGCAGGTTGGCCCCGCGGCGGTCCTGCCAGCCGCCGGCCGCCACCATGCCGTGGATCATCGCGGTGAGGTGGGCGGTGCCGTCGACGATGGCCGCGTCGACGACCTGGCCCGCGCCGCCGGGGGTACGGGCGTGCTGGAGCGCGGCGAGGACGCCGATGACGAGGTAGAGCGAGCCGCCGGCGTAGTCGCCGACCAGGTTGGCGGGGACGGCCGGGGGCTGGTCCGGGCTGCCGATCATGCCCAGGGCGCCGGTGACCGCGATGTACGCGATGTCGTGCCCGGCGGTGTGGGCGAGCGGCCCCTCCTGGCCCCAGCCGGTCATCCGGCCGTAGACCAGCTTCGGGTTGCGGGCGTGGCAGTCGGCCGGTCCGACGCCGAGCCGCTCGGCGACCCCGGGGCGGAAGCCCTCGATGAGGACGTCGGCCCGCTCGACGAGGTCGAGGACGCGGGCGGGGCCCTGCGCGGACTTGAGGTCGACCAGGACGGAGCGCTTGTTGCGGTTGGTCAGGTCGTAGACCGGGTTCACCGCGAGCCCGCCGCCGCCCGGCCGGTCCACGCGCACGACGTCCGCTCCCAGGTCGGCGAGGAGCATGGCGGCGAACGGGCCGGGGCCGATGCCCGCCAGTTCGACGACGCGCACCCCGGCGAGCGGGCCGGTCCCTGTCACTGCCATCGAGCCCCCAGCATTCGTAGCCGCACGGTGTGACACAACTGATGTAACACCAGCGATGCTAGGAACGCGTTCCACTCAGCACAAGAGCAAGCGCTTAGCCATTTGCCTCGATCCGGGCGTCCAGCTCCCTGACGTGCCGCTTGAGGGCCACGGTGCGGTAGCTCTCCTCCACCCATTCGCACAGGATCTGCGCGGAGGGCGCCCCCTTCTCCCCCAGCGGGACGGAGACCCAGCCCGAGCGGCCGAGGCCGTAGCCGGTGGGCTCCGCCCCCGGTGCGGCCATCGCGTGCCCGTGCAGCGCCTCGTCCTTGAGCTTGACGGACAGGCCGGGCGGCTGGGGTCCGTCGGTGTTCCCGAGGAAGACGAAGATCTTCTTGTTGACCTTCACCACGCAGTCCTCGGGGCCCCACGGATACTCCTCCACGGCCTCCGGAAGCCCACGGGCAAACTCCCGCACCGTCTCCCACGTGCGCACCGCAGCCTTCATCAACGCCTCCCGCGACGAGTCGATCCTCACGCTAGCCCCCGCCCCCTGATCAAAGTCCTTTCGGCACGGCAGACGGCTATGTACTCTGATCACGCTTCAAACCTGAGCGAGTTCAAAAACGAAAATCGGGGGGGTTCGGTGCGCAATCGCCGACTCGTAATTTCCGCTGCCGTCGTGGCCGCGGGCGTGGGTCTCATACCGGGTGTGGCGCAGGCCGATCCGGCCGCGCCCGCCAAGCAGGGGGTGTCGGTGCCCGACGCGGAGCTGAAGAAGTCCGCGGCGGAAAACTTCAAGACCTTCAAGAGCTCAGCCGAGCGCTCGGTCCGCGCCTCCGGCGACAAGGCCGCCGCGCAGTCGGCGGCCGCCAATCCCAACCTGGCCGTCGGCCTGGCGGCCTACAACGTGTCCGCCCACGCCCTGGAGCTGGACACCACGGTCACCAGCGATCCGAACCGGTACGTCGACGCCGTCATCGACTGGGGCGACGGCACCACGAGCAACGAGACCGCCTACGGCAGCGCCACGATGACCACCGCGCACAACTACGCGGAGCTGGGCACCTACACCATCACGGTCACCGCGAAGGACCGCGCCGACGGCACGACCGTCACCAACTCGGTGGAGATCCTCACCGCGGGCTCGGACTTCACCCCGTACAGCCCCACCCGTCTGCTGGACACCCGCAGCGGCATCGGCGGCGCCAAGGCGAAGATCGCCCCGTACACCACGGCCCGCGTGCAGATCGCCGGCAACGGCTCGATCCCGGCGGGCGTCACGGCCGTGGTCCTGAACCTCACGGTCACCAACACCACCAGCGGCGGCCACGTCACGGCGTTCCCCTCGGGCACCGAGCGTCCGATCACCTCGAACGTCAACTTCGTCCCCGGCCAGACCGTGCCGAACCTGTCGATCGTGCCGGTCGGCGCGGACGGCTACGTCGAGCTGTACAACGGCGGCTGGAACTCGATCGACCTGATCGCCGACGTCACCGGCTACTACACCAAGGCCGCCTCCAGCGGCTACACCCCCATCGCCCCGGTCCGCTTCGCCGACACCCGCGAGGGCCTCGGCACCTCGCGCGGCCAGCTCGCCGGCCAGTCCTCCTTCGGCCTGCAGATCGGCGGCAGCCGCGGCGTCCCCGCCGGCATCACCGCCGTGGCGCTGAACGTGACCGTCACGAACCCGCGCGAGGCCGGCCACCTGACCGCCTACCCGAGCGGCCAGGCGGCGCCGAGCGCCTCCAACGTGAACTTCACCGCCGGACAGACGGTCGCCAACTCGGTGATCGTCCCGGTCGGCGCCGACGGCAAGATCAACATCCGCAACGGCGCCTGGGCCGGGACCGACGTGGTCGTCGACGTCGTCGGCTACTACAGCGAGGCGAGCGAGGGCGCGTACCTGCGCCTCAAGCCCACCCGCGTGTTCGACACCCGCGACCCCGAGGACTCGGTCTTCGGACCGGTGTGGGGCCGCAGCTACATCTGGGTGGACTTCGCCTCGAAGTGGCCCAACGACATCGGCTACGTGCTGAACACCACCGCCACCAACACGGGCGGAGCCGGCTTCGTCGCGGTCGCCCCGGACCCGAACTACCGCTGGCAGTACGACAACGGCTCGGATTCCTGGCCCGCCGCGCCCACCTCCTCCACGCTCAACTTCACCGCGGGCAAGACCGTCCCGAACCTGGTGCAGGCCAGCACGGGCAACACGGGCATCGTCGACTTCTGGAACCAGTCGGACGACGACATCGACATGATCGTCGACATGTTCGGCTACTACGACAAGAACTGATCCCCGGCAGCCGGCGGATCCAGCGCCCCGGGAACGGCTCCGAGCCGTCCCCGGGGCGCTGCCCGTTCCCGCCGCACGCTAGCCTCGCCCCCAACACCAGCCGGGAGGAGCGGTCATGAACGCACAGGTTCAGCAGGACCATCCGCGGGAGCGGGCCCACGACATCGTGCTCTTCGGCGCCACCGGGTTCGTGGGGGCGCTGACCGCGGAGTACCTGGCCGCGCACGCGCCCGCCGGCTGCCGCTGGGCCCTCGCGGGCCGCGACCTCGCCAAGCTGGAACGGCTGCGCGAGCGCCTGGCCGCCGTCGACCCGGCCTGCGCCGCACTGCCGCTGCTGCGGGCGGACGCCTCGGACGCCCGGGCGGTGCGCGAACTGGCCGCCTCCACCCGGGTGCTGGCCACCACCGTGGGACCGTACGTCTGGTACGGGGCGGAGCTGGTCGCCGCCTGCGCCGAGGCGGGCACGGACTACGTGGACCTCACCGGGGAGCCCGAGTTCGTGGACCGGATGTACGTCGAGCACGACGCGCGGGCCCGGGAGACCGGCGCCCGGATCGTGCACGCCTGCGGCTTCGACTCGATCCCGGCCGACCTCGGGGCGTACTTCACGGTCGGGCAGCTGCCCGAGGGGGTACCGCTGCGGGTCGACGGGTTCATGCGGTCCAACGCCCTGTTCTCCGGCGGGACCCTGGCCTCGGCGCTGACCGCGCTGGGCCGCGGCCCGCAGACCGCGGCCGCCGCGCGGGCGCGCCGGCTGCACGAGCCCCGGCTGCTGGGGCGGCGGGCGCGCGGGCCGGTGGGCGCGCCCCGGTTCAGCCGGGAGACCGGCGCCTGGGCGCTGCCGCTGCCCACGCTGGACCCGCGCATCGTGGCCCGGTCGGCGGCCGCGCTGGAGCGCTACGGCCCGGACTTCCGCTACCGGCACTACGCCTCGGTCAAGCACCTCCCGGTGGCGGTGGGCGGCGCCGCGGCGGTGGGCGCGACGGCGGCCCTGGCCCAGGTCCCGGCGGCTCGCCGGTGGCTGATGGGCCGTTGGGAGCCGGGCCGGGGGCCGGACGCGGAGCGGCGGGCGCGCAGCTGGTTCACGGTGCGGTTCGTGGGCGAGGGCGGCGGCCGGCGCGTGCTCACCGAGGTGTCGGGCGGCGACCCGGGGTACGGGGAGACGGCGAAGATGCTCGCCGAGTCCGCGCTCTGCCTGGCCTACGACGCCCTGCCGCAGGCCGCCGGGCAGCTGACGACGGCCACCGCGATGGGCGGGGCGCTGATCGCCCGCCTCCAGAAGGCCGGGATCGCCTTCCGGGTGGCGGACGTCCGCTGAGGAAGCCGGACGCCCGCCGAGCGGGGGTCACCCCGCGGCCTCCCGCAGGGCGCGCCGGCACAGGGAGTCCGCGTGCCGGGTGGTCTCGGGGATCCGGAAACGGGGGCTGAGGGCGAGGACGTGGGCACAGGCGTTGTCCAGCGACACCCGGTGCCCGACGGAGACGAACACCGGCTTGATCCCGCCCTGGGTCCGCAGCGCCCGGCCGACCTCCGCTCCGTCGGCGGCGACCAGCGGGGCGGACTCACCGCGCCCGGCGCCCGGTGCCGCGTACGTGAAGGTGAACGGGTTCTTCGCGACGCCGATGGCCGGGAGGCCGGTGACCACGCCGAGGTGGCAGGCGAGGCCGAAGCCGCGGGGGTGGGCGAGCCCGTAGCCGTCGCAGACGACGAGCCCGGGCGCGGCGGACAGCGAGTCGAGGGCGGCCAGTACGGTCGGCAGCTCTCGGAAGGCGAGCAGCCCGGGCACGTACGGGAAGCTGACGCGGCCCACGGCGGTGGCCTCCTCGACGACCTCGAGGGTGGCGGCGTCCAGCACCACGGCCGCGGCGGCGACCAGGTCCCGCTCGTCGTCGTAGGCGACGTCCACCCCGGCGACCAGTCCGCGGCCGGGGGGCGGGCCGGGCTCGGTGAGCACGACCTGATGGCGTAGTTCGTCCTGTATCGCCCGGGCCTCGGCCTCGTCGGCGGGGGTCTTCGCACTCGTCATGATGGAGCGAGAGTAGCCTGGCGATCATGTTCGTCATGGAGCTCACCTACACCGCGCCCCTGGAAGCCGTAGAGGACCACATGGACGCCCACATCGCCTGGCTGGACGGCCACTACGCCGCGGGGGTCTTCCTCGCGTCGGGCCGCAAGGTCCCGCGCGAGGGCGGCATGATCCTGGCCGGCGGGGTGTCCCGCGCCGAGATCGAGGAGATCGCGGCCGGGGACCCCTTCGCGGTGGCGGGCGTCTGCGCCTACCGCATCACGGAGTTCCTGGCGACGAAGACCTCGGCCGACCTCGCGACGGTCCGCGAGAACCCGGCGGTGTAACCCCGGCCCGGCACGTCCCGCCGGGCAGCGGCCCCGCCCCGGCACGCCCGGCAGGACCCCGGCCCCGCCCCCGGCCCGCCCGGCAGGGCCCCGGCCCCGCCGGCCTCAGGACCGGCGGGGCGGCACGCGGCCGGCCGGGTCGGTCAGCGGCGTTCCAGCCGGGCCACCCGGCCCTTCTCCCCCGAGGCCCAGCAGCCCCGGTCCGGGGCGCAGTCGACCGTGTCGAAGGAGCCGCCGTCCAGCGGCCGCCAGCTGCGGCCGCCGTCCAGCGTCACGTCCGTGCCCGTCGGCCCGACCGCCAGCGCCGTGCCGCGGCTGTACGGGTACCAGGCCGCGCCGGACCGGTAGGCCGGCGGCGGGGTGGCCGCCTGGCGCCAGCTGCGCCCGCCGTCCGCGGATACGGCCGCCGCCTGCGGCGAGGCCTGTCCGGTGCGGTAGTCGCCGCCGACCGCGAGGCCCTTCGTACGGTCCCGGAAGGCCAGGGCGAAGACCCCCCGTGCCGGGTCGCCCGCCGGGACGGTGGACTCGGCGGCGCGCCAGGTCAGCCCGCGGTCCGCGGAGTGCAGCACCCGCGCGGCCGCCCCGCCGCCCGTCGCCAGCCAGACGTCGCGCGGGCCCGAGCTGACCAGGCACTGACCGCTCGCCGCGAAGCCCGCCTCACCGGGCAGGGCCTGCGGCATGCCGGCGTCCGGCAGCACCCGCCAGCTGCGCCCGCCGTCGTCCGTGGACAGGATGCGGAACCTGCCGTCCACCGGATCGCTCATCGCCAGCCCGTGCCGCGCGTCGAAGAAGGTGAGGCAGTCGTAGAAGGCCCGCGGATCCGGGTTGCGGAAGGTCTCGGTCCAGGTGGCGCCGCCGTCTTCGGTGCGCAGCACCCGGGAGGCCTCCCCCTCGCCGATCGACAGGGCCACCGCACGCCGCGCGTCGAAGGCCTCGATGTCGCGCAGTTCCAGCCCCTCCGCCACCGCACCCGGCGGCGAGACGTCCTGCCAGCTGCGGCCGCCGTCCACCGTGCGCAGGACGGTGCCCTGGGAACCGGCGGCCCAGGCCGTGCCGCGGCTGACCGCCGCCAGCCCGCGGAAGCGGACCTCCTTGCCGGTGTCCTTCAGCGCCCAGCCCGCGCCCGCGCCATCCGGTCCCGCCGGCTCTCCCGCCGAGGACGCGTGGGCGGGCGCGGCCAGTAAGCCCACCGCCAAAGCTGCCGCGCACATGCCAATTCCCAGAAGTCTCATGGCGCCGGAAGCTAACGCACGCCCGATGCCCCGTCCAGGGCGCCTCCCCTCCGGCACGTCCCCCGCCCGGGCCTGAGCGCAGGCCCCCTTGGGCCTGTGGAGTGAGCGGTAACCAGCCCTTCTGCGACCCGCCCGGAGCGTGCGGCCCGCACCGGCTCTCCTGCCGTCGCACCTCCCCGACGGTCACTCTGTGCGATCACACAGGCGGCTTCCGGCCAATCGGTGACACAGCTCACGTCAGCTCCCATGCACGGATTTGCCGATTCGGGCGTCTATCGGGTTGCCGGGTTCCACCCCACAGCCCGGCAGCAGATCCGCCGCAAGGGAGTGAGCCTTGATCACTGTCATCGAGCAGGCCGCACAGGCCCGTCTGGTCGCCACCGCGCCGAAGGTCGAGACCGTTCCCGTCACCCTCTGCTACGACCGTGCGGATCCGTTCGCCGTACGGATGGCCTTCCCCGCCCCGGCCACGCTGGAGGGCGTCGAGGTCTCGTGGACCTTCTCGCGCGAGCTGCTCGAATCAGGGCTGGACCGCCCGTCCGGCTGCGGCGACGTGCGCGTGCGACCGTACGACGGCGACCGCACCACCATCGAGTTCCACGCACCCGAAGGCGTCGCGATCATCCTCATGCTGACGGCCGAGCTGCACCGGTTCCTGGAGCGGGCCTCCACGGTGGTCCCGCCCGGCCTGGAGCACCTGTACCTCGACATGGACCACAGCCTGGCCGAGCTGATGCGCGACACCTGCTGACCGGCCGCCGGAGGGGCCCGGCCGGGGCGGCCCCGAAATTCGATTGCGGGCGGCTCCGGCCGCCCGTAGCTTCGTTCACGCCCCTTGCACACTGCGCACGCCCTTGACAGCCGCGTGCCGCCGAAACGGAGCAGGACATTGTTCGTCTGAGGTCCGAGACACCGGCCACCGCCATCCGACAGCCGGCCCGTCTCCCCGCGTTGCACGTACCACTCACGCAACCTGGAGGCCTCCATGAGCCATGCCCCCGCATTCGTCACCTGCTCCGCACTGTCCTTCGACTGGCCCGACGGCACCCCCGTGTTCGACGGGTTCCAGCTGACCGTCGGCCCCGGCCGCACCGGCCTGATCGGTCTCAACGGCTGCGGCAAGTCCACCCTGCTGAAACTCCTCGCGGGTGAACTGACCCCGTCCGAGGGCCAGTTGTCGGTCGCCGGCAGCATCGGGTACCTGCCGCAGAACATCACCCTCGACACCGCGCTGCGCGTGGACGAGGCACTCGGCATCCGGACCGCCCGCGAAGCCCTGCACGCCATCGAGGCCGGCGAGGCCACCGAGGCGAACTTCACCGCCGTGGGCGACGACTGGGACGTGGAGGAGCGGGCCCTGGCCACGCTCGACCAGCTCGGGCTCGCCCGGATCGGCCTGGACCGGACCGTCGGCGAACTCTCGGGCGGTGAGTGCGTCCTGCTGCGGCTGGCCGCCCTGCTGCTCGCGCGGCCCGACGTACTGCTGCTGGACGAGCCCACCAACAACCTCGACCTGCGGGCCCGCGGCCGCCTGTACGCGGCGGTGGAGTCCTGGACCGGGGTGATGGTCCTGGTCAGCCACGACCGGGAGCTGCTGGAGCGGGTCGACCAGATCGCCGATCTGCGCGACGGCGAAGTCCGGTGGTACGGCGGGAACTTCACGGACTACGAGGAGATGCTCGCGGCCGAGCAGGACGCGGCCGAGCGGATGGTCCGGGTCGCGGAGGCCGACGTTCAGCGACAGAAGCGCGAACTGGCCGACGCACACGCCAAGTTGGCCCGGCGCAAGCGGTACGGGCAGAAGATGAACGACACCAAGCGCGAACCGAAGATCGTGATGGGGGCCCGCAAGCGGGCCGCGCAGGAGTCGGCCGGCAAGCACCGCATCCTGCACACCGAGAAGCTCGCCGAGGCGAAGGAGCGGCTCGACCACGCGGTGGAGGCGGTCCGCGACGACGACGCGATCCGCATCCAGCTGCCCGCCACCCAGGTCCCGCCGGGCCGGCGGGTGCTGACCCTGAGCGATCTGCGGCTGGCGCACGGGGCGTCCGTACCGGGCGAGTGGGAACTGCGCGGCCCGGAGCGGATCGCGCTGGTGGGCCGCAACGGATCGGGCAAGACCACGCTGCTGCGCACGGTCGCGGGGCTGCTCGCGCCGGAGTCCGGGGAGGCGGTGACCCATGTGACCACGCGGTTCCTGCCCCAGCGGCTGGACGTGCTCGACGAGAGCCGTTCGGTGGTGGAGAACGTGGCGCGGTTCGCCCCGCAGGCCACGAACAACCTGATCCGGGCCCGGCTGGCGCACTTCCTGTTCCGGGGCGGTCGGGCGGACCGGGCCGCGGGCACCCTGTCCGGCGGCGAGCGCTTCCGCGCGGCGCTGGCGGCACTGCTGCTGGCGGAGCCGGCTCCGCAGCTGCTGATGCTGGACGAGCCGACGAACAACCTGGACCTGGCGAGCGTGCGGCAGCTGACGGACGCGCTGGAGTCGTACGAGGGGGCGCTCGTGGTGGCCAGCCACGACGTGCCGTTCCTGGAGTCGATCGGCATCACCCGGTGGCTGATGCTGGACGGCGAGCTGCGCGCGACCACCCCCGAGGAGGTGCGGGAGACCCTCTGGCACGGCTGACCCGACGGCCGACCCGGGGGTTCGGCGCCCGGCGGCGCCCGGAGCGGCGGCGATCCGACCCGGTCGCCGCCCTCCGGGCGCCGCTCCCGCCGCCCGCCGCTCCCGAAGCTCCCGCCGCTCCCGGCCGTCAATGCGGAAGCGACGGACCACCTGGTGGCATGACTTTGACCCCTGGGTTCCCCCTCAGCACGCCCCCAAACTGCATAGATAACGGGACGTAACCGGTCATAGCCCTACCTGGGGCTTGGCTGGTCTTGATGTCGGGCTTAACCTACGACTCCGTAGGCTACGGAACCGTAGGTAATTCGCTTTGCACCCAGGAGTACCCGTGACGATCACCTCTCCCCACCTCGGCAGCTCTGAGGCGTGGACCGACGCCAAGCTGCTGTTCGCGCTGGAAGAGGTGGTGGAGAAGGAACTCAACCGCCATCTGAAGGTCACCAAGGACTGGATGCCCCACGAGTACGTCCCGTGGAGCGACGGCCGGAACTTCCCCGGCTTCTTCGAGGACGGCGAGGCGTGGGACCCGCAGCAGTCCAAGGTCACCGACATCGGCAAGATCGCGCTGGTCGTGAACCTGCTGACCGAGGACAACCTCCCCAGCTACCACCACGAGATCGCCACCCTCTTCGGGCGCAACGGCGCCTGGGGCACCTGGGTGCACCGCTGGACGGCCGAGGAAGGCCGCCACGGCATCGTGATGCGCGACTACCTGCTGGCCTCGCGCGCCGTGGACCCGGACAAGCTGGAAGCGTTCCGGATGCAGCACATGTCGGAGGGCTTCGAGTCCGACAACCGGCACTCCATGCTGCACTCGGTGGCGTACGTCGCCTTCCAGGAGCTCGCCACCCGCATCTCGCACCGCAACACCGGCCACCAGTCCGGTGACCCCGTGTGCGACCGGATGCTGGCGCGCATCGCGCAGGACGAGAACCTGCACATGGTCTTCTACCGCAACCTGCTGGGCGCGGCCTTCGAGCTCGCCCCGGACCTGACCATGCAGGCCGTGCGGGACGTCGTGGTCAACTTCCGGATGCCCGGACACGGCATGCCCGGTTTCGAGCGGATGGCCGCGCAGATGGCGATCGGCGGGGTGTACAACCTGCGGATCCACCACGACGACGTGCTGAGCCCCGTGATCCGCTTCCTGAAGATCATGGACATCGACGGCCTGGGCCCGGAGGGCCAGAAGGCCCAGGAGGAGCTCGGCCTGTTCATGAACGGCCTGGACTCCGAGGCCCGCAAGTTCGACGAGCGGCTGGCCGCCCGCGCGGCCCGCATCGCGGCCCGCAAGGGCTGACGCCCGCCCCCTCGCTCACCGGAGCGAGGACGAAAGCCCTGGCGGAGCAGCGCTCCGCCAGGGCTTCGGGCTGTCGCCCCTTCAGCCGCGGCGGGGCCGCAGGGCCTGGCGCTCGGACTCCGAGAGGCCGCCCCAGACGCCGAAGCGCTCGTCGTTGGCCAGGGCGTACTCCAGGCACGCCGCCCGCCCCTCGCACGCCCCGCACAGCCGCTTCGCGTCGCGCAGCGACGATCCCGGCTCCGGGAAGAAGAAGCCCGGGCCCGTCTGGGCGCACAGGGCGAGTTCGTACCAAGCGGTGGTGGCGGTGGCGTCAGCGGTGTTCATCGACATGCCGGTGATCCTGGTTGCCCTCGATGGACGTCCGATCAACGGTCCATCAACACCGGGCGCCGGGGCCGGCCGGCCCCGGCCCGTCAGTCCTCGTGCTTCGCCCGGCTCGGCTGGACGCGCTTGGGTTCGCCCGGCATCTTCGGGTAGTCCGGGGGATAGGGCATGTCGCCCAGGCCGTGATCGTGCTCGTCGCGGGCGGCGAGTTCGAGGACGGTGTCCAGGGTGAAGGCGTGGTCGTCCATGTCGGCGTGCAGGTCGCCCAGTTCGGCGAAGCGGGCGGGCATGGTCACGATGTCGAAGTCGCGCGGCTCCGCGTCGTCCACCTCGTCCCAGCGCAGTGGCGCCGACACCGGGGCGTGCGGGCGGGGGCGGACCGAGTAGGCGGAGGCGATCGTGCGGTCGCGGGCCGTCTGGTTGTAGTCGACGAAGATCCGCTCGCCGCGCTCCTCCTTCCACCAGGCGGTCGTGACCTTGCCCGGCATGCGGCGTTCCAGTTCCCGGCCCAGCGCGATGGCGCACTTGCGGACCTCCGTGAAGGTCCAGCGCGGCTCGATCGGGACGAACACGTGCAGGCCCCGGCCGCCCGAGGTCTTGGGCCAGCCCCGCAGCCCCAGCTCCTCCAGCAGGGCGCGCAGTTCGTGCGCGGCCGCCACGGCGTGGTGGTAGTCGGTGCCCGGCTGGGGGTCGAGGTCGATCCGCAGCTCGTCGGGCCGGTCGGTGTCCTCGCGGCGCACCGGCCACGGGTGGAAGGTGAGGCAGCCCAGGTTGGCGGCCCACAGGACGGCGGCCGGCTCGGTCGGGCAGATCTCGTCGGCGCTGCGCCCGCTCGGGAAGGCGATGTGGGCGGTCGGGATCCAGTCGGGCAGGTTCTTCGGGGCCCGCTTCTGGAAGAAGGACTCGCCCTCCACGCCGTCCGGGTAGCGCTCCAGCGTCGTCGGCCGGTTGCGCAGGGCGCGCGTGATGCCGTCCGCGACCGCCAGGTAGTACTCGGCCACGTCCCGCTTGGTGAGGCCGCGCTCGGGGAAGTACACCTTGTCCGGACTGGACAGCCGTACCGTCCGCCCGCCCGCGTCCAGCTCGATGGCATTGCCGGCAGCACCCATGTGCGCCACGGTAGGCGGGTCCGGCCGGGTGCGCACACCGGGCGGTCGCGGACGCGCCACCGCAGAATCGAAGACATGGACCTGCCGGTGATGCCGCCCGTGAAACCGATGCTCGCCAAGTCCGTGACGAGGATCCCGCCCGGAATGCAGTACGAGGCGAAGTGGGACGGCTTCCGGGCCCTCGTGCACCGCGACGGCGACGAGATCGAGATCGGCAGCCGGACGGGCAAGAGCCTGACCAGGTACTTTCCCGAACTGGCGGCGGCCCTCAAGGAGAACCTGCCCGACCGCTGCGTCGTCGACGGCGAGGTCGTCGTCGTCACCGGCGGGCGTCTGGACTTCGACCGGCTGAGCGAGCGCATCCACCCCGCCGCCTCCCGCGTGAAAATGCTCGCCGAGACCACCCCCGCCAGCTTCGTCGCCTTCGACCTGCTGGCGCTCGGCGACGAGGCGCTCCTCGACACCCCGCTCACCGAGCGCCGCAGCGCCCTCGTCCGGTCCCTGTCCACCGCTCGGCCCCCCGTCCACCTCGCGCCCGCGACCACGGATCCCGCGCTCGCGCAGGAGTGGTTCGAGCGGTTCGAGGGCGCCGGGCTCGACGGGGTGATCGCCAAACCCCTCGATCTCCCCTACCGGCCCGATGCCCGCCTCATGTTCAAGATCAAGCACGAGCGTACGGCGGACGTCGTCCTCGCGGGTTTCCGTTTCCACAAGAGCGGTCCGATTGTCGGATCGCTGCTGCTCGGCCTGTACGACGGCCACGGCGCCCTCCAGCACGTGGGCGTGTGCGCCGCCTTCCCCATGAGGCGCCGCGCCGAACTGGTGGAGGAGCTCGAACCGCTGCGCGTGCCGGACCCCGCGGGCCATCCGTGGGCCGCGTGGGCCGAGGAGTCCGCCCACGAGAGCGCCCGGCTGCCCGGCGCACAGAGCCGCTGGACCGGCAAGAAGGACCTCTCCTGGGTGCCGCTGCGCCCGGAGCGGGTCCTGGAGGTGAAGTACGACCACATGGAGGGCGACCGCTTCCGGCACACGGCCCAGTTCGCCCGCTGGCGGCCCGACCGGGAACCGGAGAGCTGCACCTACGACCAGCTGGAGGAGGTCGTCGGCTACGACCTCGCCGAGGTGCTCGGCACTCCCCCGGCCGGGCTCAGACCGTCGTGAGCTTCTCCCACTCCGCCCGGTCCGGGCCCACCGTGTTCGGCTCGTAGTCCGGGCGGGCCGCCAGCCAGCGCGCCACCCGGGCCCGGATCTCCGGATCGGCGTACGCCCGCTCGGGCACGGCGGCCAGGTGCCGGACCCGGGCCCGGGCCCGCATCACCTCCGGGTCCTCCAGCGCGCAGTCGAACAGCGCCGCCACCTCGCGCGCCGTCCCCGTCCGCCCGGCCCGGGTCGCGAAGCGCTCCCCGATGGCCGCGTCGGCGACGACCTGGAAGTCGAACCACGGCTTGAGGGTGCGCACCGCCCAGGCGTGGTGGTCGGCGGCGAACCGCTCCGACCCCGGGTCCCGGTGCGCGGTACGGGCCACCCTGCGGGCCGCCCACAGGGCGAGCGAAGTGCCCTGCCCGAGGGTCGGGTTGGTGTGCGTGATCGCGTCCCCAACCGGCACCAGCCCGGTCACCACCGGCCCCCGCTCGTCGACCAGCGCGCTCCACCGGTTGTCCAGGCTCGCGGTGGCCAGCACCTCCGACAGCGGTTCGGCGCCGAGTGCCAGCCAGGCCGCGCCGGGCGGGAAGGAACGGGCCGCGGCCTCGAAGACGGCGGGGTCGCGCAGCGCCGAGCGCGTGGTGTCCGCGGTGTGGACGAACAGGGTGACGGCGAAGACCCGGTTGTCGGCGGGGAAGACCGCGCACCCCGCGAAGGCACCGCCCGTCACCGCCCAGGGCCGGCGCGGCCCCTCGTCCATGCCGTCGGGCAGCCGGTACCAGCGGCAGAAGTACGCGAGTCCCGTGCGGTGGCGTTCCACGACCGGCGGGCGGCAGCCCGCCGCGGTGAGCCATCGCTCGACGCCCCCGCGCCGCCCGCCGGCGTCCACCACGAGGTCCCCCGGGTGGCTCCCGGCCTCCGTGGCCACCCCCGTGACGCGGAACCCGGGGGCCGTGAGCAGCCCGGTGACCGGTTCTCCGTACCGCGAGACGACGCCCTGCTCGGCGCGCAGGGCGGTGGCCAGTGCGCTCTCCAGCAGGATCCGCCGGGCCTGGAGCATGACGAGGTCCTCGTCCCCGGGGCGTGCGGGCGGCCGTTCGTCGAACCAGTCCAGCTCGTGCCGCTCGCGCGCCCCGAGCCTGAGCATCTCCGCGTGGACATCGGGCAGTTCGTCGCGCAGCAGATTGCGCGCCGCCCCCAGCAGCGCGTGCGGCTGGTTCGCCTGCGGCACGGTGGGGCGCCGCCAGCCGAAGAAGTCGCGGTCGAGCGCGGTGCCGGGGGCGCGCGTATCGCGCTCGAACAGTTCCGCCGTGTGGCCCTGGCGTGCCGCGAGCAGCGCGGTGGCCAGCCCTCCGACGCCCCCGCCGATGACCAGTACATGTGCCATTGCGCCCCCTGAGCCGATGAACCGTACGACGATCACATCGGTCAGAGCCTGCGCGATCGGGCGCCGGCCGAAACCCGCACAATTGTGCGTACGCACCCCTAGCGCGGGCCCGCCGCCGCACGGTAGGCCGCCACCGCCCGCCGGGTCTCCGCCTCGACCAGGTCGGCGTTGACCGCGGCTCCCGCACGCACCCCCTGGGCGGCCGCGCCCGCGACCTGCTCCATCGGGGAGGCCACGTTGCCCGCCACCCAGACGCCGGGGTGGGCGGTGGCGCCGGTCAGCGGATCGGCCTCGACACAGGTGCCGACGACATGTCCCTCCCGCTCCAGGGAGGTCGTCGCCAGCCCCAGGCCGGTCAGGAGCCCGGAGCGGGCGGTGAACCGGGGCGCGACCACGAGCGCCGAACACCGGGCCGTGCCCCCGCCCGCCAGCGTCACCCCGGCCAGCCGGTCCTCCTCGACGAGCAGCCCGGTGACCTCGCCCTCCACGACCTCGACGCCCCGGGCGGCCAGCAGCTCCCGGTCCTCGGAGGTGAGCCGCCAGGTGTGCGCGAGGAGGGTGGTCCGGGCGGTCCACTGCCGCCACAGCCCGGCCTGGAACACGGCGAGGGGCCCGTCGGCCAGCACCGCCACCGCCTGGTCCCGCACCTCCCAGCCGTGGCAGTACGGGCAGTGCAGCACGTCCCGCCCCCAGCGCTCCCGCAGTCCCGGCACGGCGGGCAGCTCGTCCACCAGGCCGGTGGCGACCAGCAGCCTCCCCGCCCGGACGGTCGAGCCGTCACCGCAGCGGACCTGGAACCCTCCGTCGGGCAACCGCTCCGCGGCGACGACCGTGCCCGTCCGGATCCGCCCGCCGTAGCCGGTGACCTCCTCCCTCCCCCGGGCCAGCAGGGCGGCCGGGCTCCGCCCGTCGTGGCCGAGGTAGGCGTGCAGGTGGGCTGCGGGGGCGTTGCGCGGGCTGCCGGAGTCGATCACCAGCACCGAGCGGCGGGCCCGGACCAGGGTCAGTGCTCCGGCGAGCCCGGCGGCTCCGCCGCCGACGACCACCACGTCGAACCGCTCCGTCATCGTGTCCTCCTTCTCGCTGTCCATACCGGCGAGGATCTTCCGGCCCGCCCCGACTTGACAAATGTTGTTGCCGAAGCGGCAAATGGGAACCATGGCCACCGAGAAGCAGGACGAGGAACTCGCCGGCGTGCTCACCGCCGTCGGGCCGCGGCTGCGCGCCCTGCGCCAGGAGCGCGGCACCACCCTGGCCCAGCTCAGCGAGGCCACCGGCATCTCGCTGTCCACCCTGTCCCGGCTCGAGTCCGGACAGCGCAGGCCCACGCTGGAGCTGCTGCTCCCGCTGGCCAAGGCACACCGGGTGGCGCTCGACGAGCTGGTCGGCGCGCCCGAGACCGGGGACCCGCGGATCCGCCCGCGACCCCTCGTCCGCCACGGCACCACCATCCTGCCGCTGACCCGCCACTTCGGCGGGGTGCACGCCTTCAAGCAGGTCTTCCCGGCCGTCGAAGGCACTGCGCCCCTGCCGGAACTGCGCGTCCACGAGGGCTACGAGTGGCTGTACGTGCTGTCCGGGCGCATCCGGCTGCTGCTGGGCGAGCACGACCTGGTCCTCGGCCCCGGGGAGGTCGCCGAGTTCGACACCCGTACCCCGCACGCCTTCTTCAACGCGGGGCCGCACGCGGCGGAGTGCCTCAGCCTCTTCGGGCCGCAGGGCGAGCGGATCCACATCCGCGCCAGGCCCACCACCACCTCACCGGAAGGACGTCCATGAGCGCCACCGACCAGCGCCCCGAAGGCCCCGAACGCCCCGAGCGGGCCGCCCCGCAGCCCAACGCCGTTGTCGGCGTCGGCCTGGTCGTGGTCGGCCGCGACGGCCGGATCCTGCTCGGCCAGGCGCACGACGGCCGCTGGGAGCTGCCCGGCGGCAAGGTCGACCCCGGGGAGGGCTTCGAGCAGGCCGCCGCCCGTGAGCTCATGGAGGAGACCGACCTGCGGGCGGACCCCGAGGGGATCCGGGTGCTGTCCGTGCAGATCGACGCGAAGGCGGGCCTGACCCGGCTGACGGCGGCCGCCGTGACCACGACGGCCCACGGCGTGCCCGCCGTCACCGAGCCGCACAAGATCGTCCGCTGGCAGTGGTTCGCCCCGGCCGACATCCCCACGGCCCTCTACGCCCCGTCCGCGGGCGTGCTGCGCATGTGGCGCCCCGACCTCACCACCCTGCCGCACGCGCCCTCGTACGCCTACCCGACCGCGACCTGACCCGACGCGACCTGACCCGACCCCGACACAGGCCCGACACCGGGAACCCGACCAGCCCCGGACGCCGCCCGCCCCCCGGACCGCCTCAGCTCGTCGCCGCGAAGACCGTCACCGTCGTGACCGCCACCATCGCCGCCTGCATGTCGCGGATGGCGGCCCGCACGCTCTCGGCCGCCCATTGGCCGGCGGCTATCTCCGCCATCCGGGCCGCGACCTGACCGCGCGGCAGGTCGGGGAAGGCCAGCCGGTGCAGCTTGGCCGCGTGCAGCAGGGCCACGAGGCCCGCCGTGCGCTCGTCCGGTTCGGCGCCCCCGATCACCACGGCGGCGAGCCGCTCGCGCAGGGCCCGCTCGACCGTGCCGTCGGCCTCGGGGTAGCGGCGGCGCGGGAACACCCCGAAGACCTTGCTCTCCTCCACCGAGACCACGCCCCGCGCGCACAGCCGCTCCACCGCGGCGCCGACCGCCTTGGCCTGGTCCTTCGTCAGCCAGTCCGTCACCCGGCGCTTGCTGCGCCCGCGCAGCCACGTCCCGATCGACGTGAGACGGCCGTCGAGCAGTTCCTCCCCGGTGGGCGTGTCGTCCGCCGGCTCCAGGTACTTGCCCCTCACCGTCACCCGCTCCGCCAGGACGAGTTCGAGCAGGATTCCGCCCGCGACGGCCCAGCCCACCGCCTGCCGCTGCCTCGCCGCCCCGGACTCGTCGTCCAGGGAGAGCAGCATGATCTCCTCAGCCAGCGTGACGGCCATGAGCGACACCCCCGTTGTCCGTGTTCCCCGCAGAGAAGACGCCCGGCGGCCCCCGGAGGTTCCCGCCGTCCCTCCCGCTCCGCCCCCGGCCTCCTACGCCCGCGCCCGCCCCAGCGGCGCGAAGTTGCCCTCGCCCAGGTCCTCCGCGAGCAGCCGCTTCGCGATCGCGTCCGCCGCCACCCGCAGCTCCGCGCTCCGCGGCCGGCCGCGGTCCTTCTCCAGCTCGTCCCCGAGCCAGCCCGCCCACGCCGTCGAGATGACGTCGGCCTCCCGCTGTCCGCCCGGGGTGAGCGTGAAGAAGTTGCCCTCGCGGCTGAGGTATCCCTCGTCCACCATCCGGTCGAAGACCGGGAGCAGCACCTCCGGCGGCACGGAGCGGCGGCCGGCGATCAGGCCGAGGCTGGCCGCGCCCACCGTCCGGGTCATGAGCTCCACCTGCATCACGGCCCACGCGCCCGCCATGTCCAGCCGGGTGTCCGAGGCCCGCACGATCGAGCGCGCCGTCTCGGGCCCCATGCTCCGTACGAGTTTGCCGACCGCCAGTTCCAGCAGCTTGGCCGAGTTCCCGCTGGCCGTGGCCGGCGAGGCGAAGCCGTCCCCCATGTCCGTGGACCCGGCGCGGGCGCTGTCGCGGAGCTTGACCTGCTTCAGGAACAGGCCGACGACGAACCCGAACACCGCCACCGGCACGGTCCACAGGAACACCGTGTGCAGGGCGTGCGCATAGGCGTCGATGAGGGGCGCCGCGGCCGCCGGATCGAGCCGGTGCACGCCTTCCGGCGTCGAGACGGCCTCGGCCAGTCGCGCCGGGTCCTGGCCGGTGAGCCGCGCCGACTCGGCGATCCCCGCCTTGAGCTCGGGGCCGAGGCTGTTCGCGTAGATCGTGCCGAAGACCGCCGTCCCGAAGGCGCTGCCGAGCGTGCGGAAGAAGGTGACCCCGGAGGTCGCCGTGCCGAGGTCGGCGTAGTCCACGGTGTTCTGCACGGCGATCGTCAGCACCTGCATGGACAGGCCGATGCCGGTGCCGAGCAGGAACATGTACAGGGACTCCAGCAGGGTGCTGGTCCCCGGCTCCATCCGCGACAGCAGGTACAGGCCGAGGCCCATGACGGCGTTGCCGACGATCGGGAAGATCCGGTACCGGCCGGTCTTGCTGGTGACGTTGCCGCTGAAGACCGAGGCGAGCAGCAGGCCGAAGACCATGGGCAGGGTCCGGACGCCCGAGACCGTGGCGGAGTCCCCGTCGACGTACTGGAGGTAGGTCGGCAGGAAGGTCATCGCGCCGAGCATCGCGAAGCCCACGACGAAGCTGAGGGCCGAGCACACGGAGAAGACCGGGTTGCGGAAGAGCCGCATCGGCAGCATCGGCTCCGCGGCCCGCGTCTCGGCCAGGCAGAACAGGGCCAGGGCGACGGCGCCGCCGGCGAACAGGCCGATGATCGTGGCGGAGTTCCAGGCGTACTCGTTGCCGCCCCAGCTGGTGGCCAGGATCAGGGCGCTCGCGCCGACCGCGACGAGGGCGATGCCCAGGTAGTCGATGACCGGCTTGCCCTCGGCCCGTACGGCGGGGATGGTCCGGGCGGCCGCGATGACGACGACGATCGCGATCGGCACGTTGACGTAGAAGCACCACCGCCAGGTCAGCTGGTCGGTGAACAGCCCGCCGAGGAGCGGTCCGATGACGGTGGCGACGCCGAAGACGGCACCGATCAGGCCCTGGTACTTGCCGCGTTCGCGCAGCGGCACCACGTCCGCGATCAGCGCCATCGAGGTGACCATCAGCCCCCCGGCCCCGATGCCCTGGACTCCGCGCCACAGGATCAGGAACGTCATGTTGGGCGACAGGCCGCACAGGAAGGAGCCGGTGATGAAGACGATGGCGGAGATCTGGAAGATCAGTTTTCGGCCGAAGAGGTCGCCGAACTTGCCGACCAGCACCGTCGCCACGGTCTCCGCGAGCAGGTAGGCGGTCACCACCCACGACATGTGGTCGCCGCCGCCGAGGTCCCCCACGATCGTGGGCAGGGCGGTGCCGACGATCGTCTGGTCGAGGGCGGCCAGCAGGACGCCCAGCATGATCGTGCCGAAGATGACATTGCGCCGCCGCCGGTCGATCACGGGCGGCGCGGGGGCCGTGGCGGGGGCAGTGGTCACCCTCGCACTCTCACAGCGCGCCCGCCGCTCCGCATGCGGCACTGGGCCGTACGGGCGAGCCGGAGGCCCCCTCGTGCGCGGCTCCCTCGTACGCGGTCCCGAACGCCGGGCGTCAGCGCAGGTAGGCCAGGCCCGGGTGCGCGGACGCGTACCCCTCGAGCAGCCGCCGGGCCACCGCCACCGAGTCCACGAGCGGGTGCAGGGCGAAGGCCTTCACCGCCGCCGCCCGCGAGCCGCTCGCCGCGGCCGCCAGGACCTCCCGCTCGACGGCCTTGACCGCCGTCACCAGCCCGACCGCGTGCAGCGGCAGCGGGGCGACCCCCACCGGGTGGGCGCCGTTGGCGTCGACCAGGCAGGGCACCTCGATCACGGCCTGCGCGTCGAGGACGGACAGGGCCGATCCGTTGCGCACGTTGAGGATCAGCGTGGCCCGCTCGTCCCGGGCGATGGCCCGCATCAGCGCGAGCGCCACCTTCTCGTAGCCCCCGGACTCCAGGTCGCCCTCGTCCCGCTCGCCGACCCCCGCCGCCTCGCGGTTCTCGGCCATGTACGTGGCCTCGCGCTCGGCCCGGGTCCGGTCCCAGGCGGCCAGCGCCGCCCCGGCCGGCAGCCCGGACCGGCCCGCCTCGGCGTAGAACCCGCGCTGCTGGTCGCGCAGGAAGGCCCCGCGCGTCTGCTTGGCCTCCTGATAGGCGCGTACGGTGTCACGGTTGAAGTAGTAGTAGTGCAGGTACTCGTTCGGGACGGCTCCGAGCGAGCGCAGCCACTCGGCGCCGAAGAGCCGGCCCTCTTCGAACGACTCCAGCGCCTCGGTGTCGGCGAGCAGCCGGGGCAGTTCGTCGCGGCCGTCGACGCGCAGCCCGCGCACCCAGCCCAGGTGGTTGAGGCCGACGTAGTCGATCCAGGCGTCCTGCGGCCGGACCCCGAGCAGCCGGGCGACGCGCCGGCCCAGTCCCACGGGCGAGTCGCAGATGCCGATCACCCGCTCGCCGAGCTCCTCGGCCATCGCCTCGGTCACGAGGCCCGCCGGGTTGGTGAAGTTGATGACCCAGGCGTCCGGAGCGGCACGGGCGATCCTGCGGGCGAGTTCCCGGGCCACCGGCACGGTCCGCAGCCCGTACGCGATCCCGCCCGCGCCCACCGTCTCCTGGCCCAGCACTCCCTCGGCCAGGGCGATCCGCTCGTCGGCGGCCCGCCCCTCGAGCCCGCCGACCCGGATGGCCGAGAACACGAAGTCGGCCCCGCTCAGGGCCTCGTCGAGGTCCCCGGTGGCCGTGACGGCCGGGGCGTCCGGCACCGCGGCGGCGGCCGCCTGGTCAGCGAGGACCCGGGCCATGGCGCCGAGCCGCGCCGGATCCTCGTCGTACAGGGTCACTTCGGTCACCCGGCCCTCGGCGCGGTCGCCGAGGAGTGCTCCGTAGACGAGGGGAACCCGGAACCCGCCCCCGCCGAGGATCGTCAGCCGCACGCCCTTACCGCCCTTCACCGACACCAGTGCCACGATCGGTGACACGGGACCGGCAGGGCACCCGCGGCACGCGACCTACGGGGACAGTCTCCCCCGGCCGCTCACTCCCCCAGCGACGGCACGGCGCGCAGCCGGGCGCCCTGCTGCTGGGCGAGCCCGCCGCCCCGCACGGGGCCCGCCGGCGCGCCCTGCGGCGCCGAGAGGATCAGGGTGATCCGGGTCAGACCCATCCCGTCCAGCATCCGGCTGGTCTCGGCCACCATGCGGCAGCGCACCAGCCCCCGCCGCGGGTCGGGGTGGCGCACGGTCCGCACCGCCCCGTCCTGTTCGGCCGCCTCGGCTCCGCGCATGCTCAGCCAGTGCGGCACGCCGTAGCGGTAGGCCGCCTCCATGAAGGGATCGCGGGCCACCTCCTGGCGGATGCTGGCCAGCCCCTCGTCCTCGGGGGCGGCGGCGAGCGCGGTGGCGAACTGGGCCAGCAGCGGTACGCACCAGGCCGGTTCGTGGTCCTCCAGCACGGCAGCGGCGTCCGGGTGGAACAGCACGAAGCGCAGGAAGTTGTCGTCCGGCAGGGCCGTCGGGTGCGGTCTTACCGACTGGAAGAGCTGGTCGAAGGCGGAGTTGGTGAGCGCGACGTCCCAGCGGTGGTCCACCAGGAAGCTCGGGTAGGGGACGGCCTCCATGAGGGCCGCGTAGTCACACAGGTAGTCGCGCTGCGCGGGGTCCTCGGGCAGCCGGTTCTCCTCGGCCGCCCGCCAGGTGGGCGGGGGGTCACGGTCGACCATGACGCGGAAGAGCCAGAAGCACTGCCGCTCGCTCATCTCCAACGCCTCTGCCAGGGCCAGCAGTTTGCGGTCCGTCCACTCCTTGACCAGGCCGCGTTCCCAATTGCCGTACGCGCGCACGCTGATGCGCAGCCGGGCGGCGAGGTCCTCCTGGCTCAGCCCCAGTTCCTCGCGGCGCTGGCGCAAAATCTCCTTGCGTCGCTCCGACCGCACGGCGCCGCGTGCGGGCTCCTCGCCCGCCAGGCGCTCCTCACCGGCTCGGGCGAGGCCATCGGCCGGGCCCACCGCTGCGAGATGTGGCACCGAGAGCTCCCCCTCCTCACGGTCTGGATCTTCATTTCCGTGTGGCGATCCTGCTACCGACTTCATTCGAGTGTCAACTATTGTGGCAATTCCAGCCTCTTGACAGCTCATTCCCGCCACAGCTGTGGCACGTTCTAGCCCTTCGGTGCGATAGCGGCTAGATTCCAGAAGCCGACCATGTGCCCGTACCGACTTCGTGCGAACTAGGAGAACCCCTGGTGACAGACGGCTTCCCGGCTCCCGTCGCGGTGGCCCACGCACCCCTGGCAGCCACCGTCACGCGCGTCGCCGAACTCGCGGGCAAGATGGGCCGCGACCTGAACCAGGTCTTCGACCTGCGGCGCCTCTCCGAGGCCTCCGGCGTGCCCACGGACGTGGTCAGGATCCTGCTCGACGGCAGGCCCGCCGGCGAACCCGATCTCCAGACCCGCTTCCTCCAGCGCCTCGACCTGCTGCGGCGCACCCGGGTCAAACCCAACGGCCGCCGCTACACGCAGCAGGAGATCGCCGACGGCGCCGGAATGTCCCGGCAGCAGGCCGGAGCCCTGATCAACGGCGACCGCCGCCCCACGATGGAGCACTGCGACGCGATCCAGCGCTTCTTCGGGGTGCACGCCGGATTCCTCACCGCCCACGACGCGGACGCCCTCACCGACGCGCTCCAGCGGACCGAGCAGCAGCTGCTCCAGGACTTCGCGGGCCGCGCCCGGGAAACCGTACCGGCCGCGGCCGCTTCGGCAGGCGATCCGCTGGCAAGACTCCTCCAGAACCACGGTGTGCGGGGCATCGCCTGGAGAGCCGCCCAACTGCCCAGCGACAAGCACCGGGACAAGGTGACCGAATGGCTGGACATGCTCCTCGAAAGCGTCAAACCGAACGAATCCTGACCCAGTCGAACATCTGGGTCTGATCCTTGAGTCCTGATCCGGATCCGCGCCGACGGGGAGAACGGTGAGCATAGGCAGAGAGCAGCGGCGGTTGTGCGGGGAGCTGGTGGCCGGGATCCGGCTGACCGCCCCCGTGGAACCCGTGGACCTCTACGCCGCCCTCTGCGAGGGCATGAGCAGACACCGCGGCCGCCGGGTGGACTTCCGGATGGCCTCGTTCCCGCCGGGGACGGCCAGCGGCCTGTGGCTCGACATGGCGGACCGCGATCTCGTGGTCATCGAGGAGCGCACGGCACCCGACCACCAGTTGGTGATCCTGGGCCACGAGTTGTGGCACATGAAGGCCGGCCACTGCAGCCACCACGTCGACGGCGCCGCCGTCGCCGCCCGGCTGCTGTCCGACGAGGCCGACATCGGCGAGACCGTCCGCCGCGTCGCCGCGCGCACGCGTGCCGACGTACGGGAGGAGAGCGAGGCCGAGACCTTCGGCTTACTGCTGGGGAGCCGGTGCCGGACCTGGCTCGCCGGTTCGGCGAGCCACCGGGCTCCGGCACAGCGCGACCATTTGGCGGGCCGGATCGAGGCCGCGCTGGGCTACCGGGGGCACAGGAACGATCGTTGAACGGCCAGGACTACTACATACCGGCAGCCGCGATGGCGGTCTCGCTCGCCTTCAAACTGCCGGCCCTGCGCCACAACTGGCGCGATCCGCTGCTCCGGTCGGTCTGCGCGCTGCTGCTGCTGGCCGGCGCCGTGTTCGCCTTCGCCGCCCCGCCCACCATCGCGGCGGTCAACCGCTGGACCGGGGTGCCCAACATCTCCGCTCCGCTGGTGTACTGCCTGATCACCGCGTTCAGCGCGTCCTGCCTGGTCCTGGTCGTCAACTGGCGGGGCGGGCCGCCCGAGGAGACCCGCCGCGTCTCGCAGCGCTGGATCCTCGGCTACAGCGTCGTCATCGTGGCCCTGATCGTGCTCTTCGCCCTCGGCGACGCCCCCGAGGAGCGGCTGCGCGACCTGGACACCTACTACGCGAACACCCCGTACATCCGCGAGATGATCGCCCTCTACCTGGTGGCGCACAACGTGGCCGCGGTGGTGATGGTGGCCATGTGCTGGCGCTGGTCCCTCCAGGTGCGCGGCTGGCTGCGGGTAGGCCTGATGATCATCGTCGCGGGCTACATGTTCAACCTCAGCTACGACGCCACCAAGGTGACCGCGGTCATCGCCCGCTGGACCGGCCACGACCTCGACTTCCTCAGCACCCTCGTCGCCCCGCCGCTGGCCTCCGTCGGAGCGCTGATCAGCGCGATCGGATTCGTGCTCCCGCTCGTCTGCCAGCGGATGTCGGACAACTGGCAGACCTGGGCGACGTACCGCAGGCTCGGTCCGCTGTGGCAGGAGGTGCAGATCTCCGCGCCGGCCGGCACCCCGTCCGTGCAGATGGCCTGGTGGTCCGCCGCCGAGCTGCGCGTGATCCAGCGCGAGTCGGACATCCACGACGGGTTCCTGCACCTGGGCCCGTACTTCGACCGGAGCCTGCGCGACCGGGCGTACGAACGCGCCCTCGCGGAGGGGTCGGACGAGGCAGCCGCCCGCGCGGTCGCCGACGCCGCCATGGTCGCGGCCGCCGTACAGGCCCGCTCGGCGGACCCCGAGGGCAAGGTCATCGGCGCCGGCGAGGAGACCGTGCTGGACACCGCGGACGGGCCGCGCGACCTGCTGCGGATCTCCCACGCCCTGCGGCATTCGCCGGTGGTGCAGGCGGTCCGGCAGCAGGCCGCGCTGTCCGGGAGCGGGGCCGCCTGAGCCGCACGGCCGACCTGCGCCGTGCGGCCCGGCGGGGCCCCCGGACGCGGGCTCAGCGCGCGGCGGCCACCGCCGTCGCCGGGAACAGGTCCTGGAAGGGGCCTGCCGAGTCGATCCCGTCCCGCCCGTAGGGCGCGTCGAAACTCCACACCATGAACAGCAGGAACACGATCAGCGCGCTGAACAGCCCGGCCAGCAGCAGCTCCCGCCCGGAGCGGCGGATCTGCAGGGTGAAGATCAGCCCGACCGTGACCACCCCGCCGACCAGCAGTCCGAACCACACCACGCTCGGCAGCGTGGACTCCGAGCTCTGGGTGCGCGAGTGGCGGGCGTCGTCGGCCGCGGCGATGTGGTCCAGCAGCGGCTGGTAGGCCTGCGCCTGGAGTTCGGTGGCGGGGCTCTGGTGGGTGACGTCGCTGCGCAGCTTGCCGAGCAGCTGCCCGCCCTCGGCCGAGGCGCTCTCCCCGGAGGTCAGCAGCGGCCAGTCCACGGCGACCGTGTGGGAGACGTACGCGTCCACCTCGCCGCGGATGCGGTCGCGGACGGCGGCCGGGTAGACGTCGGCGCGCTGGGTGACCTCGTACAGCGCCTGGGCCTCGCGGCGGACGCTGTCCTCGGCGGCGCCGCGGGCCTCCCAGACTCCCGCGATGGCCAGACCCAGCACGATCGCGTAGACCACGCCCACCATCATGGTCATGTACTCGATGACATCGGGGGTTTCGCTGGTGTCCTCGTCGTCGGCGGCCCGGCGGTGCCGGATCAGGGTGATGGTGAGGACGAGGGCGCAGACGAGCGCCATGGCGATGGCCAGGACCAGCCATTCGGACACGTGGATTCTCCCGTGGTGGATCGTGGGCGGATCGGTGGGTGGGGCGGTGGGTGGGGCGCTGTGCGGATCGGTGGACGGTTCGGTTGACGGATCGGCCGTCGGATCGGGCACGCGGACGTGCGGTGCCGGCGGCGGTTGCGGAGGCCGTCAGCCGCGGCTCTTGGAGCGGGGGCGCAGGGCCGCGGCCGCCAGGACGGCCGGGGTCGTGACGACGACCATGAGCATCACCGTGGACATCCCGCCGGGGCCGCGCCGCTGCAGGGCGACAGAGCGGTACGGACGCACGTGGAAGGCGCTCACGGGCGCGGCGGCGGCCCTGGGCCGGGGCGGGGCGGGGGCGTCCGCGCGGACCGGTCCGGGACCGGGCCCGGGATCCGGCGCGGGCACCGGCGGCTGCGTCCCCGCGGCCCGGGCCTCCGCGGAAGGCTCCGCCGGACCCGGCGGCTGCGGCACCCCGGGCGGCGGCGCCGGCTCGGGCCGCTCCGGGGCCGCGGCCACGGGCGGCCCGGGTGGCCGTCCCGGGTGGTGCACGGTGGGCCGCTCGCCGCCGGGTACCCCGGTCCGTACCGAGGGCGGCCGGAACACCGGCCGCCCCGGCTCGCCGCCCGGCACGCACAGGTCGACCCGGGCGCCGCGGCCGTGCCCGTCGCCCGCGACCGCAACGTGGCCGTGCAGCGGGCACAGGGCCGCCACCAGGCCCGCCCCGGCGAGGTACTGCCAAGCGGTCACCGCGTGTCCTCCCGATTCCGCAGCCCGGATGAGCTTCATGAGGTTCATGAGGGTTACGGCTGAAGAAACGATCACGGCCCTGCTTCGACACGCGGCGGACCGGACGAGATCGCCGCCGAGCGGATCGGACCGGGTTCGGCGCGTCACGTCATGAATACGACAATCCGAGCGCAGGATGCTCCCGTGGACACGGACGTCATCACCGTCGGCGCCGAGCCGGCTGCCCAGGGGGCGGTGCCGGCATGAGCACCCCGCGCGAGGACCTGTCGCCGGGGGTGCGCCGGATCGTCCTGGACGCCCGCGGCACCGCCCTGTCCGCCCTGCTCTGCGAACCGGCCGGGGGCCCGCCGCGGGCCACGGTGGTCGCGGTGCACGGGGCGGGCATGAGCGCCGGATACTTCGACAGCCAGGCCCTGCCCGACTTCTCCCTGCTCACGCTGGGCGCCCGCCTCGGGTACACGGTCGTGGCCGTCGACCGGCCGGGCTACGGCCGGTCGGCCGCCGCGCTCCCCGAGGGACAGCCGGTCGCCGAGCAGGCGGCCGCCCTCGCCGCCGCGGTGGGCGACTTCGGCGCCCGGTACCCGACCGGGGCGGGCGTCTTCCTACTGGCCCACTCCTTCGGCGGCAAGGTCGCGCTGCTCACGGCCGCCGACCACGCCCCGCCGGACCTGCTCGGCATGGAGATCTCCGGGTGCGGCCACCGCTACGCGCCGGACGCCTTCAGCGGAACGGGTGCCTCCAGGGGCGGCCGGCGCAGCTGGGGGCCCCTGCGCCTCTATCCGCCGAGCACCTTCGCCACCTGCGGCTCGATCGTCGCCCCCGTCCCGCCCCGCGAGCAGGCGGACATCGTCCGCTGGCCCGAGGCCTTCCGCGCCGTCGCGGGCCGCGTCCGCGTGCCCGTACGGTTCACCTTCGCCGAGCACGAGCCGTGGTGGCGCTACGACCGGGACGCGCTCGCCGAGCTGCGGTCGCGGCTGACCGGAGCCCCCCGGGTGCACATCGACCGGCAGCCGGAGGCGGGCCACAACATCAGCCTGGGCTACGCCGCCCGCGCCTACCACCTGCGCTGCCTCGGCTTCTTCGAGGACTGCCTGGTGCGGGGAGCGGTCTCCTACCCGCCGCTGGACCCCGACGGCGACCAGGAGCTGAAGGCCGTCACCGCCTGACGGGCGGTTCACCCGTCCGGCTCCGTCCGCCACGGCGCCCCCGCCCGCCGCGCCCCATGATCGGAGCACCAGCAGCGGAGGGACGTGGCGGATGGAACGGGATGCCCGAACCAGCCCGGTGAGACCGCCCGGCCGCGGCCCGGCCGCCGGGTTCCCGGGCGGCCTCGCTTCCGGCAGCCGGGAACCACACGGCCCCGACCGCCTCGAGTTCAGGGCCGACGCCCTGATGGACGGACTGCGGGCGGATCTGGAGCGGCTGGCCGCCATCCCGTCGGTCGCCTTTCCCGGTTTCCCGCCCGAGCCGGTCCTGGAGGCGCACGACCTGATCGTCTCCCTGCTGCGCGGGGCGGGCGTGGCCGACATCGAGCGGATCGACCTCCCCGAGACGGCCCCCGTGATCTACGCAAAGATCCCTCCGCCGGGCCCGGACGCCCCCACCGTCCTGCTCTACGCGCACTACGACGTCCAGCCGGCCGGCGACGAGGCCCTCTGGCTCTCCCCGCCCTTCCGCGCCACCCCGGTGCCCGGCGGCGGGCTGCGGGCCCGCGGCGTCGCCGACGACAAGTCGAACGTGATCGCCCTCCTCGGCATGCTGCGGCTCTACGGCGGCCGGCCGCCCGTCGGGATCAAGCTGGTGATCGAGGGGCAGGAGGAGTACGGCAGCCCCTTCGACGACCATCCGCCCTCCGACCCGGGCCGGTTCGCCTGTGACGCCATGGTGATCGCCGACCTCGGCAACCTGCGGCCGGGCACCCCGACGCTGACCACCGGGCTGCGCGGCTCCTGCGAGGTGGTGGTGGAGGTGCGCACCCTCGACGAGCCCCGGCACAGCGGGGCGTTCGGCGGCGCCGCCCCGGACGCCCTGCTCGTCCTCCTGCGGGCCCTGGCCACCCTGCACGACGCCGGCGGGGACGTGGCCGTGCCGGGCCTGCGCCGCGACCCCTGGGACGGGACGGCCTACACCGAGGAGGAGTTCCGCGAGCTCGCCGCCGTCGGCGACGGGCTCCCCCTGATCGGCACCGGCTCGCTGGGCGAACGGCTCTGGAGCGGTCCGGCCGCCACCGTCATCGGCCTCGACGCGCCCGGTGTGGACCACGCCGCGTCGGCGGTGGTCCCGTACGCCCGGGCCAAGGTGAACCTCCGCTTCCACCCGCTCCAGGACCCGTACGAGGCACGGGCCGCGCTGGTGCACCACCTGCGCGCGCAGCGCCCCTTCGGGATCCCCCTCACCGTCACCCCGGGCGACACCGGCCCCGGCTTCGAGGCCCGCACGGGCGGGCCCGCGTACCGCGCCGCGCTCACCGCGCTGAAGGAGGCCTGGGGCACGGAGGCCTCCTTCGTCGCGACGGGCGGCTCGATCCCGCTGGTGAACGGCCTCGCGAAGGCGGCTCCGGACGCCGAGGTGCTGCTCTTCGGGGCGCAGGACGGCAGGTACAACCTGCACGCCCCCAACGAGCGGGTGCTGCTGTCGGAGCTGCGCAACACGGTGGTGGCGATGGCCGCGTTCGTGCGGGAGTACGCGGCGGACTTCGCGGCCGGCCGCGCGGCGGGAGGCCCCCGGTGACGACCGCGCCCCCGGTGCCCGCGCCCGGGGCCGAACCGCCCGCGCCGCCCCGGAAGTTCGCCTTCCCCAGTGCCCTGACGATCCTGGCGGTCGTCACGGTGGCGGTCTGGCTGCTGGCCTTCCTCGTCCCGGCGGGCCAGTACGACCGGGGCGAGAACGGCGCCCCCGTCTCCGGCACCTACCACCGGGTCGACGACACCCAGGGCTTCACGCAGCGCCTGAACGACCTCTTCCTCTCCCCCGTCAACGGCCTGTACGGCATCCAGGACCCCGAGACCGGCGAGGTCGGCCCGAGGTTCGCCGGCGACCTCTACGGCAGCGCGGGCGTCTTCCTCTTCGTCCTCGCCATCGGCGCGTTCATCACCGTGGTCTTCGCCACCGGCGCCCTCGACCGCGGCATCGCCCGGCTCGCCCACCGGCTGCGCGAGCGCGGCGCCCTGCTGATCGCCGCCGTGATGCTGGTGTTCTCCGTCCTCGGCACGGTGGAGGGCTTCGCCGAGGAGACCCTCGGCTTCTACGGCCTGCTGGTGCCGATGATGCTGGCCCTCGGCTACGACCGGCTCGTCGCCGTCGGCGCCTCGATCCTGGGTGCGGGCATCGGCGTGCTGTGCTCGACCGTGAACCCGTTCGCGACCGGGGTGGCCTCCTCGGCCGCCGACATCTCGCTGGGCGACGGCATCGTGCTGCGGTTCGCGATGTGGGCGGTGCTGACGACGGTGACGATCCTCTACGTCGTCCGGTACGCGCGGCGGGTCCAGAGGGACCCGGCCGCCTCCCTGTGCGGCTTCCTCCCGGGCGACCGCGAGCAGAAGGCCACGGGCGCCGACGAGGTGGAACCGGAACTGACCCGCCTGCACCGGACGGTGCTGGTCCTGCTCGTCCTGGTCTTCACCTTCATGATCTTCTCGGTGGTCCCGTGGGCCGGCGCGCTGACGGGCGAGGCGGAGGCGGTCCCGTACTCCTGGGAGCTGGGCTGGTCCTTCCCGGAGCTGTCCGCGCTCTTCCTCTGCGCGGCGGTGCTGGTGGGCCTGGTGGCCCGGATGGGAGAGGCGAAGCTCAGCTCCACGATCATCCAGGGCGCCGCCGACTTCATCTCGCCCGCCCTGGTCATCATGCTGGCGCGCGGGGTCACCGTCATCATGAACAACTCGAAGGTCACGGACACGGTGCTCCACTCCATCGAGGGCGTGGTCAAGGGCACCTCGTCCGGCGTCTTCGCGGTGATCGTCTTCGTGGTCAACCTCCCGCTGGCCTTCCTGATCCCCTCCACCTCGGGCCACGCCACCCTCGCCATGCCGATCCTGGCCCCGCTCGCGGACTTCGCGGGCGTCCCCCGCGCGCTGGTGGTCACGGCCTGGCAGTCGGCCAGCGGCTGGATGAACCTCTGGGTGCCCACCACGGCGGTGACCATCGGCGGCGTGGCGCTGGCCAAGGTGGGCTACGACAAGTACCTGCGCTTCGTCTGGCCGCTGCTGGCCATCCTCTCCGTGCTGATCTGCGGGTTCCTCGTGCTGGGCGCGGCGATGTGAGGTCCGGGCGGCGGCCGCCGGGTACGCCGGAGGGGCGCGACCGCGGTCGGTCGCGCCCCTCCGGTCGTCAGACGGGTGTCAGCCCGCTTCGGTGCCGCCGAACCGCTCGCGGTAGGACTCCAGGTCCTCCTCGGTGACCCGCGCGAAGAGCACCGGCGGCACGGTGAACGGCGTGCCGGCCGGGACCGCGTCCAGGGACCTGGCCCGCTCCGGGGTGATCCAGGCGGCCGTGTCGTCGGCGAGCTCGAAGGAGGAGCGCATGGCGCGCGCCGAGGCCGGGATGAACGGCTCGGAGACCACCGAGTAGAGGTGGATCAGGTTCATGGCGGTGCGCAGGGTGAGCGCCGCGCCCTCCAGGTCGGTCTTGACCTCCAGCCAGGGGGCCTTCTCGTCCAGGTAGGCGTTGCCGGCCGACCACAGGGCGCGCAGCGCGGCCGCCGCCTTGCGGTACTGGAGGGCCTCCATGTGGCCCTCGTACTCGGCCAGCAGCTCGGCGATCTGCTCGCCCAGCTTGGCCTCGACCTCGCCGGCGGGGCTGCCGGCGGGGACCTCGTCGCCGAACTTCTTGCGGGAGAAGGTCAGGACGCGGTTGACGAAGTTGCCGAGGGTGCCGCCGAGGTCCTTGTTGACCGTGGCGGCGAAGTGCTCCCACGTGAAGGACGAGTCGTCGGACTCGGGCGCGTTGGCGATGAGGAAGTAGCGCCAGAAGTCGGCCGGGAGGATCTCCAGCGCCTGGTCGGTGAAGACGCCGCGCTTCTGCGAGGTGGAGAACTTGCCGCCGTAGTACGTCAGCCAGTTGAAGGCCTTGACGTAGTCGACCTTCTTCCACGGCTCGCGGGTGGCCAGTTCGGTGGCGGGGAACATCACCGTGTGGAACGGGACGTTGTCCTTGGCCATGAACTGCGTGTAGCGGACGTCCTCGGCCTCGTACCACCACGACTTGTAGTCGCGGTTCGCCGGGTCCAGGTCCGACCACTCCTTCGTCGCGCCGATGTACTCGATCGGGGCGTCGAACCAGACGTAGAAGACCTTGCCCTCGGCGGCCAGCTCCGGCCAGGTGTCGGCCGGGACGGGGACGCCCCAGTCGAGGTCACGGGTGATGGCGCGGTCGTGCAGGCCCTCGGTCAGCCACTTGCGGGCGATGGAGGAGGCCAGCTGCGGCCACTCCTCCTCGTGCTCCGAGACCCAGGCCTCGACCTCGTGCTGGAGGTTGGACTGGAGGAGGAAGAGGTGCTTGGTCTCGCGGACCTCCAGCTCGGTGGAGCCGGAGATGGCCGAGCGCGGCTCGATCAGGTCCGTGGGGTCGAGGACGCGGGTGCAGTTCTCGCACTGGTCGCCGCGGGCCTTGTCGTAGCCGCAGTGCGGGCAGGTGCCCTCGACGTAGCGGTCCGGCAGGAAGCGGCCGTCGACCGGCGAGTAGACCTGCCGGATCGCGCGCTCCTCGATGAACCCGTTCTCCCGGAGCCTGCGCGCGAAGTGCTGGGTGATCTCCCGGTTCTGCACGGAGGAGCTGCGGCCGAAGTAGTCGAAGGACAGCTCGAAGCCGTCGTAGACCGCCTTCTGGGCGTCGTGGGCCTGCGCGCAGAACTCGGCGACCGAGAGGCCGGCCTCCTTGGCGGCGAGTTCGGCGGGGGTGCCGTGCTCGTCGGTGGCGCAGATGTAGAGGACGTCGTGGCCGCGCTGGCGGAGGTACCGGGAGTACACATCCGCCGGAAGCATCGACCCGACCATGTTGCCCAGGTGCTTGATCCCGTTGATATAGGGAAGCGCGCTGGTGATCAGGTGTCGAGCCATCCTCGGATGCTCCATTTCGTCTGTGCGGTACAACGTGACGTGACGGATTGTGAGTGCGGTTCATCGTATCGAACCGCCGAAAGGCCCCGCGCCGCATTTTGTTCTGGGTGGACGTAACGCAAAAGCGAGGGTGGTGACCTCTGCGTCACGGCCCTCGCAATGGCGCCCATGCTACAGCGGGCCGGCCGCGCGCCCGACCGGCGGGGGCTGCGGGCCGTCGTCGTCACGCGTCGTGCACTGCCATCTGCGACCGGCATATGCATACGCGCTGGTTGAACGCCTGCGTGATCGCCATCGATCACGACTCGATCATCACCGAACGTAATATTTCCAGGTTTCTTCTCTGCGCCCTCCGAGTGCGCCCGCGCTGATTTCCTGGTGCGCGGCACAGGGGATGAGGTGGAACGGTGAGCGATGGCGGACCGGAGGAGTCCGGTGGGGCCGTGGGACTGCCGAGCCGGCGCCGGCGGCCGACGCCCATGAGCCAGTGGGATCCGACGGCGCGCCTGTCGTACTGGGCCTTCCACGCCAACCGGCGGCCGGCGTACATGCGCTTCGCGTACCTGCAGCTGGGTTCCGACGAGGCGGCCGAGGAAGCGGTGGACTCCGCCTTCGACTCGATCATGGGCGAGTGGCTCCGCATGCTCCACATGGACCGGCTCGACGCCTACGCGTGGACCGTGCTCAAACAGTGCCTGGTCGAGCGCCAGCACCAGCGCCGCCCCTGGCACCCTCAGCGGCCCGAGCCGATGGACTTCAGCGCCTTCGAGGCCGCCCTCAAAGAGGCCCACGCCGACCGCTACGAGGTGCTGACCGACGCCATCCGCTTCTACTCGGCCGTCTCCCGGCTGGCCGAGCGGCAGCGCGACGCGATCCTGCTGCGCTACGGACTCCAGTGCTCCCCCGGCGAGGCCGCCGCCGTGATGGGCGTCGACGAGGCCACGGTCCGCTCCTACCTCGGCCAGGCCCACCGGCGGCTCGCCCGGCTGCTCGACACCCCCGTGGACGCCGCCGGCCCAGCCGAATCCGCCGAATCATGAGGCACGACGGACGCCGGCGACCGCAGGACGGCGAACAGACCCCCCGCTCCCTGGCCGAGTTCCTCGCCCGGGCGGGCGTCCGCGACCGCTATCCGCACTACGACCTGGGCGCGGCCGAGGCCCGGCTGCTGCGCGCGACCCCGCACACCCCCGCCGCCGGCCACCGGGCCCGCCGGCGGTCGGTGTTCGGCTGGAGCGACCCCGCGCGGGACTGCCCGCTCGACTCGGAGCGGGCCCGGCGCGACCTCAAGGCCGCCTGCCTGGCCTCCGTGTGCGCGCCGAAGGCCGAGGCGCAGCTCGACTCCTTCCTCTCCAGCGCACACTCCGACCTGGCCGGCGCGGTCGTCTTCGGCTGCCTCCTGCACCTGGCCGGGCTGCGCGAAGGCGCCCGGTTCTGGTGGCAGTTCGCCGCCGGTTCGGGCCGTGCGCGGACCGCCGCGGCCGCGTACTGCCTCTTCCTCGACCACTCCCGGCGCGGCGAGCACCACGACGCCCGGCTGTGGGCGCGCGAACTGGGCCGCCGCGGCTTCCGTCCGGGCGGCCGGCGGGACCTGCGGGAGGTGCGGCTCTGCGCGCAGGCCGCGGTCCTGCGGTACGTGGACCAGTTGGACGACCCCGACCTGGGCCCGGTGCCGCTGCCCAGGGCCGGGCTGCCCGGCGTACTGGCCGCGTTCCGGCCGCCGACGGCCCTGGTCGCCGCCGCCCCGGCCGTCTCTCCCGCCCCGGCCGTCCCTCCCACCACGCCCCCCGCCCGCACCCACGCCCAGGCCGCCGGCTCCGCCCGGCCGGCCGGCCCCACCCCGGCCCCCACCCCGGCCCCCTTCCCGGCGGCCCTGGCCGGACCGGCCCTCGCGGCCGGCCCGCTGCGCCACCCGGCGCTGACCGCCGCGGCCCGCGGGAGCGTCGTGCAGGCCGGGACCGGCGAGGCCCTGGCGGAGGCCCGGCGTGCGCTGGCCGTCGTACGGGTCCTGGAGCAGCACCCCCTGGGCGTGCGGGCCGCCCGGCTCGCGCGGGCGTCCGGCCTCACCGCGCAGGAGCTCGGCCCGCTGCTGTCGATGCTGTGCGAGGAGGAGTACGCGTACCGCCCGGCCGCGGGGGTGTACGCGCGCGGACCGGCCCTGGACCGGCTCGCGGCCCCCGGCGGCCACGGTCTGGCCGGCCAGCTCCAGCGCACCCTGGCCCTGGCCCGGGACAGCGCGGGCGCCGCCGTCTACCTGAGCCGGTACGCGGAGGGCGAGGTCCGGATCACGCAGATGGCCGACGGCCCCGGCACCCCGCCGGTGCGGGAGTGGGTGGACTTCCGCGCCGCCGCCCACGCCAGCGCCGTCGGCAAGTGCCTGCTGACCCAGCTGGACCACGACCGGCGCGCCGACCACGTGGCCCGGCACCGGCCGGCCCGGCTCACCCCGCGGACGATCACGGACAGCCGGGCCCTGTTCAGCGCCCTGGACTCGGTGGCGCCCGGCGCGCCCGTCTTCGACCTGCTCGAGTACTCCCCCGGTGTGGTCTGTTCGGCGATCCCGATCGCCACCGGCGACGCCGCGGGAAGCCTCGCCCTCTCGCTGCCCGCGGCCCATGCGCACAGGCTGGCCCCGGCGACCGCGGCACTGCGCCGCAAGGCCGTGCCGGTGCTGCTCGCGCTGCTGCTGTCGGGCGCGATCCCGCCGGACGCCCCGGCCGACCCGGCCGCCACGCAGGCCCCGGCGGCGGGCGCTGCGGATACTCCGGCCCCTTCCGGCGCGGAGCCGTCGGCCTCGCCGCCCCGGCCCGAGCCGGGCCCGGCCCCGCTCACCCCGGAGACCCTGCGCCACCTGCGGCGGCTGTTCCGCACCCAGCTGACCGGGGCGACCGGCTCCCCCGCGGGCCCCCACCTGGTCAGCGACACCACCTCGGCGGCGGCGTACCTCTTCGAGGCCCTCCCGGACACCGACCGGCCGTGCCTGTCCCTGCCGCACACCTTCACCCAGGTCGCCCCGGGCACTCTGGCCACCCCGACGGGACTGGTGGTCCTGGGCCCGTGATCACGGGCTCCGGCCATCGGCCATCGGCCATCGGCACGACGAATCGGCACAACGAAAAGGACCCCGCCGGAGCGGGGTCCTTCTTTTGTGTCCGAGGGGGGACTTGAACCCCCACGCCCGATAAAGGGCACTAGCACCTCAAGCTAGCGCGTCTGCCATTCCGCCACCCGGACCAGGTGGTCGGCCCCGGTTTCCCGCGGCGACATGGACAACAATAGCAGGGGATCCGCGGGGCTCCGACCACTTATCCGAGCGGCTGCCGTCCGCCACGCCGTGCTGACCTGCACGCATGCACCGGCGGAGCTGGCGAGACGGTACGTCTCGCACAAGGTCACGGGCAGCGGATGACCTGGCCGGCGTAGGAGAGGTTCCCGCCGAAACCGAAGAGGAGCACGGGGGCGCCGGTGGGGATTTCGCCGCGCTGCACCAGCTTGGACAGCGCCATCGGGATGCTGGCGGCCGAGGTGTTGCCCGAGTCGACGACATCGCGGGCGACGACGGCGTTGACGGCGCCGATCCTCGCGGCGAGCGGCTCGATGATCCGCAGGTTCGCCTGGTGCAGGACGACCGCGGCCAGCTCCTCGGGGAGGACCCCGGCCTTCTCGCACACCTTGCGGGCGAGCGGCGGGAGCTGGCTGGTGGTCCAGCGGTAGACGGACTGGCCCTCCTGCGCGAAGACCGGCGGCGAGCCCTCGATGCGGACGGCGTTGCCCATCTCGGGGACCGAGCCCCACAGCACCGGGCCGATGCCCGGCTCCGCGGCGGCCTCGACGACGGCCGCGCCGGCGCCGTCGCCGGTGAGCACGCAGGTCGAGCGGTCGCTCCAGTCGGTGATCTCGGTCATCTTGTCGGCGCCGATGACCAGGGCGCGGGAGGCGGAGCCGGCCCGGATGGCGTGGTCGGCGGTGGCCAGGGCGTGCGTGAAGCCCGAGCAGACGACGTTGATGTCCATCACGGCGGGGCCGCCGCCCATGCCCAGCTTGGCGGCGACGCGCGCGGCCATGTTGGGCGAGCGGTCGATGGCGGTGGAGGTGGCGACCAGTACCAGGTCGATGTCGTCGGGGGTCAGGCCGGCGCCGGCCAGGGCCTTGCCCGCCGCCTGGAAGGCCAGCTCGTCCACCGGTTCGTCCGGACCCGCGACGTGGCGCGTCTTGATGCCCACCCGGGACCGGATCCACTCGTCGGTGGTGTCGACCATGGCCGCGAGGTCCTCGTTGGTGAGCACTTTCGCGGGCTGGTAGTGCCCTAGCGCCACCACGCGTGAACCGGTCATGGGCGGGGTCCCCCCTCGTACGGAAGTCAGGATCACCCAGCTTCGCCTGCTACTGATGGGTACGGGGGCGCGTGACCCGACAGGATTCCGGGGCCGGAATTTGGAGATTCCCGAGGATCCGGCAGCCGGGGGCGGTGCGGGAAGCGGAACCGCGACAATGAGGTTGTCGGACACGGACAGGAACCGAGAGCAAGAACCGAAGGGGTGGGCTGATCGCCATGGGACGGGTCACCGAGCGTCGTCGCGTCGTCCGGATCCGGAACGGCGCGGTGGGGGTCCGTCCGGACACGCTGGTCGCCGAGGAGCCGCTGGAGATACGGCTGAACGGCAAGCCGCTGGCGATCACGATGCGCACGCCGGGGGACGATTTCGCCCTCGCGGTGGGCTTCCTGGCGAGCGAGGGCGTGCTCGCCGGGGCCTCGGACGTGCGGGCCGTCACCTATTGCGAGGGGGCGGCCGAGGACGGGACCAACACGTACAACGTGGTCAACGTGCAGCTGGCGGCCGGGGTTCCGGTGCCCGACATCACGCTGGAGCGCAACGTCTACACCACCTCCTCCTGCGGCCTGTGCGGAAAGGCCAGCCTGGACGCGGTGCGTACGGCGACCCGCTTCCCGGCGGCCGGCGCCGACCCCGTACGGATCTCCGCGGACGTCCTGTGCGCGCTGCCGGACCGGCTGCGCGCGGCCCAGAAGGTCTTCGACCGCACGGGCGGGCTGCACGCGGCCGGCCTGTTCTCGGCGAGCGGGGAGCTGTTGGACCTGCGCGAGGACGTGGGCCGGCACAACGCGGTGGACAAGATCGTCGGAAGGGCGCTCCAGGCGGGCGGCCTCCCGCTGGCCGGCTCGGTCCTGCTGGTGTCGGGCCGGGCCTCCTTCGAACTCGCCCAGAAGGCCGTGATGGCGGGCATCCCGGTCCTGGCGGCGGTCTCGGCCCCGTCCTCCCTGGCGGTGGACCTGGCCCTGGAATCGGGGCTGACCCTGGTCGGCTTCCTGCGGGGGCCGGACATGAACATCTACGCGGGCGAGGAGCGCATCACGATGTGACCGCGGGGCTCGGCGGCCGCCGCCCGCCGCTGCCCCGTGCGCGGCGACGGCCGCCGCCGCGCCGCTGCCCCGTGCGCGCCCGCCGGCGCCTCAACGCCCGCGGCGGGTGCGGCGGGTGGTGCGCGTGGCCGGGGCCGGGGCCGGGGCCGGCGGCGTGATGCGGTGGAGGTCCAGGGTGGGCGGCACCGGCGTGGTGCCGGGGCCGCCCGCTTCGGCCCAGGCGATGATCTCGTCGGTGGCGGTGTCGTCCAGGGCCCAGCCGAACCAGGCCGCGCGGGCTCCGCGGCGGCGGGCCTCGGTGGTCGGCTGGACCACGATCACGTTGGCCTGGGCGCAGGGGCCGAGGCATTCGCTCGTACGGACGGCCAGCCGGCCCCCGGAGGCGGCCGCGGCCTCGCGCAGCCGGGCGAGCTGCCCGGCGTGGTCGGTCCCGGGGTTCTTGCGGGGGTCGCCGCAGCAGCAGCCGCGGCAGACCACCAGGGTGCAGGGGCGTTCGGCGTGGGCGCCGTTCGGGCGTATCCAGGTCACCACCGAACGTTATCGGGCCTGACCCGTGGGCTGTTGAGACGCGGGCGAGACCTCCGCCACACGGTCGGCGCCGGGTTCGGTATCGACCGGGTCGCCGGCGCGGCGGCGGGCGAGGACCGCGCAGACCATCAGCTGCATCTGGTGGAACAGCATCAGCGGGAGCACCGCGAGGCTCGCCTGCGGCCCGAACAGCACGCTGGCCATGGGGAGTCCGGCGGCGAGGCTCTTCTTCGACCCGGCGAACTGGATGGCGATGCGGTCCGCCCGGCCGAACCCCAGGCGCTCGGCCCCGTACCAGGTCGCGAGCAGCATGACGGCGAGGAGGACGGCCTCGACCGCCATCAGGGCGCCCAGGCGCAGCGCGCTCACCTGGTGCCAGATCCCGGCGGCCATGCCCGCGCTGAAGGCGGCGTAGACGACGAGCAGGATCGAGCCGCGGTCGACGTAGCCGAGGACCGGCCGGTGGCGTGCGAGGAGGCCGCCGACCCAGCGGCGCAGGAACTGCCCGAGGAGGAAGGGCAGCAGGAGCTGGAGGACGATCTTGAGGACGGAGTCCGCGGAGAAGCCGCCCGCGGCGTTGCCGAGCAGGCCGGCGGCGAGGAGGGGGGTGAGGAGGATGCCGGCGAGGCTGGAGAAGGAGCCGGCGCAGATCGCGGCCGGGACGTTGCCCCGGGCGATGGAGGTGAAGGCGATGGAGGACTGGACGGTCGAGGGGACCAGGCACAGGAAGAGCAGGCCGCTGTAGAGGGGCGGGGTGAGCACGCCGGGCACCAGCACCCGGGCGGCGAGGCCGAGCAGGGGGAAGAGGAGGAAGGTGCAGGCGAGCACGGTGAGGTGCAGCCGCCAGTGGCGCAGGCCCTCGAGCGCCTCGCGGGTGGACAGCCGGGCGCCGTAGAGGAAGAAGAGCAGGGCCACGGCCGCGGTGGAGGCGCCGCCGGCGACGGTGGCGGCCGGGCCGCGGGCCGGGAACAGCGCGGCGAGGCCGACGGTGCCGAGGAGCGCCAGGACGTACGGGTCCAGGGGCAGCCGGGCGGGGAGGTGCGGGCGGCGCATGTGCGGGGTGCTCACTTGCTCTCGGGGGCGGTCTCCTTCCCCATGGTCGGGGCTGTGCGGTGATCGGGAAACCTGCATACGGCACTCACTGTCATCACGACCCGTGATGACACCGGCTAGGATGGGCGGTATGTACGACCCCGTCCAGCTGCGTACGTTCCTCACGGTGGCGCAGACGCTGAGCTTCACCCAGGCCGCCGGGCGGCTCGGCGTACGGCAGTCCACGGTCAGCCAGCACGTGCGGCGGCTGGAGGAGGCGACGGGCCGGCCGCTGTTCCTGCGCGACACGCACAGCGTGGAGCTGACGGAGGACGGCGAGGCGCTGCTGGGCTTCGCGCGCACGATCCTCGAGGCGCACGAGCGGGCGGCGGCCTTCTTCACGGGGACCCGGCTGCGGGGGCGGCTCCGGTTCGGGGCGTCGGAGGACTTCGTGCTGACGCGTCTGCCGGAGATCCTGGAGGGGTTCCGCCACCAGCATCCCGAGGTGGACCTGGAGCTGTCGGTGGAGCTGTCGGGCACGTTGCACGAGCGGCTGGACGCGGGGCGCCTCGACCTGGTGCTGGCCAAGCGGCGGGGGCCGGGCGACGAGCGCGGCCGGCTGGTGTGGCGGGACCGGATGGTGTGGATCGGGGCGGAGGGCCTGCGGGTGGACGCGGAGCGACCGGTGCCGCTGATCGCCTTCCCGCCGCCGGGGATCACCCGCGCGCGGGCCCTGGAGGCGCTGGAGCGGGAGGGGCGGCCGTGGCGGGTCGCCTGCACGAGCGGGAGCCTGAGCGGGCTGATCGCGGCGGCCCGGGCCGGGCTGGGCGTGATGGCCCACGCCCGGGGGCTGATCCCGCCGGGGCTGGTCCGCGTCGGCGGGCTGCCCGAGCTGGGACCCGTGGAGTTCGCGCTGCTGCGCGGCGCCCGCGTCCCGGCCTCCGCCGGGGCCCTGGCCTCGGCGATCCTCTCGGGGGCGGACCGCCTCAGCCGCACGGCCTGACCCGGGCGCGGAACACCGCTGAGGAGGTCTTGTGGAGGTGTGCGCGGGCTGATCAACTGCCGTCCGGCGTGGGGTACCGTCGCCGCGCCGCACGGAGAGGAGCGGGGCCTTGCGCGAGTTCACCGTCCCACCCGTCATCACGGGCGCGCCCGTCGGCGGCCTGGCCGACACCGTCTTCCAGCATGCTCACGAGGAGCCGGGCCGGGTGGTGCTCGGCCGCAAGACCGGCGGTGTCTGGCGGGACGTGACCTCCGGGGAGCTGGCCGCCGAGGTGCTGGCGCTCGCCAAGGGGCTGCTGGCCCAGGGGGTGCGGTTCGGGGACCGGGTGGCCGTCATGTCCCGCACCCGGTACGAATGGACGCTCTTCGACTTCGCGCTGTGGGCGATCGGCGCCCAGCCGGTGCCGGTCTATCCGACCTCCTCCGCCGAGCAGGTGCAGTGGATCCTGGCCGACTCCCGGTGCACGGCCTGCGTCGTCGAGAACGAGGACCAGGCCATGACGGTGGGCTCGGTCGTCGACCGGCTCCCCGAACTGCGGCTGCTGTGGCAGCTCGACGCGGGGGCCGTGGACGCGCTCGTCGCCGACGGGCGCGGGGTCTCCGAGGACGTGGTGCACCGCCATCGCCGCGCGGTGACCCCGGACGCGGTCGCCACCGTCATCTACACCTCGGGGACCACCGGGCGGCCCAAGGGGTGCGTGCTCACCCACGCCAACTTCATGTTCGAGGCCGACACGATGGTCAGCCGCTGGGAGTCCGTCTTCCAGGCGGGTCCGGGCGAGCAGCCGTCCACCCTGCTCTTCCTGCCGCTGGCGCACGTCTTCGGCCGGATGGTGGAGGTGGCCGCGATCCGGTCGCGGGTCAAGCTGGGGCACCAGCCCGTGCTGACGGCGGCCGAGTTGCTGCCGGACCTCGCGGCGTTCCAACCGACCTTCGTGCTCGGGGTTCCGTACGTCTTCGAGAAGGTCTTCGCGGCCGCCCGCCGCAAGGCGGAGGCCGAGGGGCGCACGGGTCCCTTCGACCGGGCCGTGGAGACGGCCGTCCGGTACGCGGAGGCGCGCGAGCAGAAGGCCTTCGGCATCGGGCCGGGACCCTCCGCGGGGCTGCGGGTGGAGCACCAGGTGTTCGAGAAGCTGGTGTACGCGAAGGTCCGCGCGGCGATGGGCGGCCGGGTGCGGCACGCCATGTCGGGCGGGTCCGCGATGTCGCGCCGCCTCGGGCTGTTCTTCGACGGCGCCGGGATCACGATCTTCGAGGGGTACGGGCTGACCGAGTCGAGCGCGGCGGCCACGGCGAACCCGCCGGGGGCGACCAAGTACGGCACGGTGGGCCTGCCGATCCCGGGCGGCACGGTGCACATCGCCGCCGACGGGGAGGTCTGGCTGCACGGCGGCCACGTCTTCTCCGGGTACCTCAACGACCCGCGCGGGACGGCGGAGGTGCTGCGCGGCGGCTGGCTGGCGACCGGGGACCTGGGGCGGCTGGACGAGGACGGCTACCTCACCATCACGGGCCGCAAGAAGGAGATCCTGGTGACCTCCAACGGCAAGAGCGTGCAGCCGGCGGCGCTGGAGGAGCGGGTCCGCTCGCATCCGCTGGTGGCCCAGTGCGTGCTGGTGGGCAACGACCGGCCGTACATCGCGGCCCTGATCACCCTGGACCCGGAGGGGATGGCGCACTGGCTGTCGATGCGCGGGCTGCCGCAGCGGCCGTCGGCGGAGCTGGTGCACGACCCGGACCTGTCGGCGGAGGTGCGGCGGGCGGTGGTGGCGGCCAACACGCTGGTCTCGCAGGCGGAGGCGATCCGCACCTTCCGGGTGCTGCCCGAGCAGTTCAGCGAGGAGCGGGGGCTGCTGACGCCCTCGCTGAAACTCAAGCGCCGGGCGATCGAGAAGGCGTACGCGATGGAGGTCGCGGCGCTGTACCAGTCGTGAGCAGGCCGGTTCCGGGGCCGCCGCGCCCCCTCCAGCAATTCTGACGGTTCGTCATATCGCTACTGCCGCCGATATTGACGATCCGTCAGGCCGCGCACAGAATGCGGGGATTCCGACCCGAGGGGATCCCCAGATGTTGCGACCGATCCGCACCCTTGCCGCCGCGGCAGCAGCCCTCGCACTCGTCTCCGCCTGCAACTCCGCCTCCACCGACGGAAACGACATCGGCCGGCCCGGCGACATGCCCGGGGACCGCCGCGGGGTGACCGCCGAGTCGATCAAGGTCGGCGGCATCGTGTCGATGACCAGCGCCGGCGGCTACAGCAAGAAGGACACCGATCTCGGCGCCAAGGCGCGGTACATGAGGGCCAACGCCGAGGGAGGCGTCAACGGCCGGAAGATCGACTACCTCGGCGCGGAGGACGACGGCCAGGACCCCGCGAAGAACATGGCGGCCGCCCGCAAACTGGTCCAGCAGGACAAGGTGTTCGCGGTCGCCCCCATGAGCTCGGTGACCTTCTCGGGCGCCGACTTCCTGGAACAGGAGAAGGTCCCCACCTTCGGCTGGGGCACCCTGCCCTCCTTCTGCGGGCCCAAGTACATCTACGGCTTCAACGGCTGCCTGGTCCCCGCCCCCGGGGGCACCATCAACCAGACCTGGCCCGAGGGCATCGGGCAGCTCCTCGGCGGGGCCCGGGGCAAGTCCGTCGCGATCATCGCCAACGACAGCGACGCCGGCAAGTTCGGCATCCGGACCTTCCAGCAGGGCTTCGCCAGCGCCGGGTTCACGGTCTCCTACGCCAAGGCCTCCGTGCCCGCCACCGCCGTGCCGAGCGACTGGTCGGCCTACGTGAAGGAGATCCTCGGGAGCAACGGGGGCAAGGCGCCCGACGCCGTGGTCTCCGTCATGCAGACCCCGAACAACATCGGCCTGTTCACCGCGCTCAAGCGCGGCGGATACAAGGGGCTGCTCTCCGACCCCACCGACTACGACCCGGGCCTGCTCGCCAAGGACGCCACCAGGCAGGCGCTCGACGGGGTGCACGTACTGCTCCAGTTCGAGCCCTTCGAGTCCGACAACCCGAAGATGGCCCGGTTCAAGGCCGACATCAAGGCCGCGGCGGGCGGGCAGGACGTGCCGCTCAACATGCACATGCTGACCGGGTACATGTCGGCCGACCTCTTCGTCTCCATCGCGCAGAAGGCCGGCACGGACCTGACCGTCGAGTCCTTCCAGGACGCCGCGCAGCGCTTCTCCGACACCGGCACGCTGGTCGGCGACCGGGCGGAGCCCAAGGGGCAGAAGGACAGCTTCGGCTGCGGGGCGCTCGTACAGCTGAAGAACGGCGCGTACGAGGTGTCCGTCCCGTTCAAGTGCCACGAGCCCATCCCCTTCAAGTAGGGCCGCGGCATGGGAGATCTGCTCGTCTTCGTACTGAGCGGCCTGGTCTCCGGGGCCCTGTACGCACTGCTCGCCACCGGGCTGGTGCTGTCCTACTCGGCGTCCGGGCTGTTCAACTTCGCGCACGGGGCCACCGCCTACCTGTGCGCCCTCACCTTCTACGAGCTGCACTCCGGCCTGGGCTGGCCGGCGGTCCCCACGGCGCTGCTGGTGGTGCTCGTCCTGGCCCCCGGCCTCGGCTGGGGGCTGGACCGGCTGATGTTCCGGCGGCTCGCGCGGGTCGGCGAGACGGCGCAGATCGTGGCGACCATCGGGCTGCTGGTCGCGCTGCCGGCGGCCGGACTGTGGGCCGTGGAGCTGCTGGCGGACGCGGGGGCGCCGGTGAAGCCCGCCGAGAACCAGTTCGGGCTGCCGGGGGTCGGGCCGAGCCCGGCGAAGTCCTGGCAGCTCACCGAGGGCGTCGGCATCGACTCCGACCAGCTGATCACCTGGGTGGTGACGGCGGTGGTGGCGGTGGCCCTGTGGGTGCTGATGCGGCACACGCGGCTCGGGCTGCTGCTGCGGGCCGCCGTGGACAACCGCGCGCTGACCGAACTGCGCGGGATCAGCGCCGACCGGCTCTCCTCGGTGGCCTGGATGATCGCCTCGGCGCTGGCCGGGCTGGCGGGCGTGCTCGCGACGCCGCTGCTGGGGCTGTCCGCCCACGACTTCACCCTGTTCCTGTTCGTCTCGGCGACGGCGGCGGTCATCGGAAGGTTCGCGTCCGTGCCGCTCGCCTTCGCGGGCGGGCTGGGACTCGGGGTGCTGCAGAACCTGGTGGCCGGATACGCCTCCTTCGCCGAGAGCATCACCGGCTTCCGCACGGCGGTGCCGTTCCTGATCCTCTTCGCGGGCCTGCTGGTGCTGACGCGCAGGGCGCGGACGGCGGGGGTCGCGGCCGTGGACGCGCCGCCGGTCGACCATCTGGCCGGGGCTCCGTGGGGGCGGCGGTGGGGGGTGTGGGCGACGGGCGCGGTGGCGCTGGGCCTCGCCTTCTACACCGTGACCAGCCCGTTCTGGAGCGGGCTGCTGGCCCAAGGGCTCGCCATCGGGCTGGTGTTCATGTCCTTCACCGTGGTGACCGGGCTGGGGGCGATGGTCTCGCTGGCCCAGGGCACCTTCGTGACCGGGGCCGCGCTGGTGGCCGGACTGCTGATGAGCCGGGGCTGGCCCTTCGTGGCGGCGCTGGCGGTCGGAACCTGCGCGGCCGCGGTGCTGGGGGCGCTGGTCGCCCTGCCGGCGCTGCGGCTGGGCGGGAGATCGCTGGCACTGGCGACCCTGGCGCTGGCCTTCCTCGCCGACCAGGTGCTGTTCCAGCTGCGGTGGCTGCGCAACGGGGACTCAGGGTGGCCGGTCCCGCGGCCGGTGTTCGGGCCGGTGGACCTGTCCGACGACCGGGCGCTGGGAGTGGCCCTGGTGGTCCTGGTCGCCGTGGTGGCCGCCGGGCTGAGCGCGCTGCGGGGCTCGCCGTCGGGCCGGGCGATGCTGGCCGTGCGGTCGGCGCCCGCGGCGGCGATGGCCTCGGGGGTGTCCGTCCTGCGGACGAAGCTGCTGCTGTTCACGCTGTCGGCGGGGCTGGCCGGGTTCGGCGGCGTGATGTACGCGTCGTTCAACACCCGGATCACGGCCACGGACTTCACGGCGATGACGGGGCTGGTGTGGCTGGCGGTGGTGGTGGCGGCGGGTGTGCGGCGGCCGCAGTACGCGGTGGTCGCGGGGCTGGTGTTCGCCGTTGCTCCGCGGGTGCTGGCGGACTATGTGACTCCGTCCGCGCATCTCCCGGTGATCCTGTTCGGCCTCGCGGGGCTGGCCTTGGCCAATGACCCGGACGGGTACTGCGCGGCGATCCCGGTCCGGCTCGCGAAGCGGCGGGCCTCGCGGGTCCCTGCGGGGCTCTCCCCCACCCCGCCCCTTCCCGAAACCGGTCTCCGCCCGGACCCGTCGGGGGCTGCGCCCCCGGCCCCCCGCGCCTCCATCGCCGGCGAGGCTGATCTTCCATCCCCTCGGGCATTTGAGGAGCGGGGTCCGGGGCGGAGCCCCGGGAGCCCCGCAGGGGCTCCGCCGCCCGCGCTGGAGCTGCGTGGCGCAACGGCCGGGTACGACGGGGGCCTCGTCCTCCACGGAGTGGACCTGGCCGTGCGCGCCGGGGAGATCCTCGCCGTGCTCGGGCCCAACGGCGCCGGCAAGAGCACCGCCTGCCGAGTCGCCGCCGGCGCCCTGCGCCCCGCCGGCGGCGCGGTCCTCGTGGGCGGCCGCGACGCGACCCGCGAGGACTCCGTGCGCCGGGCCCGGTCCGGAGTGGTGCTCGCCCCCGAGGGGCGGGGGATCTTCCCCGCGCTCACCATCGAGGAGAACCTGGCCCTGTACCTGCGGGACCCCGCCGCCCGCGCCGCCGTGTACGACCGCTTCCCGCGGCTCGCGGAACGCCGCGGGGTGGCCGCCGGGGCCCTGTCCGGCGGGGAGCAGCAGATGCTGGCCCTGGCCCCGCTGCTGCAGCGCCCGCCCGAGGTGCTGATCGCCGACGAGCCCTCGCTCGGGCTCGCCCCGCGCGTGGTGGAGGAGGTGTACGCGCTGCTCACCGAACTGCGCGACGCCGGGACCGCGCTGCTCCTGGTGGAGGAGAAGGCGGCGGAGATCCTGGGGATCGCCGACACCGTGGCCTACCTCTCCCAGGGCCGGGTCTCGTGGTGCGGGCCGCGCGCCGACGTGGAGGCGGACCGGCTCACCGAGGCCTACCTGGGGATGGCGACATGAGCGGCTACGTACTGGAGGCCCGGGGGGTCGGCGTGCGCTTCGGCGGGGTCCGGGCGCTGACCGGCGTGGACCTCGGCGTCCGCGCGGGCGAGGTGTGCGGACTGATCGGGCCGAACGGTGCCGGGAAGACCACCCTGTTCGACGTGCTCTCCGGGATCCGGCGGCCCGACCAGGGGCGGATGCTGCTGGACGGGGTGGACATCACCCGCCGCTCCCCCGTCTGGCGGGCCCGGCACGGCATGCGCCGGACCTTCCAGCGCCAGCAGTTGTTCGGCCAGCTCAGCGTGGCCGACAACCTCCTGGTCGCGCAGGAGTGGCGGGGCGGCGGGGGCGGACTCGCCGCCGACCTGGTCGCCTTCCCGGCCCGGCGGGCCCGGGAGCGGGCGCGCCGGGAGCGGGGCGAGCGGGTGCTGGCCGGCTGCGGGATCGGCGCGCTGGGGGCCTCGTACGCCGGCGGGCTGCCCGTCGGGCAGGCCCGGATGGTGGAGCTGGCGCGGGCGGTGGCCGATCCGCCGAGGGTGCTGCTGCTAGACGAGCCGGCGTCCGGGATGTCGGCCCCGGAGCGCGAGCGGCTGGCGGCGGTGGTCCGGCGCCTGGCGCGGGAGGAGGGCTGCGCGGTGCTGCTGGTCGAGCACAACGTGGCCTTCGTGATGGACCTGTGCGCGCGGGTGGTCGTCCTGGACCTCGGGGCGGTGCTCGCCGAGGGTCCGCCGGGAGAGGTGCGGGCGGACCCGCTGGTGCGGGAGGCGTACCTCGGGACGGCGTGACCCGTTCGGGGATGGCGGGAATACGTCGTACGGGGGGCCGGTTGTCGCCCCTCGTACGACGCCGCCCATCGACCCGAGGGAACGACCAGACGTGAACCAGGTCCCCACCGTCAAGCTCAACAACGGCACGCTGATGCCCCAGCTCGGCTTCGGCGTCTGGCAGGTGCCGGACGCGGAGGCGGAGCGGGCCGTCGCGACCGCGCTGGAGGCGGGCTACCGCAGCATCGACACGGCGGCCGTCTACGGCAACGAGGCAGGCACCGGACGGGGCCTGGCCGCCTCGGGGGTGGCGCGCGAGGAGCTGTTCGTCACCACGAAGCTGTGGAACGGCCCGAAGCGGCCCTGGAACCGGGACGCGGTGCTGCGCGCCTTCGACGACTCGCTCGCCAAGCTGGGACTCGACCACGTCGACCTGTACCTGATCCACTGGCCGCGCCCGATGCGCGACGACTTCCTCTCCATCTGGCAGGCGTTCGAGGAGATCGCGGCGAGCGGCCGGGCCGGGGCGGTCGGCGTGTCGAACTTCCGCCCCGCCGACCTGGACCGGCTGGCCGGGGCGAGCGGGCTGGTGCCGGCCGTGAACCAGATCGAGCTGCACCCGCTGTTCCCGCAGGACGAGCTGCGCGCGCTGCACGCCGAGCGCGGCATCACCACCGAGGCCTGGTCGCCGCTGGGCCAGGGCAAGGAGCTGCTGACGCTCCCGGCGGTGGCCGCGATCGCCGCCAAGCACGGCCGCAGCGCCGCGCAGGTGGTGCTGCGCTGGCACCTCGGGCACGGGCACGTCGCGATCCCGAAGTCCGTGACACCGGCCCGGATCCGGGAGAACCTGGACGTGTTCGGCTTCGAGCTGGACGCCGGCGACGTCGCCGCGCTGGACGCCCTGGGCGCGGGCCCGGCGGCCCGGCGGATCGGTCCGGACCCGGCCGTCTTCGACGTGTGAGCGGGGCCCGCGTGAACCTTTCCGAGGGGCTCTACCGGATCCGCAACGTGGACAGCGGCCTGGTGCTCCAGCTGGAGGGCGCCTCCCGGGTACGGGTCGGCCCCGACGGGCCTCCCGCACCGGAGGCGGCCCGCCGGTGGCGGATCTCGCCGGTGCACAGCGGCGGCGGGATCTACCACGTGGTGAGCGAGGACAACGAGCGCCGCCTGGACGTCGCGAACGCCTCCACGGACAGCGGAGCCCGGGTGCAGGTGTGGCGGGCCAACGCCTTCGGCGCCCAGGAGTGGATCGTCGAGGAGCACCTCGACGATCCGGGCGTGGTCTCCCTGATCGCGTGCATCAGCGACCTCGTCCTGGAGGCCGACGACCAGGGCCGCGCCCGCCAGGGCGAGGACACCGACTCCCCGTCCCAGTGGTGGCGCCTGGAACCGGCCTGACCGCACCGGCACGGCCGACGACGTCGAAAGCCCCGGCGAACGCCGGGCTTTCGCGTCACAGGTGCGTCACGTCTCACACGGCGCCTCCCCGGCCCGGCGACCATGGGCCGATGCGCACACACCGCACCATCGCCCTGCTGGCCCTGGCCGGCGGCCTCGCCCTCACGGGCTGCCAGGAGGCGCAGGACCCCGCCGGCGGGCCGCCCGCGGCACCGGCCACGGCGTCCGCTCCTTCCCCACCTCCCGGGAGCACTGCCCCCAGGACCGCGACCCTCCCCGACCTGGTGGGCAAGGGCCTCCAAGCCGCGCAGGACGAGGCCCAGGCCGCCGGATTCCGCACGCTGAAGTCCCACGACGCCCTGGGCCGCGGACGACTCCAGGCCATGGACCGGAACTGGAAGGTGTGTTCGCAGGAGCCGAGGGGCGCAGCCGCCGTCTCCACGGACACGTCCGTCGACTTCGGCGCGGTGAAGCTGGAGGAGACCTGTCCCGCTCAGGACGCGACCGCTCCGCCCGCGGCCGGCGGGAGCATGCCGGACTTCGCCGGGAAGTCGCTCAAGGCGGCCCGGGGGGCCCTGCCCCCGAACTCCGGCATCTCGGTGAAGGACGCCGCCCAGGGGCGGATGGTGCTCCAGGAGTCGAACTGGAAGGTGTGCACGCAGAGCCCGGCCGCCGGAACCCCGCTCACCGGTCAGCCCGTCGCGTTCACCGCGGTGAAGTTCGAGGAGACCTGCCCCTGAGCCGCGGGGCGGGCTTCACGGAGCCGCGTACCGGACCTCGGCCGAGGTCCGGCAGGCGGTGCGCCGTCAGCTCGCGCCGTGGGCCGGGGCGAGGGATTCGACGCGCTCGGCGAGCGTGAAGTCGTTCGCCGTCACCACGCCGCCCGCGTCGTGGCTGTTCACCGACAGGCGGACGGTGTTGTAGCCGAGCGTCAGGTCGGAGTGGTGGTTCAACTCCTCCTGCACCGAGGCGATGTGCGCGACCAGGGCGCTCGCCGCGAAGTGCGTGCCCAGCCGGTAGGTGCGGAAGATCCGGTCGTCCTCGAAGGCCCAGCCGGGGAGTTCCCGCAGCCGGTCCTCGATCTCCTTCTGTGACAGCGGTTCACTCGGCATCCACCGGCTCCTCTTCCCGTGACGTGGAGTCAAGGTTCCCACAGTGCGCGCCGGAGCGACCCTTTCGCGCCATAGTGCGCTCGGGTACTTTCCGAGCCTTCCGCGCCCCACCCGGCCCCCCTATGCTCCTGCGCCGGACGTGACCGTTACCACCGGTAACAAGGGGACGAGGGGGCAGCACCTCGATGGTGAGCACAGGAAGTTCCAGACGTACGTTCATCGCGGGCACCGCGGCGGCGACGGCAGGCGGCGCCCTGGCGGCGGGCCTGGCCGCCGCACCGGCGGCGGCCGCGCCGGGGACGGGCGCCGGGGCCGCGCCGAACGGCCGGCGCGTGGCCGTCCTCGGCGGCGGGGTGGCGGGGCTGACCGCGGCGCACGAACTGGCCGAACGCGGCTACGCCGTCACCGTGTACGAACGCCGCGCGCTCGGCGGCAAGGCCCGCAGCATGGACGTGCCCGGCAGCGCCCGGGGCAGCCGCCGGCCGCTGCCCGCCGAGCACGGCTTCCGCTTCATCCCCGGCATCTACCACAACCTGCCCGACACCATGCGGCGCATCCCCTTCCCCGGGAACGCGAACGGGGTGTGGGACAACCTCGTCGCCCCGCGCGAGATGATGTTCGCCCGGGCGGGCGGCCGCGAGGACCTGCGCGGACCCATCCCCTGGCCGGAGCACTCCCCCGCCGAGCTGACCCCCGAGGAGATCCGGCGGGCCCTCACCGGCATCCTGCAGTCGCTGGTGCGCCTCCCGCTCCACGAGACGGCGTACTTCGTCAACCGCGTGCTGGTCTTCCTCACCAGCTGCGACGAGCGCCGCAACGAGGTCTGGGAGCACACCCCCTGGTGGGACTTCGTCCGCGCGGCGCGGATGTCCAACGAGTACCAGCGGATCCTCGCGGTCGGCATCACCCGCAACATCGTCGCCACCAAGGCGGAGGAGGCCTCCACCCGCACCGTGGGCACCCTCGGCGAGGCCTTCGTCTTCAACCTGCTGGGCCGCGGCGCGGACGGCCCGCCGGACCGGATCCTCAACCTGCCCACCAACGAGGCGTGGATCGACCCCTGGGAGGCGCACCTGCGCGCGCTCGGCGTGGAGTTCAAGATCGGCTGGACCGTGCGGGAGGTGCAGTACGGGAACGGCCGGGTGAGCGGGGTCACCGCCTCGGACCCGTCCGGCGCGCGGCAGACCGTCACCGCCGACCACTACGTCTCGGCCCTGCCCGTCGAGCACGCCCGGCGCACCTGGAGCGCCGCGCTGCGGGCCGCCGATCCGATGCTGGGGCGCTGCGACAGGCTGGAGACCGACTGGATGACGGGGATCCAGTTCTACCTGACCGAGCGGGCACCGCTGGTGCACGGCCACCTCAACTGCATCGACTCGCCCTGGTCGTTGACGGCGATCCAGCAGGCCGAGCACTGGCCCGCCCGGAACTTCCCCGCCGACTACGGCGACGGCGCCGCGGTGGACTGCCTGTCGGTGGACATCTCGGAGTGGGACAAGCCCGGGCTCCTCTACGGGAAGACGGCCAAGCAGTGCACCCGCGAGGAGGTGGCGCGCGAGGTGTGGGCCCAGCTGAAGGCCTCCCTCAACGACACCGGCAAGACGCTGCTGAGCGACTCCGCGCTGCACTCGTGGTTCCTGGATCCGGGCGTGGACGGACTGGGCACCCCGAACCCGACGAACGAGGACGAGCTGCTGATCCACCCGACCGGGACCTTCCACAACCGTCCGAGCGCGGGAACCCGCATCCCGAACTTCTTCCTCAGCGGGGACTACGTGGCGGTCGACATCGACCTGGCGACGATGGAGGGGGCCAACGCCTCCGCCCGGGCCGCCGTCAACTCCCTTTTGGACCGCGATGGTTCAGCGGCCGCACGGTGCACGGTCCGGCCGCTGTACCGGGCCCCGGAGGTCGAGCCCGCCAAGCGGCACGACCTGTGGCGCTACCGCATGGGGCTGCGGAACGCCTTCGATCTGGGCTGACCCGGGCGGCGTCCGGCACGCTCGGCTACCGTCGGGGCATGACCACCACGAGGCCCGCGGTCGGCGCCCTGCTCCGTACGTGGCGGGAGCGGCGCGGCATCAGCCAGCTGGAGCTGGCGGGCCGCGCCGACTCCTCGTCCCGGCACATCAGCTTCATCGAGACCGGGCGGTCCCGGCCGAGCGAGGAGATGGTGCTGAGGCTCGCGGACCGCCTGGAGGTGCCGGTGCGCGAGCGCAACGCCCTGCTGCTGGCGGCCGGTTACGCTCCGCACTACGCGCAGACCGCTCTGGACCACCCGTCCATGGAGGCGCTGCGCGAGGGGATCGAGCGGCTGCTGACCGGGTACGAGCCCTACCCGGCACTGGTGGTGGACGCCACCTACGACGTCGTCGCCGCCAACCGGGGCGTCCTGATGCTGCTGGAGGGCCTGGCGGAGCACCTGCTGGTCCCGCCGCTGAACGCCATGCGGATCACCCTGCACCCCGAAGGGCTGGCCCCGAGGATCCGCAACCTCGCGGCGTGGCGCGGGCACCTGCTGGAGCAGATGCGGCGGCAGATCGCGCTGGTCCGGTCCGAGCCGCTGCGCGCGCTGTACGAGGAGGTCTCGGCCTACCCGGCTCCCGAGCGCCCGGGCGACGACGCCGCCGGACCGCAGGAGCCCGTCCCGTACATCGCGCTCCCCCTCGTCATCGAGCACGACGGCCACGTGCTGTCCTTCGTGTCGTCGATCGCGACCTTCAACACGCCGATGGACGTGACCGTCGCCGAGCTGGCGATCGAGACGATGCTCCCGGCCGACCCGGCGACGGTGAAGTACCTGCGCTCACTGGGCGGCTGAACGCAGGGCGAGCTGCTGGAGCAGGGCGAAGCCGGCGACGACGAGGCCCTGCACCGGGATCCACACGGCCCCCGCGGCGGTCGGCGAGAACCAGAGGGCGAGCGAGGCCAGGCTCAGGGCCGCCCAGGCGTAGTTGGTCTCGATCACCAGCTTGACCGGCAGGACGGGCGGCCGCCCGCGCGAGGCCAGCAGGCCCACGGCGGCGCCGTACGCGACGAGCAGGATCCCGAGCCCCAGCAGCAGCCCCTGCCCGACCCCGAGCAGCCGGCCCAGCGGGGCCGAGAAGGCGGCGTACGCCAGGCCGTTGCCGGTGGTGACCACGGAGTCGAGGGCGAGGAAGCGGCGCAGTGCGGCCTGCGGCCGGGCGGTGCGGGCGATGCCGCCGATCAGGGTTGCGGACATGGGGATCAGCCTCCGTCGAATGCGCTGACGCGGATGGGGGATACGGGCCCCGGAGCCGAGTGCGCGGCCCCGGAACCCGACGCCCACCACCTTGCCGCCCGGCCCGGACGGGGTCGATTACCCGGGAGGTAAGGGCGGTCCCGGGCGGTCCGTTCGGCGCGTCGAAGGGCTTACCGATCAGTAGCTTTGGGTGGGTTGGGCGCGACTCGGGCCAACAGGTGCCTCCGTGACCGAAATGAGATGTCATTCCGCTTCCTGGAATCGATCACTTCGCACGCTTGGTGCCGATTTTTGATCTTGTAGGGGCGGCTACTTTCAAGCCAGTGATCGCTTGCGACGTGCAGGGCGGTCGAATCGTCATCCCCTGGGGGGATCTTGCGTTACCGAAGAAGACCGGACGGGCCCGTGGGGCGCGTCCGTTCGTCGTTCAGGGCACCGGCCGGGCTGAGCGCCACGGCCGCCGCGCTGGCTGTCGTGATGACCGTGTCGACGATCTACGGAGCCGAGGCCGCCCTCGCCGCTCCCGCGGCCGACAAGGCGCAGCAGGCCAAGGAGACCGCGCAGTCCGCGGCGGACATACCGTCCGCCCGGGTGGCCGCGCGTCTGTACAAGCACCGCGTCGAGGCGCTCTCCGAGCGGTCCGAGACCTCGACGACCTGGGTGAACCAGGACGGATCGCTGACCACCGAGGTCGCGGCCGGCCCGATCCGCTTCAAGGACGCCGCCACGGGCGAGTGGCGCGACGTCGATGTGAACCTCACGGCCGCGCCCGACGGTTCGGTCTCCTCCAAGGCCCACCCGCTTGGGCTGCGGCTGTCCGGGAAGACCGCCGAGAAGGTGTCCTTCCTGAAGGGCGCTCCGCCGGCCGAGGCCACCGACCTGGTGACGCTGGGCACCGGCGACGAGGCGATCACGCTCCAGTGGCGCGGCGGCCTGCCGGCCCCGAAGCTGGACGGCACCCGGGCCACGTACCCGGGCGCGGTGCCGGGCGCGGACGTGATCGTCGAGGCCACCCGTACCGGCTTCGAGCAGTTCGTCGAGGTCAAGGCCAGGCCCGAGGCGGGCTTCGGCTACACGCTGCCGCTGAGGACCAAGGGCCTGAAGGTCGAGCAGCAGCCGGACGGCAGCGTGCTGTTCACCGACAGGAAGTCGAAGAAGACCGCGACCATGCCGGCCCCGGTCATGTGGGACGCCACCGTCGACGCCGCCTCCGGTGAGCACACCCGGCGGGCGAAGGTCGGCATGAAGGTCGTCAAGACCAAGGACGGCGTCGACCTCGTCATCACCCCCGACGCGGCCTTCCTCGCGGACCCCGCGACGAAGTACCCGGTCACCGTCGACCCCTCGACCTCCTCCCTGGGCAACCTCTTCGACACCTACGTCCAGCAGGGCGAGACCGTCGACTGGTCCAACGACACCGAGCTGGACCTCGGCAACCCCGGCACGAAGAACGCCGACGGCACCTGGCGCACCGCGCGTTCCTTCATCACCTGGAACACCGCCCCGGTCGCCGACGCGCTGATCTCGGACGCGAAGCTGTCGCTGTGGAACTTCCACGCCGGCAACACCGACTGCACCGCCCAGCCCTGGGAGGTGTGGACCGCCAACAACGCCTCCACCGCCTCCCGCTGGACCAACCAGCCGGCCATGGTCACCAAGATGGCCACCTCCACCGAGACCAAGGGCAACCCGGGCTGCGCCTCGCAGCCCGACGGCTGGATCAACGCGGACGTCACGAGCCTGGTCCAGCACTGGTCCAACAACAAGTGGGCGGTCTCGGGCATGGGCCTGCGGGCCACGGACGAGAACAACACCAAGCAGTGGAAGCGGGTGAACTCCTCCAACGCCGCCTCCAACGTCCCCAAGCTGACGGTGACCTACAACTACCGTCCGCGGACGGGCACCAAGCAGGAGGCGGGCCCGCCGTTCTTCTCCTACGGCGGCGCCTACACGGTCAACACCCTGACCCCGACGCTGCGCGACACCTTCGTGGACGCCAACGGCGACCAGGTCAACGGCACGTTCCAGATCTTCGACTCGGCCACGGACACCCAGGTCGGCAACGTCATCGTGTCGCCGTTCGTCGCCTCCGGCGAGGCGGCCTCGGTCACCGTTCCGGCGGGCGTGCTGACCAACGGCAAGACGTACAAGTTCCGTTCCAACCCCTACGACGGAACCCACTACAACACCGGGTGGTCGGCCTGGAAGACGTTCACCGTCGACACCACCGCCCCCTCCGCCCCCACCGGGCTGACCTCGACCGACTACCCGTCCAACGCCTGGGTCAAGGGCGCCGGCCAGGCCGGCGGCTTCACCGTCTCCCCGCCCTCCGGCACGGACCACCAGTGGCTCGAGTGGTCCCTGGACGGCGCCGAGTGGACGCGCGTGCCCACCAACGGCACCGCCGGCACCCGGACCCTGTCCGTCGCCCCGCCCTCGGACGGGACCCACACCCTTCAGGTGCGCACCGTCGACAAGGCCGACAACGAGTCCGAGAGCGTCGAGTACGCCTTCCACGCCGGCCCGGGCGGCTTCGTCCAGCCCGAGGACGGCGAGCGGACGGCCCGACGGCTCCCGCTGACCGCCGAGGCCGACGGCGCCGCCTTCAACGCCGCGTCCTTCTCCTGGCGCCGCTCCGAGGCCGACCCCTGGGTGCAGATCCCGGCGGGTCACGTCACGAACGGCGGCACGGCCCTGACGGCGTGGCCCGTGGCGATGACCGCGGGGCGCACCCCCGCGCTGGTCTGGAACGCCACCGACACCGTCGACCCGGACGGCAGCGTCCAGATCAAGGCGGACTTCACCGGCCCCGGCGGCGCGACCGGCGCCACGCAGCCCCTCGCCGTGGTCGTCGACCGCAACGCGAGCGGGGCCGCCACCACCCCGGTCGGCCCGGGCACGCTGAACCTGCTCACCGGCGACTACGAGGTGACGGCCACCGACGTGTCCGCCTTCGGCATGTCCGTCTCCCGCACCACGTCCTCGCGCGACCCGCACAAGGGGGCCGAGCAGGAGGGCCAGGCCGCGATCTTCGGCCAGGAGTGGGCCTCCGGCACCGCGGCCGAGATCGTCCAGTCCGACTACTCGCACGTCGCGAGGATCTCGGACACGGCCGTGGACGTCGTGACCACCTCGGGTGACGCGCTGCACTTCACCGCCAACGCGGCCCGCACCGGCTGGGTCTCCGAGCCCGGCGCCGGCACCATGACCCTGACCGGCGCCGTCACCGGCTCGTTCACGCTCACCGACGACAGCGGCATGGTCACGGAGTTCACCCGGGCCGACCCGGCGATGACCACCTGGCAGGTCTCCGGCAACCTGGTCAGCGGAGTCGAGAACTCGACCACCACCGTGGTCTCGGAGACGGTCACCGTCGACACCAAGAAGCTGGCCCGCCCCAAGCGGGTCGTCGCCCCGACCTCCGCCGCGAGCGCCTCGGCCTGCGCCACCACCCCGCAGACCAAGGGATGCCGCTCGCTGGAGTTCGTCTACGCGTCGGCCACCACCGCCACCGGGTACAGCGCCTCCGCCGACTTCGGCGACTTCGCCGGCCAGGTGAAGGAGATCCGGCTGTGGTCCACGGCGCCCGGCGCCGCCAACGCCACCTCGAAGGCGGTCTCCACCTACCGCTACGACGCCGGCGGCAACCTCCGCCAGCAGTGGGACCCCAACCTGGCGCAGAGCACCCAGGCGCAGTACGCCTACAACGCCGCGGACCGCATCGACTGGCTGCAGACCAAGTCCGAGCTGCCCTGGTCGTTCACGTACGGCCAGGCGGGATCCTCGCCCACGGCCGGTGACGGCATGCTGCTCAAGGCCTCCCGGGCCGGCCTGAAGCCGGGCACGGCGGGCGAGGAGCAGGGCACCGCGGCCACCAGCATCGTCTACGGCGTCCCGCTGAGCGGCGGCACGGCCCCGTACCCGATGGGCTCGGCCGACGTGAAGGCGTGGGGGCAGACCAGCGCGCCCACCGACGCGACCGCCGTGTTCCCCGCCGACGCGGTCCCCTCGTCCCACTCCGGTGCGTCACTGGCGGCCTCGGCCTACGCCCGGGCGTCCCTCACCTACCTGGGAGCCTCCGGACGGCCCGTCAACAGCGCGGCGCCCGGCGGACACATCACCACCACCGAGTACGACCGGTACGGGAACACCGTCCGCGAGCTCTCGGCCCCCAACCGCGCCCTGGCCCTGGGCACGGGCCCCGCGGACCAGGCCGCACAGGCCAACCTGGGCATCGGCCAGCTCACCAGTGCCGAACGCGCCCACCAGCTGAGCTCCTCGACCGTGTACGACGCGGCCGGAGTGCGAGTGCTGGCCAAGTTCGGACCGCTGCGCCGCGTCGACCTGACCGCCGACCTGAAGAACGGAGCGGCCCTGCTGGTTGCGGCCGGCACCTCGGTGACGGCCCGCGACTGGTCGGTCCTCGAATACGACGCCGGGCGGCCCACCAACGGCACCGCCAGGGTCAAGGACCAGGTCACCAAGGCCACCGTCGGCGCCCAGGTCCGCGAGCACCCGACGGTGCTCGGCGAGCCCCGCGCCACCGAGACCGTGTACGACTGGGCCAGGGGCCTGCCGACCCGGACCGTCAGGGACCCGGGCGGCCTGGCCATCACGGAGACCACCGAGTACGACGCCAAGAACCGGGTCTCCAAGCAGCTCCTCCCCGGCGCGAACGGCAGCGACGCCACCACCCGCGTCACCACGTACTGGTCGGCGACCGGTACCGGCACCTGCCAGGGCCGCCCCGAGTGGGCCGACCTGGTCTGCACGGTCGGGCCGGCCGGCGACATCACGGGAGGCGGCTCGAACCCGTCCAAGCTGCCGACCACCACCACCGAGTACGACTGGTGGGGCAACCCGGCCAAGCGGATCGAGACGGTGAACGGGTCCACGCGGACCACCACCACCGAGTACGACGCGGCCGGACGGACGACCAAGGTCACGACGGCGGGCGGCTCCGGCCAGGCCGCCCCGGAGGCCACCACCGAGTACGACGCGGTGACCGGCCGGGCCGTCAAGAACACCTCGCCCACCGGCGGGACCATCGTCAAGCAGTTCGACAAGCTCGGCCGGCCGATCTCCTACACCGATGCCGACGGCGGTGTCACCACCACCGAGTACGACCTGCTCGACCGGCCGACCAAGATCACGGACAACGTCCCGTCGACCGTCACCTTCACCTACGACCACACCGCCGAGCCCCGCGGCCTTCCGACGAAGACCACCGACTCGGTCGCCGGCGAGTACCGTCCGTCGTTCGACGCGGCGGGAGCCGTCCGCAGCGAGAAGCTGCCCGGCGGGTACACGCTCGACATCAGCACCGACCCGGGCGGTGACGCCACCAAGCGCAGCTACGTGCGCGACAGCGACTCGGCCGTCGTCTACAGCGACACCGTGAACGAATCCGTCCACGGCCAGATCACCACCCACTCCGGTCTCTCCGACCAGCGCTTCCGCTACGACACGGCGGGCCGCCTGGCCTCCGTGGAGGACACGGCGGACACCGTCTGCACCCGTCGCAGCTACACCTTCGACGGGCGTTCGAACCGCACCGCCCTGACCACGGCGGCCGGCGCCCCCGGCGCGGACTGCCCGGCCACCGGCGGAACCACCACCACCCACACCTACGACAGCGCCGACCGGCTCGTCGACAGCGGTTACGCCTACGACGAGTTCGGGCGCACCACCGCCGTCCCGGGCCACGGGACCGTCGCCTACTACAACACCGACCGCACCCGCCAGCAGACCCTGTCCAACCAGCGGCAGACCTGGGGCCTCGACGCCGCCCAGCGCTACCGCGGGTGGACGAAGGAGTCGTACAACGGCTCGGTCTGGACCCAGACCGCGTCCCGCGTCAACCACTACGGCGACGACGCGGACAACCCGCGCTGGATCGTCGAGGACACCACGACGGGTGCGGTGACCCGCAACGTCGCCACCGCGGGCGGCCTGACCACCACCGGCAAGACCGGGGACGTCGTCCTGCACCTGACGACGATCTCGGGCTCCGTCGCCGTCCAGCTCCCGCTGAACGTCGCGCAGGCACCGGTGGCCCTGGACGCCGACGAGTACGGCAACCCCCGCGCGGGGCAGGCCTCGGCCCGCTACGGCTGGCTCGGCGGCCACCAGCGCTCCAGCGAGACGCCGAGCGGTCTGACCCTGATGGGCGCCCGTCTCTACAACCCGTCCACCGGCCGCTTCCTGTCCGCGGACCCGGTCTACGGCGGCAGCGCGAACGCGTACGAGTACGCCAACGCCGACCCGGTCAACCAGCAGGACCTCGACGGCCGGATCTCCAAGTCCTGGCGTAAGAAGATCATCGAGGCCAACGCCTGCATGTCGCTCGGATGGCGCGGCTGCGCCCTCGCCTCGGCGATCTCGGGCGCGCTGCTCGCGACCTTCCGCAAGGGCCGGGTCAACAACGCGATCCGGCACTTCATGTGGCAGGCCAGCCTGACCTTCTTCTTCGGCGCGCGAGCGGCCAAGCGGCTGGGAGACGCACACGAGTGGGGCCAGACCGGTGACGACACCAAGATCGACCAGCACAACAACAACGTCGCCCGGCACTTCGCCGTGCGGAACGCGTGGAGCATGCTGAGGTGGTACTTCTCGGGCTGGTTCTGGACGAACCTGCTCCTCTACGCGATCCACTACATCAACAAGGGCTACCTGAAGACGAAATGGTGAACCCTGTGACACCGGCACAATCATCGCGCCGCGGGCTGTATCTGGGCCTGGCCGCCACCCTCGGCCTCGTCCTGCTGGCCGGGTCGCTGTACGCGCTCTTCTACGGGTCGGAGGGCTCGTGCACGGAGCCCAAGGCGGTCGAGCGCATGGCCCAGGTCTCGGCCGCGGCGCCCGCCGCCCCGGCCGGCGCCACGCCCGTGGCGGAACGGGGCGGCACGGAGTGCATGGACGACAGCGGCGATCCCTGGGTCGCCTCGGACACCGCCTACACCCACGACCTGGACGCCGAGTCACTGGCCGCCCACTACTGGGACACCGCGGGCAAGGAGGGATGGAAGCCTGTCGGCACCCGGGCGCAGGCCCCGGACAGGCTCCGGAGCGGCTTCGGCATGTGCTTCCAGAAGAAGGTGGCCGGCGAGCCGGCTCTGCTCCGGGTGGGGTCCGACGGGCCCAAGGAGTACGTGGTGACCGTGGAATCCGCTCTGGACGGGACCACGATCCCCTGCTGAACCGCTGACAGCGCACCGAGGCGCCCGGCGGGCCGACGGCCCGCCGGGCGCCTCTTGCGCGCACCGGTCCCAACTCCACCGCGATCCCAACCTTTTTTGAGCCGTACGGCAGGAAATGTTGCGTTACCGCTGGTTCGGTGGAGGGCGGACGGCTAGGCTTCACGCAGCTCAGCCCCCTCGAACGTCTTGTCGACTTACGGAGAAGCAGCCGGTGCGAGCCGCCGCCCGACCCGATCTCGCCGCGCTCTGGCGGCGGGTGGAGGAACTGTCGGAACGGTGCGGGCAGGACCCGGCCCATGTCCTCGCCGCTGCGCGGCTCAGCCACCTCTCCGGGGTCGAACCCGCCCGGATACCGGCGGTGATCGCGGGGAGGGCCTGCGAACTCCCCTTAGAGCAGAGGGTCCACCAGCGCTTCCTGCGGCTGCGCGCCACCCGCCGGGACAAGCACGGCCGGGAGTGGCCGCTCGCCGCGATCGCCGACGACTTCCATGCGCCCGGAGCCTCCCTGGGTCCCCTCAACGCGGGGACCGGACTCCCCCGGCTGGGCCACGCGGCCGGTGTGCAGCGCTTCTTCGGGGTGTACGCCGGCTTCCTGCTGGCCGACGGCAAGAGCGCGGTGGAACGGGCCCTCGCCCTCACCCCGGAGGGGCGCGACGACCTGGATCACCTCTCCCACCTCACCGGCATCACCCCGCGGGACATCCGGCTCACCCTCGACGGCACGCCGCCCCGGCTCCCGTTGAAGGAGCAGGTGCGCGAGCGGTTCGAGCACCTGCGACGGACCCGCGTGCGGGAGGACGGGCAGCACCATTCGCTGGCGGCCATCGCCAAGTCCTTCGACGCCTCGGGCCAGTCACTGACCCGCCTCGCCCAGGGCGAGGGCCTGCCGAACCTCGCCGCGGCCGCCGGGATACAGCGGTTCTTCGGCGTGGAGGGCGGTTTCCTGCTCGCCGAGGACACCGAGGCGCTCGGCACCGCCCTCGCCTGCCTGGCGCGCGAACTGGAGCGCACGGAACGGCAGCAGGAGAACCCGATGCTCGCCGTGCTGCGCGCGCACGACGTACGCAGCATCGTCACCCGGGCCGGCCGGCTCTCTCCGCGGGGCTGGAAGTCCCTCGCCGACCACCTGGACGACCTGCTCGCCCGGGAGGGCCAGCTCGGCCGCCCGCCGGGCGGCGACACCGGCCGGCCCGCACCGGCCGCGGACCCGGCGCCCGAAGGCCCGGCCGTCGAAGGCCCGGCCCCCGAAGGGGGAACGCGATGAGGACCACGCGGGCGATGCGCGCCCTCGCCGGGGATCTGCTCGCGGACGCCCGGCTGTCGCCCCCGGCCGGAGCCGACGAGATCATCGGGCGGCTGTGCACCGCCTACGCCCGTCGCCGCGGCGGCCGGAAGGTCGATGTCCGTTTCGCCTCCTTCCCGCCCGACACCGCCAGCGGGCTGTGGCTGGAGATGGCCGAGCGCGACCTGCTCGTGGTCGAGGAGCGCACCCGCCCCGAGCACCAGCTCGTCATCGCCTGCCACGAGCTGTGGCACATCGACGAGGGAACCTGCGACAGCCACGGGCCGGGCATGGCGGTCGCCGCGCGACTGACGGGGCGCCACGGCGGCCTCGCCGAACTGCTGTACTCCGACGCCGGTCTGACCGAGGTGATCCGGCAGGCCGCGGCCCGGGCCGACCACGGGGATCCGGCGGAGATCCGCGCCGAGATCTTCGGCCTGCACCTCGGCAAACTCCTCAGGCCCCATCTGCCTCCACCCCGGGAAGAGCAGTTCCCCGAGGCGATCGAGCGCATCAAGACCTCGCTCGGCTGGGGGAGCCCCGTGTCACGACGGTGACCGGTGCCCGCCCCCGGCCCGCACCCCTCGCGCCGATGCCCTCGGCACGGCCCCGACAGAGAGCACGACACGATGACCCAGTCTTCCCCGCCCCGCCACGCCGTCGTCATCGGCGGCAGTCTGGCCGGCCTGCTCGCGGCCGCCGTCCTCGCCGAGTACGCGACGGTCACCGTCGTCGACGCGGACCCGCTGCCCGAGGGCCCGGCGCCGCGGCGCGGACTCCCGCAGGCCCGGCACACCCACCTCCTGTGGTCCGGCGGCGCCCGCGCGATCGAGGGGATCCTGCCCGGCATCACCGAAGACTGGACCGGCGCGGGCGCCATCCGCCGCAGCCTGCCCACCGACCTCGTCACCAAGACCGCGCAAGGCTGGATCCCGCGCTGCGGGGAGAAGCAGTTCAACATCTCCTGCAGCCGCGACCTCCTCGACTCGGTGGTCCGCTCCCGGGTGACCGGCCTCAAGGGCGTCTCCACGCTCCAGCAGGCCCGCGTCCGGGCGCTGGAGGGGACGGCGGCACGGGTCACCGGTGTCCGGGTCGACACTCCGGAGGAGCAGGGCCTCCTGCTGTCCGCCGACCTCGTGGTCGACGCGAGCGGACGCGGCTCGCGCGCCCGGACCTGGCTCCAGGCCCTGGGGGTGACCGGGATCCGGCAGGCGGAGGTCGACTCCGGCCTGGTCTACGCGACGAGGATCTTCGAAGCCCCGGCCGGAGCTCACGAGATGGGCTTCCCCATCGTCAACGTGCAGTCGGACCCCCGGGTGCCCGTCCCCGGGCAGACGGCCACGATCGTGCCCATCGAGAACGGCCAGTGGCAGGCCACCCTCTCCGGCACCCGCGGCGGCCAGCCGACCGGCGATCCCGAGCGCTTCATCCCCTTCGCCAAGAGCATCCGGGACCCGATCGTCGGCGAACTCCTCGAGGGCAGGAAGCCCTTGACGGACGTCGCGGTCACCCAGGGCACCGCCAACCGCCGCATCTACTTCGAGAAGGCCGAACTGCCCGACGGGTTCTTCGCCGTCGGCGACTCGGTGGCCACCTTCAACCCGCTCTACGGCCAGGGCATGACGGTCGCCGCGCAGGGCCTGCTGGCCGTGCGCACCCTGCTGCGGCAGAAGGGGCTCGCCCACCCCGGCTTCGGCCGCGAGGCGCAGCGCGCCATCGCCCCCCAGGTCAGCACCGCCTGGGAGCTGGCCACCTCGCAGGACATCCTGTATCCGGGGGCCACCGGCATGAAGCCGCGGGCCGGAACCGGGCTGCTCAACGCCTACGTCAACCGGCTGATGACGGGCGCCACCACCCACGAGGCGCTCACCGCCGCCCTGTTCAAGGTGCTGACCATGAGCAGCGGGCCCGGCCACTGGCTGCACCCGAGCGTGGTCTGGCACGTCCTGCGCGCGTCGGAGCGGGGGGCGCTCAAGGCGCCGCCGCTCACCGCCGCCGAGCGGGCCGTCGCGGGGCTCGGCCCGGTGCCCGGCACGCCCGGCCCGGGGAGGCCCGGCCCGGTCGGCCCGGCGGGCCCGGTGGACCCGGTCGGCCCGGCGGACCCCGTCGGACAGGCCCGGTGAGCGAGGGGATCCTGCGCTTCCTGCCCGGATCGGTCATGATCCTGGCGCTGCTGATCAAGGCGCCCGCGCTGCGCCGGGGGTGGGACCAGCCCCTGAACCGGGCCGCGTGCGCGCTGCTCGTCGTGGGCGCCCCCCTCACGTTCCTGGCGTCGCCGTCGACGATCTCCACGGTCAACCGGCTCACCGGCGTGGTCAACTTCTCCGCGCCGCTGGTGTTCGGACTGATCACCGTCTTCTCGGGGACGTGCGTCGTCCTGGTCCTGCAGTGGGGCGGCGGCCCGCCCGCGGCCGTGCGGCGGGCGACCCGGCTGACCGTGGCCGTGTTCGGTGCGGTGACGGTGGCGATCGTGGTGCTGTTCGTGATCGGCGACGCCCCGGTGGAACGGCTCCGGGACCTGGACACCTACTACGCGACGACGCCGTGGATCCGCGAGATGATCGTCTGCTTCCTGCTGGCCCACACCGTCGGGACCTCGGCGCTGACCGTGCTGTGCGGGAAGTGGCTGCGCCGTGCGGACCCGTCGCTGCGCCCGCTGCGCACCGGGCTGGCGCTGATCGTGTGCGGCGGGCTGCTGGACCTGGCCTACCTCGCCGGGAAGTGGGCCTCGGTGGCGGCCCGCTGGGCCGGCCGGGACTGGGTGGTCTCGGCGGACGCGGCCCTGGGGCTGGCCTACGGGGCGGCCCTGCTGATCGGTACGGGGTTCGTCGTGCCGCTGGCCGGCGGATCGGCGGCCTGGCAGGACTTCGGCCGCTACCGGCGGCTGCGTCCGCTGTGGAAGGCGCTGCGCGGGTGCGCCGCCGCCCGGGTCCGGACGGTACCGCTGGCCTGGTGGTCGCCGGTCGGGATCCGCCTGGTCCACCGCGAGTCCGTCATCGACGACGGCATCCTGGCCCTGGCCCCGTGGTTCGACCCGGCCGTACGGGACACCGCGTACGCCGTGGCGCGCGGGCAGGGGCTGCCCGAGGCGCGGGCCGCCGTGGTCGCGGACGCGGCCATGCTCGCCGCGGCCTGCCGGCTCCGGGCGGCCGCCGGCGCGGCGGGCGGGCACCCGGACCCGTACCGGCTGGACAGCGGGCCGCTGGACGCCCTGGCCCGGGAGTTCCGCACCTCCCCCATCGTCGCCGCGGCGCGGGACGCGGCCACCGCGGGGACCTGAGCGGCGGGGCGGGGGGCGGCGCGGGGGCCGGCGGCGGGAGGATCAGGCGGGCGTCAGCGCCGGCCGCGCGACGACGGCGGCGGCCGCCTCCCCGGTGAGGACCCTCAGGCGCCGGGTGAAGTAGACCATCACCGCGCCCGCCGCGATCACCATGGCGCCCTGCCACAGGAAGTTGAGGCTCTGGCCGATCACCGCGTCCAGCCGCGGCAGCTGCGCCCCGATGGCGTCGCCGGTGGCGGCGGCGAGGAACCACACGCCCATCATCTGGTTGGTGAAGGCTCGCGGCGCGAGCTTGGTGGTGACCGACAGGCCCACGGGGCTCAGGCACATCTCGCCCATGACCTGGATGACGTACACGCCCACCAGCCACATCAGCGAGACCTTCACGCCCTTGGAGGCGATGGCCGCCGCTCCCGACATGACCACGAAGGAGGCGCCGGTCAGCAGCAGGGCCAGGCCGAACTTGAGCGGTGTGCTCATCCGCCGGCCCCGCCGCACCCAGAAGGCGGCGAAGAGCGGCGCGAGGACGATCACGAACAGCGCCGGCAGGGACTGGGTCCAGCTGGCCGGGATGTGCCGGCCGAGCAGGGACAGGTCGGTCTTCTGGGCGGCGAACATGTTCAGCTCGCTGCCCATCTGGTCGTAGACCAGCCAGAACAGCGTCGCGGCCAGGAAGAGCCAGACGTAGGCGCGCAGCCTGGTCCTCTCCACCTGGGTGACCTTGGGGCTGCGGTACATCGAGAACAGCACCCCGGCGGGGACGACGAGGGCGACCACGGTGAGCGTGAAGGTGATGCCGTCGATGCTCAGGGCGTGCGCGGCGGCGAGCAGGGTGATCAGCACGGCCGTGAAGACCAGCCCGTACGAGGACGTGCGCCGGACCTTGGCCCGCTCGGCGGGTGTCAGCCGGACCACGGGCTCCTCGCGCAGCTGCCGGGCGAGCCTGCGCCCGCCGAGGACGTACTGGACCAGACCGAGGGCCATGCCGACGGCGGCGGCGCCGAAGCCGAGGTGCCAGTCGACCTCCTCGCCGAGGTAGCCGACGACGAGCGGGGCGATGACCGCGCCGAGGTTGATGCCCATGTAGAAGATCGAGTAGCCGGCGTCGCGCCGCTGGTCGTCGTCGGCGGCGTAGAGGCGGCCGACGAGCGCGGAGATGTTGGGCTTGAGCAGGCCGGTGCCGATGACGATGAGGACCAGGCCGGGCCAGACGACGGCGGGCTGCGGGAAGGCCATGAGGACGTGTCCGGCCATGATGACCACACCGCCCCACAGGACGGCCCGGCGGGCTCCGAGGAAGCGGTCGGCGATCCAGCCGCCGGGCAGCGCCAGCAGCGAGATCATGGCCATGTAGACCCCCTCCACCGCCTCCGCGGTGCCCTCGTGGAGGCCCATGCCGCCGTGGCCGCGGGAGGCCGCGAGGAAGTGCACGAGGATCGCGACCATGCCGTAGAGGCTGAAGCGCTCCCACAGCTCGGCGAGGACGAGGGTGGCGAGCCCGCGCGGATGCCGCTTCGGGTGCCGGGGTGCTTGCGTCTGCGTGTCCTTCGGTCCGTTCACCTGTCCAGTGCAGCGCCGGGGGCGGAGTGCCGGGATCGGTCCTTCGGCCCGTTACCGGGGGAAACGCGACGCCCCGGGCCGAAGGGCCCGGGGCGTTCCGCGTGCCGCAGGGGGCGCGGAGGGGGTCAGAGGTCCGCGAGGTCCAGCCCGGCCTGCGCGGCGGCGGCCCGCACGGTCTGCTCGAGGAGCACGGCGATGGTCATCGGGCCGACCCCGCCCGGTACCGGCGTGATCAGCGAGGCGCGGGCGGCGGCGGACTCGAAGTGCACGTCGCCGACGTTGCCCTCGTTGTACCCGGCGTCCAGGACCACGGCGCCCGGCTTGATGTCCTCGCCGCGGATGAACTCGGCCCTGCCGACTGCGGCGACCAGCACGTCGGCCTGGCGCACGATCGAGGGGAGGTCCCGGGTGCGGGAGTGGCAGTAGGTGACGGTGGCGTTCTGTTCCAGCAGCAGCATCCCGGCGGGCTTGCCCAGGATCGCGCTGCGGCCGACGACCACGGCGTGCTTGCCGGTGAGGTCCACGTCGTAGGCGGCGAGCAGGCGCATGATGCCGCCGGGGGTGCAGGAGACGAAGCCGGGCAGTCCGAAGCCCATGGCGGCGAAGGAGTGCATGGTGACCCCGTCGACGTCCTTGCCGGGGGCGATGGCCTCGAAGGCGGCGCGCTCGTCGATGTGGTGCGGGACGGGGTGCTGGAGCAGGATGCCGCTGATCTCCGGGTCCTCGGAGAGCGCGGTCAGGGTGGCGACCAGCTCCTCCGTGGTGGTCTCGGCCGGCAGCTCCACGTGGCGGGAGGTGATCCCGGCCTTGGCGCAACGGTTCTGCTTCATCCGTACGTAGGTGACGGAGGCGGGGTCCTCGCCGACCAGGACGGTCGCGAGACAGGGCGCGGTGCCGGTGCGCTCGGTGATCTTCGCCGCGAGGGCGGCGGTCTCCTCCGAGATGCGGCGGGCGAGGGCGGTGCCGTCCATCAGCTGGGCAGTGGCAGTCGTCACGGGGTCTCCTGAACGTCGCTGCGGATCGCGGTTCGCCCAGGCGCGCGGCAGTCGGCGTACGCCACGTACGCCGGGCCGCTCCCCGGTGGTGATCCACCCGAACGCCAGTCACGGCCCGCGGGCCACTCTAGTCGACATATCCGGTGGATGACGGGCGCCCGACCTGGGACGATCCAGACATGACGCGCACTTTCGACCACCTTGTCGCCGAAGCCGACGCGGTCTCCGTGGACGGCTGGGACTTCTCCTGGCTCGACGGCCGGGCCACCGAGGAGCGCCCGTCCTGGGGCTACCAGGGGCTGCTCAAGGAGCGCCTGGCCACGGTCCGGTCCGCCCTGGACATCCAGACCGGCGGCGGCGAGGTGCTGGCCGGCGCGGGCCCGCTGCCGCCGCTGACGGCGGCCACCGAGTCCTGGCCGCCGAACATCGACCGGGCCACCCGGCTGCTGCACCCGCTGGGCGCGGTGGTGGTCGCCGACGCCGACGAGCCGCCGCTCCCCTTCGGCGACGGGGCCTTCGAGCTGGTCGCCAGCCGGCACCCGGTCACCGTCTGGTGGGACGAGATCGCACGGGTCCTGCGGCCCGGCGGCACCTACCTGTCCCAGCAGGTCGGTCCGGCGAGCGTCTTCGAGCTGGTCGAGTACTTCCTCGGCCCGCAGCCGGAGGAGGTCCGGCGCGCCCGGCACCCCGACGACGCCGTGACCGACGCCACCAGGGCGGGCCTGGAAGTCGTCGACCTGCGCTCGGAACGGCTGCGCACGGAGTTCCACGACATCGGAGCCGTGATCTACTTTCTCCGGAAGGTGATCTGGATGGTGCCCGGCTTCACGGTCGGGCAGTACCGGGACCGGTTGCGCGAGCTGCACGAACAGATCGAACGCGAAGGCCCGTTCGTCGCGCACACCGCCCGCTTCCTCGTCGAAGCCCGCACAACGGGCTGACGATCGGGGCGGACGGATCCGCACCGGAAAGGGTTGCGCGGCCACAGCGTGGCGCAGGTCACTCAATTCAGCGCGTAACGAATCGACTCGGGCATGCGATGAACCGACAGGTGTCCTCGCGCGGCCCCGGAATACAGACCCCCCTCGGGTCTGTTTCCCGAGTTCGCGCGATGATGTCCCGCCCACCCCATATCTGTTCGCAACGAGAGGCTCCTTGTGTCGCTCAGCCCGTCCCGTACGTTCCCTCCGGAGATCGCCGAATCCGAGGCCCTCGTCGCGCTCGTCGAGCGCGGCCGCGAGCAGGGTCACATCAACGGTGACGACGTGCGCCAGGCCTTCGAGGCCGGCCGCATCCCGGTGGACCAGTGGAAGCGGGTCCTGCGCAGCCTGAACCAGGTCCTGGACGAGGAGGGTGTCGCCCTCCACGTCAGCGCCGCACCCGCCACGAAGGCTGCCGCCAAGAAGCCCCGCAAGGCAGCCGCCGCGCCGGCCCGTACCGTGGCCAAGAAGGCGACCGCGGCGCCGCGCCCCATCGGCGCGCGCAAGACCTCGGCCGCCGCGCCCCCGGCCACCGCTGCGGCGATATCCGCTCCGTCGGCCTCCGCCACCGAGGACGAGGCGACGGCCGAGGCCGCCGCCGAGCCGAAGAAGCGGACGGTCAAGAAGACCGCGACCGCCGCGAAGAAGACCGCCACCAAGAAGACGGCGGCGAAGAAGACCAGCGCCAAGGACGCCGACGAGGGCGAGACCCCCGTGGCGGAGGGCGAGGACTGGGCGGCCGAGGACCTCGCCGACGAGGCCGAGGAGGAGGCCCCCAAGACCGGCGGCACCCAGGGCTTCGTCCTGTCCGACGACGACGAGGACGACGCCCCGGCGCAGACGGTCATGGTGGCCGGCGCCACCGCCGACCCCGTCAAGGACTACCTCAAGCTCATCGGCAAGGTGCCGCTGCTCAACGCCGAGCAGGAGGTCGAGCTCGCCAAGCGCATCGAGGCGGGTCTCTTCTCCGAGTACAAGCTCGAGGAGGAGGACGACCACAAGCCGGCCTTCAAGCGCGAGCTGGAGATCCTGGTCGAGGACGGCCGCCGGGCGAAGAACCACCTGCTGGAGGCCAACCTCCGCCTCGTGGTCTCCCTCGCCAAGCGCTACACCGGCCGCGGCATGCTCTTCCTGGACCTGATCCAGGAGGGCAACGTCGGCCTGATCCGCGCCGTGGAGAAGTTCGACTACACCAAGGGCTTCAAGTTCTCCACGTACGCGACCTGGTGGATCCGGCAGGCGATCACGCGCGCCATGGCCGACCAGTCGCGCACCATCCGCATCCCCGTGCACATGGTCGAGATCATCAACAAGCTCGCCCGCGTGCAGCGCCAGATGCTCCAGGACCTGGGCCGCGAGCCCACCCCGGAGGAGCTGGGCAAGGAACTCGACATGACCCCCGAGAAGGTCATCGAGGTCCAGAAGTACGGCCGCGAGCCGATCTCCCTGCACACCCCCCTGGGTGAGGAGGGCGACAGCGAGTTCGGTGACCTCATCGAGGACTCCGAGGCGGTCGTGCCCGCGGACGCGGTGTCCTTCACCTTCCTCCAGGAGCAGCTCCAGTCGATCCTGGGCACGCTCTCGGAACGCGAGGCGGGCGTGGTCTCCATGCGCTACGGCCTCAACGACGGCCAGCCCAAGACCCTGGACGAGATCGGCCGCGTGTACGGGGTCACCCGTGAGCGCATCCGCCAGATCGAGTCCAAGACCATGTCGAAGCTGCGCCACCCGTCGCGTTCGCAGGTGCTGCGCGACTACCTCGACTAGGCCCGAGGGACTCAGGCCGGTCGGAAGACGGGCCGCTCGGGGGTGAACGGCAGGGAGGCACCCTGCGGAACCGGACAGGCGTGCGCGCGCCGGATCCGCAGGGTGTCGCACCATCCGTCCGTGATCGGCGTTCAGGCCGCGCCGGTGCCGGAGCGGGCCCCCGCAGCGGGCCCGCCGCAGGGGGCCGCCGGGATCAGCTCGCGGAGTGCTCCAGCAGGTGCTTGAGCTTCTCCTCGCCCCGGGGCATCTCCTTGCGCATCATGGGCTTGACCAGGAGCGGGACCAGCGCCCGGCCCATGCCGTGGCCCTCGAAGTCGACGGACAGGGTGACGCGTGAGCGGGCCCCGTCGTCGAGCGGTTCGATGTAGCCCCGGACGTCCGGCCGCACGGGCCCGTCGACGCCGTGGACATGCCAGCTCCTCGGCGGGTCCAGTGCCGTGTACTCCATGGTCGTGGGGACCCGGCGCCTGCCGATCCGCCCGGTGACGAGGACCGTCGAGCCGACGTGGACCGGGAGGTCGCCCAGGGGGACGGCGGTCACGGCGCTGTCCTGCCACTCCGGCAGGTGCGTGGGGTCGGTGACGTAGGAGTAGACGTCCTCGGGCGTGCGGTCGATGTCGATGCTCTTGCTGATCGCGGACATGGCGACCCCTCGGAGCCCCCCTGGCTGCGCTCTCCTCCCAAATTACTCCGCGGGCTGGACGGTCGCGCGCCGCCTGCGGGCGGCCATCACGGCGTAGACCGCGACGCCCGCGAAGAGGAACAGCACCCCCTGGTAGACGGCGGCGTATCCGGATCCCGCCACCAGCCACATCGAGAAGGCGAAGGCGAGGGCGGCCAGGACGCCGTCGCGTACCAGGCGCCCCCGGTGGACCCGCTCGGACTGGCCCGAGAGCAGGAAGTACAGCTGCGCCGCGGTGGAGAGCAGGTACGGGACGGTCGCGGTGAAGGTGGTGACCAGCACCAGGACCTCGAAGACGCCCTCGGAGCCGGCGGTGTAGTTGTAGACGGTCAGGGCGGAGGCGAGGACGACCGTGACGAGCACGCCGACCACCGGCACTCCGCGCTGCTTCGTCTCGAAGACCTTCGGGAAGAGCCCGTCCTTGGCGGCGGCGTACGGGGTCTGCGCGCTGAGCAGGGTCCAGCCGTTGAGGGCGCCGACCATCGAGACCACGGCCGCGCAGGCGACCGCCGTGCCGCCCCAGGTGCCGCCGAACATGGCGTTGACGGCGTCCGTGAAGGGGGCCTGGGAGGACACGAGGGTGTCGTGGGCGACCAGGCCGAACACGGCGAGGGTCCCCAGCAGGTAGACGGTGGCCGCGCCGACGGTGCCGAGGATGGTGGCCCGGCCGACGTTGCGGGCGGGGTCGCGGACCTCTCCGGCGCTGACGGCGGCGGACTCGACGCCCAGGTAGCTGAAGAGCAGGATCGCGGCGGAGGCGGAGACGGCTCCGATCGCGGTCTGGTCGGTGGCCCGGAAGGGGCCGAGGTTGGCCGGGTCGAAGAACAGGAGGCCGCCCACGGCGACGAGCAGCAGCGGGGCGAACTTCAGCACGGTGCCGACGAGCTGGACGGCGCCGACGTACCGGGTGCCGGCCAGGTTGGCGAGCGCCGGCAGCCACTGCACGGTGAGGGCGGCCAGGCACATGGACCACTTGTGCGCGCCGACGGCGGGGAAGAGCACGCCGAGGTAGCCGACGGCCGCCACCGCGAGGGCCGCGTTGGAGACCCAGGTGGTGATCCAGTAGCTCCAGGCGGCGAGGAAGCCGGCGAAGTCGCCGAACGCGGCACGGGCGTAGACGTACGGGCCGCCGGTCTGCGGGTGCCGCTGGGCGAGGCGGCCGAAGACGAGGGCGAGGGCGACCGCGCCGAGGGTGAGCACGGCGAAGGCGACGAGGCTGATGGTGCCGAAGGGTGCCACCGACGCGGGCAGGAGGAAGATCCCGCCGCCGATGATGTTGCCCATGACCAGGCAGGTGGCGACGGGCAGGCCGAACCGCCGGTCGCCCTGCGGGCGGGGCTCCGCCGTCCTGGAAGTTGCGGTGGGCGGGGCTGCGGTGCTGGTCATCGGTGGTGCGCCTCGGGGTGTCTCACATGGTGGGCAGGTCCCCACATGGTTGACCACGGTCAAGGCGGTACCAAATCACCGGGTTTCGTCCGGCACGGGACGCCCCGCGGAAGGAAACGTTCCGTCCTGGGCGCGCCACGGCCGGGGATTCTCCTCCGGCTCCGGATCCGCCTGCATGGCGGCGCGGGGCCGGGCGTCCGCCAGGGGGCGGGGGCCTGAATCCGCGGCGGGACGGGGCCCTGCGTCCGCGGCGGGGCAGGGCCCTGCGTCCGCGACGGCGCGGGGGCCTGAATCCGCGGCGGGATGGGGGCCTGCGTCCGCGAAGGCGCGGGGGCCTGCGTCCGCGGCGGTGCGGGCGTCCGGCCGGGGGTGCACCGGGACCTGCGGGCCGTCCGCCTCCCGCAGCCAGCGCCGCAGGACGCCGTGCACCGCCTCTGCGCCCACCAGCTCGCCGCCCGGGTCCGACAGCTCCGTCGGCCACATCAGGAACGGGTGCCCCTGCTCCCCGCCCAGGCCCCCGTGCGAGCCGATCTGCTCCTCGAAGGCGTGCACCGCGCCCGTCCGGGGGTCGTAGGCCGAGTTCACCATCACGTCGGCCACGTGCGGGAAGGTGTCGGTCCGGCGCACGGCCGCGGCCGCTCCGGGGCCGAACGGAGCCAGCAGCTCCTCCGCCTCCCCGGGCACGTCCAGCCGCGCCACCGCCCCGCCGGGGCCCAGCACCACGCCGTCCACGAGGACGAAGCCCACGCCGGGATGGTTCGCCAGGGTCGCCAGCAGGGCCGGGTGTGTGCGCTCGATGCGCGCGCGGGAGGCCCGGCCGGGGACGTCCGGGAAGGAGATCAGCCCGAGGTTGCCGGAGGCGGGCACCACCGGGTCGGACCCCCGCCCCGGATGGGCCTCCTCGCCCTCCTCCACCGGCCGGTGGAGCGCCGCCAGGACGGCCGCCCGCGCCTCGGCTCCGCTGCGGGTGCGGCCGGCCCGGCGCGGGACGGGCAGTCCGCAGCCCGCCCGGACCAGGTCCTTGAGGGTGAGCCCGTACCGCCCGAGGAAGGTCTCCCCCGGGCTCTGCCCGTGGTCGGACAGCAGCACGATCCGGTAGGCGCGCGGCGCGTGCTCGGCGACCCGGGCGATCAGCGCGAGGCTGCGGTCCAGGCGCGCCAGTACCTGCTCGGCGTCCCGGCCGTGCGGGCCGGAGTGGTGCGCGACCTCGTCATAGGCGACCAGGTCGGCGTAGACCGCGGCGCGCCCGGCCAGCATGTCGCCGATCACGGCGGCCACGACCACGTCCCGTTCGACCACGGTCGCGAAGGCCCGGATCAGCGGGTACAGCCCGCCGCGCGCGACGCGCGGCCGGTCCCCCCGGATCCGCGCGCGCAGCGACTGGCCGATCTCCCTGGCCACTTCGGCGACGAAGGACAGGGCGGTGCGGACGGCGTTGGCCGGATCGGAGAAGTACGCGAAGTAGCCGGCGCGGGACCGGTTGGCCCGGCCCCGGCGGGCGGACACCGAGAGCACCAGCGCCAGCTGGTCCGCGCCCCCGCTGAACAGGTTGCCGCGGCTGGCCCCGTCGAGGGTGAGCAGGCCGCCGTCCGCGGTCCGCTCGACGGCGCGCCGCTGGAGCTCGGCCGCGCTGGTGGGCCGGTTGCAGACGACGACCTCGCCGGTGTCCTTCTCGTACCAGCGGAACGCGGGCACGTCGAAGGTGGAGCCGTGCAGGATGCCGAGCTGGCTGGCGCCGGTCTGGCTCGACCAGTCGGTGCGCCAGGACCCGAGGCGGTGGCTGCCCTCCAGCCAGCCGGCGACGGTCGGCATCAGGCCGTCGGCCGAGGCCCGGCGCAGCGTCTCGTACCCGACCCCGTCGAGCTGGAGGAAGACCAGCCCGGGCGCGGACTCGTCCGCCCCGGGCGCCCCCGCCCTCTTCTGCCGGCGCCGGCGCCGGTCGGCGAGGCGGTAGAGGCGCCGCCGGTAGGCCTCGTCGTCGCGCACGGCGAGCGCCGTCGAGGTCGCGGAGGCCACGGCCGACATCACGGCGGCCACCACCACGGCCGTGTCGGGGGCCACTTGGCCGCGTCCCGCCGGGATCAGGCTGAGGGCTATCAGCAGCAGGGAGCCGTTGAGGAAGAAGACGAGCAGTCCGAGCACCAGGGCGGGCACCAGCAGCAGGGCCCGTACGAGCACCGGCCAGACCAGCGCGCTCAGCAGGCCGAAGGCGCCGGCGCCCCAAGCCGCCGTCAGCCCGATCTGGGTGGGGCTGTCGTCGTCCCCGGACTGGAGCCGGAAGTCCGGCAGGATGCCGGCCAGCGCGAGCATGGTCAGGGTGGACGCCGCCCAGACCAGGACCACCCGCACCAGAGCACCGCCGGCGGTCCGCCACCGTCCTCGCCACACTCCGAACCTCCCGCGAGCCCGTCCCGCCTTCCAGGCTCGCACAGCCCGGCTCACCCGGCCGGGCGACACGGACGGCGCACTGATGTGCAGGCCCGGCAGGATCCGAAGGAGGCGGCCTAGGTGCCGTCGTAGCCCGCGGTCGGCATGGACAGCCGGCGGTGCACCTCGGCCTTCATCGCCGAGCTGTACGCGGGCTCCTGGTGTCCGGCGGTCTCCAGGCGCACCCCGCGCCGCTCGCACTCGGCGCTGAACTCCTCGACGGAGCCCAGCGCGCGGGCCAGCACCCGGTGGTTGGCGGCGACGAAGAGGTCGACCCGCCCGGCGTCGACGTCGGACCACAGCCCGCAGTGGTCGGCGCGCAGCCCGTAGACGAGCAGTTCCCGTGTGACGACGTACCCGCGGTCGGCGGCCCAGCGCGCGCACACGGCGTGCTGGGTGCGGGTGTCCACGGCGAAGGGGTCGGCGTCGAGTTCCTCGAGCGGGGCCAGGCTGGCGATCGCGGCCACGCGCAGCTCTTCCATGCCGCCCGACCCTACTCCGATCCACCGCCGGGGAGGAGGGGGCGGCGGCCTCCGGGTTCCGGGCGGATCCGCGGGGCAGCCTCTAGGGTCGTGGGAGCCGTGCGGAGCCCGTGCGGCGCTGTGAGGGAGGGAGGCCGGTGCCGGTGGAGATCACCTGGTGGGGCCATGCCACGTGCACGGTCGAGGACTCCGGGGTGCGGCTGCTGACGGATCCGCTGTTCGCCCGGCGGCTGGCCCATCTGCGGCGGCGGCGCGGGGCGGTGCCCCCGCCCGAGGCCGCGCGGGCGGACGTGGTGCTGGTCTCGCACCTGCACGCCGACCACCTGCACCTGCCCTCGCTGGCCCTGCTGGCACCCGGCACCCGGCTGCTGGTGCCGCGCGGTGCGCGCCGGGCCGTGCCGGGGCTGGCCCGGACGGCCGGGGCGGCCGGGCTGGCGGTGACGGAGGTGGCGCCGGGCGAGGAGGTGCCCGTGGGAAGCGGCGTACGGGTACGGGTGGTCAGCGCCCTGCACGACGGCCGGCGGCTGCCGTTCGGGCCGCAGCGCGCGCCCGCTCTCGGGTACGTGGTCGAGGGCGCGGCCCGGACCTACTTCGCCGGGGACACCGGCCTGTTCGCGACGATGGCCGAGGAGGTCGGGCCGGTGGACGTGGCCCTGCTGCCGGTGGGCGGCTGGGGTCCGTACCTGGGTCCGGGGCACCTGGACGCGGGACGGGCGGCGGCGGCGCTGGCCGAACTGGCGCCGGCGGCGGCCGTGCCGGTGCACTACGGGACGTACTGGCCGATCGGGATGGACGCGGTGCGCCCGCACGAGTTCCACGCGCCGGGCGAGGAGTTCGCGTTCCGCGCGGCGCGCCTCGCGCCGAAGGTGACGGTACGGGTCCCCGCGCACGGCGAGCGGGTGCGGCTTCCGTGACCTGGCACGCGATCGCGGCGGCGGCCGGCCAGATTCCACCGGAGACCACCCGGCAGGCGGTGGGATACCCGGCGCTGTTCGTGCTGGTGGCGCTCGGTGCGCTGGTGCCGGTGATCCCGACGGGGGCGCTGGTGAGTACGGCGGCGGTGGTGGCGTTCCATCAGGAGTCGCTGCCCTTCGCGGTGTTGCTGGTGTTCGCGGTGTCGGCGCTGGCCGCGTTCACCGGGGACATCGCGCTGTACTGGCTCGGGCGGCGCGGGGTGCGCTCGCGCAATGGCTCGCGCTGGCTCGAGGCGCTGCGCGGCCGGGCCACGCCGGAGCGGCTGGAGCAGGCGCAGGCGAAGCTGGACGAGCACGGGGTGCTGGTCCTGGTGGTCTCCCGGCTGGTTCCGGCGGGCCGGATCCCGGTGATGCTGGCCTGCCTGCTGGCGGAGCTGCCCCTGCGCCGCTTCGCGCGCGGTGACGGTCCGGCCTGTCTCGCGTGGGCGGCGACGTACGGCCTGATCGGCATCCTGGGCGGCTCCCTCTTCTCGGAGCCGTGGAAGGGCGTCGCCCTGGCGGTGGGCGTGACCTTGCTGATCAGCGCGGGCCCGGCGGTGTGGCGGCGGATCCGCCCGGGCCGGGGCTAGGCCGGTCCGAGGGTGCGGGAGGCGCCGATCGGGAGGTCCCAGAGGTCCTCGCGGGGCAGGGACGCCCGTGCCCAGGCTGCCCTGACGCGGTGCAGGGGCTCCATGACCGGTTCGGCGGAGAGGACGAAGGCGGCCCAGTGCATGGGGGCCATCCGCCGGGCGCCGAGGTCGAGGAAGGCCCGTACGGCCTCCTCGGGGTCGGCGTGGACGTCGCCGAGCCACCAGCGCGGGGCGTAGGCGCCGATGGGCAGCAGAGCGAGGTCGATGCCGGGGTGGCGGCGGCCGATCTCCCCGAACCAGTGGCCGTAGCCGGTGTCGCCGGCGAAGTAGAGCGTGCGCGGGGCGGGGCTGCGGGTGTCGGTGAGGATCCAGCCGCCCCACAAGGACCGGCAGGTGTCGAGCAGCGAGCGCTTGGACCAGTGGTGGGCCGGTACGAACTCGAAGCGCACGCCGTCCAGTTCGGCAGACTCCCACCAGTCCAGCTCCGTGACCCGGGTGAAGCCGCGGCGGCGGAACCAGCGGGCCAGGCCGGCCGGGACGAAGACGGCGGTGTGCCGCGGCAGCCGCTTGAGGGTGGGCGCGTCGAGGTGGTCGTAGTGGTTGTGGCTGATGACCACCGCGTCCACCGGGGGCAGGTCCTCCCAGCGCACTCCGACGGGCGTCATCCGGGATGGGGTGCCGAGGATCCGCCGGGACCAGACGGGGTCGGTCAGCACGGTCAGCCCGCCGGTGCGCAGCACCCAGCTGGCGTGCCCGGCCCAGGTGGCGCACACCGAGCCGGGGCCCGCCGGGGGCAGCGGGGCCGGCTCGTAGGGCAGGTCGGGGATCCCGCGCAGCCCGGCCGGCCCGGGCCGGAAGCCGCCCTCCCGCGCGAGCCGTGCGAAGCCCCGGACACCGGGGAGCGGGGTGGTGAGCCGGTCCGCGAAGGAACGGGGCCACCGCCGGTGCTCCCCGATCGGCCGCGGGGCCGACGCCCCCGCCGACCGGTCGACAGCCCCGCTCCGCCCGGCGGCGCCGGCCGACCCCGGGTCGGACACCGGCGGCGCGGAGGCGGGGGCGGGCCCGGCAGCGGCCTCGGGTACGGAGGCGGAATCAGCGGCAGCAGCGGTGGTCTCGGTGGGCGGGGTGGGCGGGGGGTGGGGCATCGGGCGGGCTCCGTTCACCGGGGCGGGCATCAGGTCAGGCCGGCCAGGACCGAGCCGAGGAGGTCCAGGGAGCGCCGTACGTGGGGCAGCTCCAGCGGGTCGCGGGCGGTGAGGGCGGCCAGCCGCTCCTCCGGGGTGGCGCCCAGCAGCGGCCCGGTCGACAGCCGTACGCGCAGGGCCACCGGTTCGTCCGCGAACCGCTGCCCGCCCGGGGTGGGCGCGCCCAGCCGCGCGCCGAGCCAGTCCTCCAGTTCCATGGCGTCGCCGACCCCGTGCCGGGCCAGGCCCTCCCGCAGCGGGGTCAGGTCCGCGTAGAGGTGCCGGCCGGCCTCCGGGGGCCGGGCCAGCGCCCCCACGGCGAGGAGTTCGCGGTGTGCGGCGGCGGCGACGGCCCCGTGCAGCGCGGCGGCCGCGTAGGCCCGTCCGGTGACGGCGTCGGGCTCGTCGAGGGCGTACGCGGCGGCCCCGGCGACCGGGCCCGCGACCAGCGCGCCGGTGGCGGTCAGGACGTCGAGGGTGCGGGCGCGCAGCCAGGTACCGCGCGGGGTGTCGGGGAAGCGGACCACGGCGGCGGGCCAGCCGGCGGGCAGCAGCGCCCCGGAGAGGTCGAGGAGGACGGCCGCCCGGTCGGGGAGCATCTCGGCGGGGCTCAGGACCAGGGTGTCGTGCGGACGGTGGACGGTGTCGCGCCAGCTCTCGTCGCTGACCACGAAGAGTCCGGCGGACTCGGCGGCCTCGCAGGCCTCGCGCAGTATCTCGGGGGGCGGCACGGTCGCGGTCGGGTCGTCGGCGACCGACAGGAGCAGCACCCGCGGGTCGCCGCCCTCGGCGCGGACCCTGCGTACGGTCTCCAGCAGGGCGTACGGGTCCGGGATGCCGCCGCATTCGGCGGGCGTCGGCACGTGGTAGGCCCGCCGTCCCAGCAGCCGGACCTGCGGGGTCCACCAGGCGGGACAGGGCCGGGGCAGCATCACGTCGCCCCCGTACGCCCCGAGCAGCGCGAGCAGCAGCGCGGGGGCTCCGGGGCCGGCGGCCACGTCCTGCGGGGCGGTGATCAGCCCGCGGCGCCCCCAGTGGCGGCAGGCGGCCTCCCGCACGGACTCCCCGCCGCCGGGGGGTTCGGGGGCCGAGCGCCCCGCGGCCGCGGCCAGCACGCCGAGGAGTCCGGGCAGCACGGGCAGGCCGGGCTCGGGCGCGGGCGGGCCGTACCGGACCGGGCCGCGGCCCTCCGCCGTGGTGCGCTGCATCCCCTCCACCGTCGCCCGCCTCCCGCGCTCGTCCCGCTCCGCTCCTCCAACCCTGCCTTTATACGATTAATTGAGGCGTTACGCCCGGTTTCACCCTCGGGGCCGACCGGGGCTCAGCCCCGCCTCCCCAGCAGTCCCAGCAGCCTCGTCTGCGCGTTCGCCCCGGCCGGCACCTCGAGCGGAGCGGCGTACATCCCGCTCGCCGCGAGCCCGTCGGCGTACGGCATGACCTCCTTGATGGAGAACTCGACGAGGCCGTCCGGCAGCCGGTCGTCCGCGCCGACGGCCCTCGACAGGTCCCAGGTGTGCACGACGCAGTCGGCGGTCAGCTCCGAGCAGTACGCCGAGCCCAGCGCGGGCCCGTAGGAGAGCCTGACGGTCCGGTCGAGCGCCCCGGGGGCGGCGAAGGCGGCGTGCGCGGCGGCCGAGGCGCGCTCCCAGGCGGCCGCCGGGTCCTCGCCCAGCACGTCGCCGGAGAACGCGTCGCCCATCTCCCCGACCGTGCGGCCCTCGGAGACCAGCGGCGGGACCCACAGCTGCTCCCCGGCCACGTGGTTGACGAGGTCCCGCACGCTCCAGTCCGTGCACGGCGTCGGCGCGTCCCACTGGTCGTCCGCGACGGCGCGCAGGCGCTCGCCGAAGAGCCTCAGGGCCTGCGCGTGCCGCTCCAGCAGCGATTCCGGCATGGCTCCCACCGTCCTTGTGCGACCGGTCCCCGGGCCCCACTCTCCTCGCCCCGGCGAGGCCCTGCCAGCCGGACCGCGCGGACGGCCCGGGTGCGGGGGCGGCGGGCCGGCGGGGGCGCCGTCGGCCGGGCCAGGGGCCCATCGGATCATTTCGGCATGTCACTCGCTTCCCGTCGCAACGTCCTGGCCGTCCTCGCTTCCGCGGCCGCGGCCGTCCCACTCGGCTCCATGACCGCCGCGGCCTCGCCCAGAGCCGCCGCGCCGACCGCCGCGCCGACCGCGCTCGCCGGCGCGTCCCTGCCGCCGTCCCTCACCTCTCCGCGGTCCTCGGTCACCATGCCGCCGCTGGATCCCTCCTACTTCGCCCAGGTGTCCCTCGGCCCGCTGGCCGCGAAGGTGCTGCCGGGCACGCCGGAGCGGACGGAGATCACCTCCGGGGGCACCCGGGTGGCCGTGCTGACCAAGGGGGCGCGCACCGTCGTCGTGACGGGCCCCGAGCGGACCTTCACGGAGAACAAGCAGCCCTTCGCCGACGACTTCCAGCGCACCCTGCCCGACCCGGCACTGCCGGCCGCGGACCGGAAGTACTGGGGCACCTCCCCCGGCGGCGGCAGCTGGTCCACGCTCGGGCCGGCCGACACCGACTACTCGGTGGTTCCGGGCAGCGCCGTCATCGCGCTCACCACCGACTACGCCAGCCGCCACGCCACCCTGCGGGACGACGAGATCACCGACGTCGACGTCCGTGCGGTGGCCAGGTTCGACAAGGTGCCCACCGGCCAGGCCTGTTCGTACGCCCTGTCCTTCGGCTACCAGGACACGCACAACAACTACCGGGCCCGGCTGTCCTTCCTGACCTCCGGAGCGGTCGAACTGCGCGTGGAGAAGGAGGTCGCCGACACCGTCACGCAGCTGGCCGCGGCCGCCACCCTGGCCACCGGCGTCGCGGCGGGCACGAACTGGACGATCCGCGTGCGCCGCGAAGGCGCCCGCATCCAGGTCAAGGCCTGGCGCACCGACTCCGCCGAGCCCGCCGCGTGGGCCGTGGACACCACCGACGCGACCTTCGCCAAGGGGCGCGTGGGCCTGCGCGCGCTGGCCAACCAGGGCTGCGCGAACCTCCCGGTCAAGCTGGTGGTCAGCCGCTTCCAGGTGGACGCCGCGACCTGGCAGCAGCCTCCGGCCGTCACCCACACCGGCTGGGTACGGGTCCTGCCCGAGCCCTTCGACGGGACCTGGACCCCGGAGCTGGAGCAGACCGTGCGCGGCTGGGCCGCCTCCACCGGCCCGGACGTCCTCGCGTACGCGGCCATGTACCTCGCCGGGGCCCCGGCCGTGACCGCCGGAGCGGGCCCGGCCGCGGGCAAGCGGGTCCTGGGCGAGGCCGGATACGGCTACCTGGACCCGCAGGGCTTGCGCTACGAGGGCGCCGACTTCCACGAGTACATGAACCTCGGCTGGACCTTCCCCGACGGCACCCACACCGGGCCCTCGAGCAAGCAGGTCGGCAACCTGGACTGCTCGGGCTACACGCGGATGGTCTACGGCTACCACATGGGCGTCCCCCTGGCCGCCGGCGAGGACGCCTCCAAGACCCGCATCCCCCGCAAGTCCCGCCACATGGTGGACTACGCCCCCGGTGCGCGGATCGACCAGACGAACGGTACGGCCCCGCCCGCCGCGCAGCAGCTCCAGCCCGGCGACCTGCTCCTGTTCAACGCCGACTCCGGTGACGACACGGTCACCGCCACCGTCGACCACGTGGGCATCTACCTCGGCACGGACACCGCCGGCAAGCGCCGCTTCCTCTCCAGCCGCAAGACCGGCAACGGACCGACCATGTCCGACCTGGGCGGCGCCTCGCTCCTCGACGGCACCGGCACGTACGCGCAGAAGCTGCACACCGTGCACCGCGTCTGACGGCGGGGCGGCGCCCGTCAGCCCGACGGGCGCATGCGGAAGTCGTAACGGTCCGGGAGGGGGCGGCCGGTGAGCACCGACCAGATTTCGCCGAGGGTTTCCTCCCCCTCCCGCAGGTCCGCGACCTCGAAGCCGTCCTCGAACACCCGCCGGGCGGCCGCCACATGGCCCTCCGCCGCCAGCAGGCGGGCGGCGAGGAGCCGGAAGCGGCCCCGCTCGCGCAGGGCGGGCCGCAGCCGGTCCCAGACCCGGCGCGCCTCGGGCAGGCGGCCGACGGCCAGCAGGGCCGCCATCGCCTCCTGCCCGAGCGCGGACTCCGCGGCCGTCCACGGCTCGCCGCCACGGCTCTCGGCGGCCAGGTCGTCGAAGGCGGCCGCGTACCCGTCGGCCGCCCTCGCCAGGTCCCCGGCCAGCGCGTCCGCCAGCGCCAGGCAGCGCAGCAGCGGCCACCGCGAGGGCGCCAGGGCCAGGCCGCGCTCCCAGCTGCGCACCGCCTGCGCCACGTCTCCGGCGTGCCACTGGGCCACGCCCAGGTGGTACTCGGTCAGCGGCTGCGCCGGGGCCGTCTCCAGCATGTCCCGCCAGTGGGCGGCGACCAGGCTCGGCCCCGGCGGCGCCGCCCGGCCCGGGGGCGGGAAGACGCCCGTGCGCCACAGCCGGAGCCACGGCTCCTGGTCCTCGCCGAGCGTGGACTCCGCGAAGGGGGTGCCGGGCAGCTTGAAGCCGCCGCACAGCACCTCCAGCGCCCCCCAGCCGGAGCCCGCGGCCAGCCGCTCCCCCGGTTCGGTGTCGGCGACGGCGCGCCAGGCCTCGTAGGCCGCGTCCACCCGCTCGCGGGGCAGTACGGCGTCCAGCGCGTCCTGCGCCGCGCCGCGGGCCGCCGCCCAGTCGGAGCCGTGCACGGCCCGGGCCGGGGCGGCCAGCGGACCGTACGCCTCCAGCCAGCTGAACTCCGCCCCGGCTTCGAGCCGTACGTGCTCCAGCTGGGTGCGGGCCAGCCCGGCCTGGATCTCCGCGTATCCGCCGGTGCCCGGCTCGGTCAGCCACTCCTGCCAGCGCCGGCCGCCGCCGCCGGCGCCCCAGACGAACAGCTTGCGCCCGCGCAGCCGCGCGGTGGAGGTCTGCACCAGCCCGTGCCCGTCGGCGCCGAGGGAGGCGATCCAGGGGCGGGCCCCGTCCGGGACCTCGTAGAAGAAGTCGGCCGGGTACGCGCTGCGCAGCGGGTAGGTGCGGTCGGCTCCCTCCCACTGCGGTACGGGGATCCGGCGCAGCGAGCGCTCGTAGCCGAAGTGCCAGGCCTCGTCGGCGGGGGCCAGCACGCGGGTGCCCGCGTCCTCCGGGACCGCGATGTTGGACCACCAGTAGACGGGCGCGGGCCGCTCGTGCGGATTGCGCACGCGGACGCCGACGTAGAGGAACTCCGAGTCCCCGGGCAGCCACAGGTCCACCTGGAAGGGCAGGTCGCGCAGCCGCTCCCACTCCCACAGCCGGACCATCACCCCGCCGTCCGGGGCGGGGACGAGCGCGGCGTGCAGCGGGGCGCAGGAGAGGGTGGTGTGGCCGGTGGCGCCGGTGTTCCACTCGATGCCGCCGGAGAACCAGGCGCCGTTGAGGGCGAAGTTGGCGGGCTGGAACACCGGGTTGCGGTAGAGCAGTTCGCGGCCGGTGGGCAGGTGCACCAGGGAGTGGACGCGCCCGCCGAGCTCCGGGAGCACGGTGACCCGCAGGTGCTCGTTCTCGATGACGACCGACGCGAACTCCCGCTCCGAGCGCTCGCGTCCGTAGCCGTCCCGGATCCGGACCGGCAGCAGCGAGCGCAGCGGCTCGTACCCGATCTGCCGCGCCATGTCGCGCGGCAGGCCGTCGCGCGACCGCTCGTCCAGCTCGTGGACCCCGTCGGGTGCGCGCAGGGCGGGCAGCGGGTTCTCGGGCCCCAACGGGGCTGCGGGCAGGGTCAGTACGGCGCGTCTGACGGTGGTGGCCATGAGGAAATGGAACACGCAGCGGGGGACTCTGCACAGGGGTTCCGCGGATCACCGCCGGTCAGGATTGGGCAAAGGCCCCGGGGCCGCGGCTAGCGGAAGGCGCCCGCGACGAGGTCGGCGAGCAGGGCGCCCGCCCGGCCGTCCGGGTCCAGGTCCGGGTCGTAGATCGTGACGTTGATCCCGACGCAGCGTGGCGAGCTCACCAACACGCCCAGGAGTTCGGCGAGTTCGTCGGGAAGCAGGCCGCCGGGGTCCGGGCTGTCCACGGCCGGCATCACGCTCGGGTCCAGGACGTCGGCGTCCAGGTGCACCCAGAACCCGGCGGCCTCGGGCGGGTGCAGCCCGTTCAGCGCCGCCCGGGCCGCCGGTCCGGCGCCGCGCTCGCGGATCTCCCCGACGGTGGCCACGCGGATCCCGGCCGCGCGCAGCTCCGCGAGGTCGTCGTCGCCGTCGCGGATCCCGAAGAGCCGTACGTCCTCGTCCCGCAGGTACGGGGAGCGGCCCTCCAGGTCGGCGAGGGCGGCTTGCCCGCGGCCCGTCGCGAGGGCGAGCTCCTCCCCGCCGGCGGCGCCGACCGGCCCGTTCACGTCCTCGTTGCCGGGGTGGCGGAAGTCGGCGGAGCCGTCGATGGCGGCCAGCCCGTACCGGCCGAGCCTGCGCATGGCCAGCGAGGCGCCCAGCTGGATCGAGCAGTCGCCGCCGAGGACGACGGGGAACTCCCCGGCCCGCAGGTGCCGTTCGATCCGGTCGGCGAGGGTGAGCGTGTACGCGGCGAGGGCTTCGGCGTGGAACACGCCGTCGCCCTCCTGCCAGTCCCCGCGGTCGTAGCGCGGCGGGACCACCACCCCGCCCTCGCGGGCGCCGAGCCGGGCCAGCAGGCCCTGTTCCCGCAGTGCTCCGGCCAGCTTGTAGACGCCCGGCACGGTGCCGGGCGCGGGCGGGCGCAGGCCCAGATTGGACGGGGCGTCGAGGAGCACGAGGGATCGCATGGCCCCATCCTGGCCGACGGAGCCGTCAGGGGAGCGGCATTTCGGCGGTGACGGCCCAGCGCTCGTGGTCGCGCCAGGCTCCGTCGACGTGGAGGAAGTCCGGGGAGAGCCCCTCCCGTCGGAAGCCGGCGCCGCGGACGAGTGCGATCGAGGCGGTGTTGCCCGGCTGGATGTTGGCCTCCAGGCGGTGCAGGCCGAGTCCGCCCGCGCCGGCCGGGGCGAAGGCGTGCGCGAGGACCAGGCGCAGCGCCTCGTGGAACAGTCCCCGCCCGGCGGCGTGCGCGAAGGCCCCGTAGCCGAGGGCTCCGCACTGGAAGGCGCCCCGCACGATGTTGTTGACGTTGACGAAGCCCGCCAGGGCGCCGGTCCCGAGTTCGCAGACGAGGAACCCGGCGCGGCCGTCGCCCTCGGCCAGCCGGGTCGCGTAGGGCTCGTACTCCTCGATGGTCGCGGGCGGGAACAGCCAGGGGCGGTGGAGCTCCCGGCTCTCGTGCGCGCGCGTGGTGAACTCGGGCCCGTCGGCGAGCCGGAAGGGCCGCAGGCCCACGCGGGCACCCTGCCGCAGGTACGTGGAAAAGGTCATCCGCCCAGGTTAGGAGGTGTGGCAGGATCATCGGCGTGATCATCACCCCTGACGTGGACGAACTCCTGCGCGCGGCGGCACGCGACAACGCCGAGTGGTGCGACGCGGTCGCGCGCGGCCACGGGCCGGCCGGGGCGTTCGCCCCGGACGCGTGGACCACCGCGCGCCGGACCCCGCCGCTCTACCCGGACGCCGTGACCCTCGCCCCGGGCGCCTCGGCGCCGGCGCTGCTGGCCGGGATCGACACCGAGGGCCCCGGCTGCTCGGTCAAGGACAGCTTCGCCGACCTGGACCTGGCCGGCGAGGGCTTCGAGGTGCTGTTCGAGGCCCAATGGATCCACCGCCCGGCCGCGGCGCCCGCCCCGGCCGCCGGCTCCCGCCTGGAGTGGTCCGCGGTCACCGGCCCCGGCGAACTGGAGCGGTGGGAGGCCGCCTGGGACGGCGGGGAGGGCACGGGCCTGTTCCATCCGGCCCTGCCGGACCGCGACCTCGTCTTCCTCGCGGGCCGCGCCGGGGGCCGGATCGTGGCCGGGGGCGTCGCGCACCGGGGCAGTGGCGCGGTCGTCGGCCTGTCCAACCTGTTCGCGCACGACGAGGCCGACACCGACGCCGCCTGGGCGGGCGCGCTCACCGCGATCGCCGCCCGCTGGCCGGGTCTGCCGGTGGTCGGCTACGAGTCGGGGGACGACCTCGGGGCCGCCGTACGCGCCGGGTTCACCCCGATCGGCCCGCTCCGCGTCTGGCTGCACACGGCCTGAGCCGTGCCGGCACGCGCCCCTAGAGTTCCAGCCTCAGCTCCAGCCGCGGAACGTCGGTGCGTTCGATCCCGAACACCTGGGCGTACAGGGACAGTTCGGCCTCCAGGGCCCGGACCATGGTGTCCGCGCGCCGGAAGCCGTGCCCCTCGCCCGCGAAGGCCAGGTAGGCGTGCGGCACCGGGCGCCCCCGCAGGGCGGCGAGCAGGCGCTCGGCCTGGGCGGGCGGGCAGACCGGGTCCTCCAGCCCCTGGAGCAGGACGAACGGCGCGGTGATCCGGTCGGCGCGGGCCACCGGCGAGCGCTCGCGGCAGCGGACGGCGAGGGTCTGCGGCGGTCCGGCCAGGCCCTCCACGTAGCGGGACTCCAGGTCGTGGGTCTCCTCGGCGAAGCGCAGCAGGTCCAGGACCGGGTAGATGACCGCCGCGCAGGCGTACAGGTCGGTGGCGGCCAGCGAGGCCGCGGCGGTCCAGCCGCCCGCGCTGGCGCCGCGGATGGCGAGCCGGGCCGGGTCGGCGGTCCCCTCGGCGGCCAGCGCCCGGGCCACCGCCGCGCAGTCCTCGACGTCCACGACGCCCCACTGTTCGCGCAGCCGCTCCCGGTAGGCGCGGCCGTAGCCGGTGGAGCCCCCGTAGTTCACCTCGACCACGCCGATGCCGCGGGAGGTGAAGTAGGCGATGTGCAGGTCGAGTACGGGCGGTACGTGGTCGGTGGGGCCCCCGTGCGCCCACACCACGTACGGGGGCAGTTCGTCGGCGGCGGCCCGGCAGGCCGGGTGGTGCGGCGGGTAGACGTGCGCGTGGATCTCCCGGTTGTCGGGGCCGAGGAAGGTCCGGCTCTGCGGCTCCGGGTAGTGGGCGGGGTCCACCGGGTCCACCCCCTGCGCGCCGACCACCCGGGCGTGCCCGGTGGCGGTGTCCAGCTCGACCACCTCGTACGCGCTGCGCGGGCTGGCGGCGACCCCGTACACGCGGGTGCCGCTCACGGCGAGGGTCGGCTGCCAGGCCGTCCACGGGCCGGCGGCGTCCACGAGGTCCCCGCTCTCCGGGTCGAGGATGCCGAGCACGGAGGAGCCCTGGCCGTGCAGGACGGCGACCAGCCCTTCGGGCAGCGGGGCGAGCCAGCGCAGCCCGGGCTTCCAGAGCGGGCCGCCGAACTCCTCTTCCCTGGGGCACAGGTTGACCGCGTCGCCCGTCTCCGGGTCCACCCGGTACGGGTTCCACCAGCCGCTGCGGTCGCTCACCGCGAGGAGGGCTCCGCCGGCCGTCCAGTCGGCCTGGGCGACGGCCTCGGCAGGGCCGCCCAGTACGGTGCGGGCCCGCTCGAGCCGGCCGTCCCCGGTGACCTCGGCCACGCGCAGTTCGGTGCCGTCCCAGGGCATCCGCGGGTGGTCCCACACCAGCCAGGCCGCGTGCCGCCCGTCCGGGGAGAGCCGGGGGCCGGTGGTGAACCGGTACCGGTCGTCGGTCAGTTCGCGTACGGCGGCCCGGTCCCCGGCCGCCGACCCGTCCAGCGGTACGGCGGCCGCCACCCGGCGCACGTCCGTCGGCGCGGGTCCGGTGAACTCCTCCAGCACGCACCAGACCTCAGAGCCGCGCAGCACCGGGTCGGCCCAGCGCAGTCCGCCGCCGACGGCGGAGACGGGGGTGAGGGGCCGCGGCCGCGCGGCGTCGCCGGGGGCGTCCGGCTCGTACGCGTACAGCCGCTGGTCGGCGAAGTGGACGAAGACCAGCAGCGGGCCGCCTTCGGCCCGTTCGGCTCCGGCCCAGGGCAGGCCGCCGTACTCGGTGACCCGGCTGCGCACGTCCCAGGGTGCGGGCAGGGCGGTGACGCCCTCGCCCGCCGGGCCGGCGACGGCGGGGCGGCGCACCAGGGCGCGGCGGCCGCCCTCCCGCGGACGGGGCTCGGTCCACCACACCTCGGCGCCGACCGTGCCCACGTACTCGGGGCGCCCGTCGTGGGAGGCGGCCAGTTCGGCGGCGATGGGTGAGGGCCAGCTGCCGTAGGGCCGGGTCGCCGCCGTCATCACCGGGTCTCCCTCACAGCGTCCGCAGCGCGTGGTCGAGGACGCGGACGCCGAAGTGCAGTGCGTCGACGGGGACCCGCTCGTCCACGCCGTGGAACAGGGACCAGTAGTCGAAGCCGGGCGGCAGCTTCAGGGGGGAGAACCCGTAACCGGTGATGCCCAGGCGGGAGAACTGCTTGGCGTCGGTGCCGCCCGCCATGCAGAACGGCACCACGTGCCCTTCCGGGTCGAACCGCTCGACGGACTCGCGCAGGATCCCGTAGGTCCGCCCGTCCACTGGGGCTTGGAGCGCGACCTCGCGGTGGTGGAACTCCCACCGCACGTCGGGGCCGGTGAGCGCGTCCAGGGTGGCGATGAACTCGGCCTCGCCGCCCGGCAGCATCCGGCCGTCGACGTAGGCGGTGGCCTGGCCGGGGATCACGTTGAGCTTGTAACCGGCGCTGAACATGGTCGGGTTGGCACTGTTGCGCACGGTCGCGTCGACCAGGGCGGCGGCCGGTCCGAGGCTGCCGAGGACCCCGTCGAGGTCGAAGCCGGGGGCCCGCGGGTCCACCGACAGGCCCTGGAGGGCGGCGAGTTCGGTGATGCACGCGACGACGGTGTCGGTGAGGCGGACGGGCCACTCGTACGCGCCGATCCGGGCGACGGCGGCGGCGAGCCGGGTCACGGCGTTGGCCTTGTTGGGCTTGGAGCCATGTCCGGCGGTGCCGTGCGCGGTCAGCTTCAGCCACGCGGTGCCGCGCTCGCCGGCGGCGATCGGGTAGAGGGCCCGGCCGTTGCCGGGGTGCACGGTGAAGGCCCCGGATTCGCCGATGCCCTCGGTGCAGCCCTCGAAGAGGTGCGGGTGCCGGTCGGCGAGGAACCCGGCACCGTCGACCGCGCTGTCCTCCTCGTCGGCGGTGAAGGCGATCACGATGTCCCGGCGCGGCTGCACGCCGGCCCGCGCCCAGGCCCGTACGACGGCCAGCACCATCGCGTCCGTGTTCTTCATGTCGACGGCGCCGCGGCCCCAGACCACCCCGTCGCGGACCTCCCCCGAGAAGGGGTCGACGCTCCACTCGGCGGGCTCGGCCGGTACCACGTCGAGGTGGCCGTGGACGAGGAGCGCCTCGGCGGACGGGTCCGAGCCGGCGATCCGGGCCACCACGTTGGTGCGGCCCGGGGTGCGCTCCAGCAGGGCCGGCTCCAGCCCGGCGGCGGCGAGCCGCTCGGCGGCGTACTCGGCGGCGGGGCGCTCGCGGCAGTCCCCGCCGCCGCGGTTGGCGGTGTCGATCCTGATGAGGCCGCAGGTGAACTCGACCGCCTCGTCGAGGGCGGTCTGGTCCACGGCGTCGGCCGGGGCGCGGTCCTGCGCCTGGGCCGGGACCTCGGCGGTGACTACGGGCATGTCAGCCATACTGCTCCTCCACGGCCGCGGAGACGACCGTCGTGACCGCCTTGAACGTGCGGATCCCCTCGTACATGGTCTCGCTGCTGTACGCGATCCTGCGCTCGCCGCTGCGTTCGACGCCCGGCACCACCGTGGCCGCCAGGGCCAGGTGCTCGGCGTCGAACTCCACTTCCACGGTGTGGGGGCCGCCGCCGGGCACGGGTTCGCGGCGGACCGCGAGTGCGGTGGCCTCCTTGGCCGCCGCTCGGATGTCGGCGGCGGTGCGGGCCGGGGTCCGGCACACGGCGGCGTAGCGCGAGACGTGGTCCTTCACGGCGACGGTCACCGCGTCCGGGGCGTATCCGGCGGCGTCGGCGCAGGTCAGGTCATCGCCGGTGACCAGGATGACGGGCACCCCGTACTCGGCGACGACGTGCGCGTTGAGCAGCCCCTCGCTGGCCCGGGTGCCGTTGAGCCAGACACCGGTGATGGAGTTGGCGAGGTAGGTGTGGGCGAGGACGCCTTCGGCGCCGGCTCCCGTGTGGTAGCCGACGAAGGCGACCCCGTCGACGTCCCCGTGCTGGACGCCCTCGACCATGGAGAGCGACTTGTGCCGGCCGGTGAGCATCTCGGCGCGGGCGTCCAGCTTCTCCAGGAGCAGGTTGCGCATGGTCCAGTGGGCCTCGTTGATGAGGACCTGGTCGGCGCCGCCGTCGTAGAAGCCGAGCACGGCCGCGTTCACGTCCGAGGTGAACAGGCCCCGGCAGCGCTCCCACTGGGAGGCTCCGGGCAGCACGTCCTCGGGCCAGGTGACGCCGGTGGCGCCCTCCATGTCGGCGGAGATGAGGATCTTCATCGGGCCCCCGGTCGGTTGCGGAGACCCAGCCTAGCTCTCGGACCCCGTCCGGCCCGGGCGGCCACGCCCGGGTCGCGGCGGCTCACCGGGGCCGGGAAGTCCACCCGATCCGGTGAGCCGCCCCGCGGCGCGGCGCGCCCGGGGTCAGGCCTCGACTTCGGCGGCCAGGTTGGCCAGCACGGTGTCGTAGATGCGGCCGAGGCCCTTGGGGGCGAAGGTGCGCTCGAAGAAGCCGCCGATGCCGCCGGCGCCGTCCCACACGGTGGTGACCACGGCCTTGGACCTGCCCTCGCCGGCGGGGGTGACCACCCAGGTGGTCACCATGGAGGAGTTGCGGTCCTTCTCGACCAGCTGACCGTCGTTGGGCTCGCTGACCTCCAGCAGGCAGTCGCGCACGCGCTTGCTGGTGGCCTGGAGCTTCCAGTGCACCAGGGTCCCCTCGCCGTCGCCGCCCTCGCGCACCTCGTACTCACTGAAGTGTTCGGGCAGCAGCTTCCCGCGGGTCCCGGTGTAGTCCGCCAGCGCGTCGAACACGGTCTCCGCGTCGGCCGCGATGATCCGCTCCGTGGTGGCCTCGACCTGCGCCATAGCTGTTCCTCCAGCAGTTGTGATCGCTCGTCACGCCGAAGCCAACCACCTCGGGGGCGGTCGCCCAAATCCGCCGCTGGGAAGGGCCTCGCCGCCCGCTCGAGGCCGCCTCCCGCACGATCATGGGAACGTTTGTTCTATTCTCGGTGCGACACCGAGGAGGCGCCATGCGCTGGGAGAATCTGACCGGGGGCTCTGGCGGCCCCGCCGCGCTCTTCGGGGCCGACGCGGTCGTGACGCGCACCATCGACACCCCCGAGTTCCGCGGGATCACCTTCCACGAGGTCCGGGCCCGCTCGATCGTCAACCGGGTGCCGGGGGCCTCGCGCATGCCGTTCGAATGGACGGTCAACCCCTACCGCGGGTGCAGCCACGCCTGCGTCTACTGCTTCGCCCGCAAGACCCACGGCTATCTGGACCTCGACACCGGCCTCGGCTTCGACTCACAGATCGTCGTCAAGACCAACGCCCCCGAGCTGGTACGCCGCGAGCTCGGCGCGCGCCGCTGGACCGGCGCGCACATCGCCATGGGCACCAACGTCGACTGCTACCAGCGCGCCGAGGGCCGCTACCGGCTGATGCCCGGGATCATCGAGGCGCTGCGGGACCGCGCGAACCCCTTCTCGATCCTCACCAAGGGCACGCTGATCCTGCGCGACCTGCCGCTGCTGCGGGAGGCGGCCGAGGTCACCGAGGTCGGCATCTCCGTCTCCGTCGGCTTCACGGACGCCGCCCTGTGGCGGACCGTCGAGCCCGGCACGCCCTCCCCCGCCGCCCGGTTGAACGCCGTACGGACGCTGACCGACGCCGGGATCGAGTGCGGGGTCCTGATGGCCCCGGTCATCCCCTTCCTCGGCGACGCGCCGGAGCAGCTGCGGGACACCGTCCGCGCCATCGCCGCCTCCGGGGCCACCTCGGTGACACCCCTGGTACTCCATCTGCGGCCCGGGGCGCGCGAGTGGTTCACGGCATGGCTGGGCGAGCACCACCCGCACCTGGTGGAGCGCTACGAGCGGATGTACGCGGGCGGCTCGTACGCGCCCACCTGGTACCAGCGGCAGATCACCCGCCAAGTCCACGAGCTGGCGGCGGAATTCGGCATCGGCCCGAACGGGCGCGGGCCGGCCCGCCGGACCGCCCTGCCCGAGCGGCCGGTGCCCGCCGGGCCCGCCCAGCTCACCCTCCTCTGAGGCCCCGGCGCGGCCCCGCACCCACGAAAGGTCATCACATCGGGCCAATAGGCATCCCAATCCCGCTTTCCGGGCGCGGTTTCCGGGACGATTCCGCCCAGAACCCTCGGCTGGGAGGCCCCATGCTGCACCCCTTGAAGAAGCGCGCCGCTGTCCTGCTGTCGATCTCCACCGCGGCCGCCGTCGCCTCCGTCCTGGCGAGCCCGGTCTCGGCCACTTCGGCGGCCCCGGCCGCCGCGGCGCCGAAGCAGGCCGCGAAGCAGGCTGCGCTGCGCTGGAGCGGCTGCGCGACCCCCCGCTACCCGACGCTCCAGTGCGCCTCCCTCAAGGTCCCCCTCGACCACGCCCGGCCCGCCGGCCGCCAGATCTCCCTCGCCCTCACCCGGGTCCCGCACACCGCCGCGACCTCGGCCGGCCCGCTGCTGGTCAACCCCGGCGGCCCGGGCGGCAGCGGGCGCGCGCTGGCCGGCTTCGTCGCCTCCGCCCTGCCCAAGGACGTGGCCGGCCGGTACGACGTGATCGGTTTCGACCCGCGGGGCGTCGGCAGGAGCGAGCCGGCCCTGGACTGCGGGGCGGGCCACTTCAGCCCGGTGCGGCCCGACTCCGTACCGCGCGACGCGGCGACCGAGCGGGCCAACCTGGAGCGGGTGCGGTCCTTCGCCGAGTCCTGCCGGACCCGGCACGCGGACGTGCTCCCGCACATCGACACCGTCTCCGCCGCCCGCGACATCGAGGTGCTGCGCACCGCCCTCGGCGCGGAGCGGATCAGCTACTTCGGCTACTCCTACGGGACCTACCTGGGCGCGGTGTACGCCAAGCTCCACCCGCGGCGGGTGGACCGGCTCGTCCTGGACTCCGTGGTCGACCCGGGCGGGGTCTGGTACGAGGACAACCTCGCGCAGGACCGGGCCTTCGACGCCCGCCACAAGGCCTTCCTCGCCTGGGTGGCGGAGCACGACGCCGCCTACGGGCTCGGCACCGGCGCGGCCGGGGTCGAGGAGCGCTGGTACGCGATGCGCGAGGAGCTGCGCCGGACGGCCGCGGGCGGCAAGGTGGGCCCCTCCGAGCTGGAGGACACCTACATGCCGGGCGGCTACTTCAACGGCTACTGGCCCAGCCTCGCCGAGGCCTTCTCGGCGTACTCCGTGAAGAGGGACCCGAAACCGCTGGTGGCGGCGTACGAGCGGTTCGGCGCGGTGGAGCCCTCCGCGGGCAACGGCTACAGCGTCTACACCGCCGTGCAGTGCCGGGACTCGGCCTGGCCGAAGGACTGGAACCAGTGGCGCGCCGACATGTGGCGCACGCACGCCGCGGCGCCGTTCATGACCTGGAACAACGCCTGGTACAACGCCCCGTGCGCGTTCTGGCCGACGGAGCCGCTGCAGGCCCCGGACGTGACCAACGCGGACCTGCCGCCCGCCCTCCTGCTCCAGGCGACGGAGGACGCGGCGACCCCGTTCCAGGGGGCGCTCAGCATGCGGGACAAGCTGAAGGGCTCGGCCCTGGTGGTCGAGGAGGGCGGCGGGAACCACGGCATCTCGCTCAGCGGCAACAAGTGCCTGGACGAGAAGGTCGCGGCCTATCTGAAGACGGGCCGGGCGGCGGACGCCACGTGCCCCGCCCAGGCGGCCCCGAAGCCGACCACGGCGACCCGCGCGGTCCCGCCCTCGGCGGGCGGCGCGGCCCTGCACGGGCTGCTCGGCTTCCGGGGCTGACGCTCAGCCGGCCGGCAGCACCGCGAAGGCCTCCACCTCCAGGAGCAGTTCCGGCCGGAACAGGGCGGCGACCTGGACGGCCGAGGACGCGGGCAGCCGGTCGGCGGGGATGACGGCGTCGCGCGCCTCCCGCACCGCCGGCAGGTGCGCCACGTCCGTCACGAAGTACGTCAGCTTCACGACGTCGTCGAAGGTCGCCCCGGCCGCCGCCAGGCAGCGCCGCAGGTTCTCGAAGACCTGGCGGGCCTGGGCGGCGGGGTCGCCCTCGCCGACGACCGCGCCCTGCTCGTCGAGGGCGCACTGCCCGGAGACGGCGACGAACCGCCCGGTGCCGATGACGACGTGGGCGTAGCCGGCGGCGGGGGCGACCCCCTCGGGCGCGGGTATGCGGGCGAGGTGGCCGGTCTCGTGATCAGTCATGGGCCGATCCTGTCAGCTCCGGGCTCCGGGCTCCGGTCGGCTCGGGTCGGGTCGGCTCGGGTCGGGTCGGCTCGGGTCGGGTCGGCTCCGGTCAGGTCGGCTCCGGTCGGCTCCGGTCAGCCGAGCGCCCGCAGCGCCGCCGTGGCCGCCACCGCGAGGCGGGGGTGGGCCTGGGCCCGGGTCAGCAGCTCGCGCGATCGCGGGTCGCCGAGGGCGCCGAGGCCCTCCACACAGGCCAGCGCCACCCGCCAGTAGGGGTCGTGCGGTGACAGCAGCCGGGACAGGGTCGTCATCAGGGCCGGGGCCGACTCGGGGGCGCGCAGGGCGGTGAGCAGCCGGACGGGCTGCAGGGCGTAGGCCGTGCGCAGGCCGTTGGTGGCGAGGGCGGCCGCGGCGCGGGCGGTGCGCGGGTCGCCGAGCACCGCCAGTGCCTCGGCGGCGGCCGCGCAGCGCGGCGGGTCGCGGTGGTTGAGCAGCAGCACCAGGGACTCGAAGGAGCGGGGGTCCCCCGCCAGCCCCAGCCGGTACGCGGCCATTTCGCGGGCCCACAGGGGCAGCCCGGCCGAGGTCAGGGCGGCCGCCAGCTCGTCGGGGCCGGCGGTGAGCAGCGCCTCGTAGCGCGGGCGGTCCGGAGAACCGGTGGCTTCCGCCCGCAGGCGTTCCAGCACGTCGTTCACGCGGCCACCCTAGGCGGCCGCGGCCGCCCCCGAGGCCCGTTCTCGCCGATTGATGATCGATGATCGATGATCGGTACATTTGGGCGGTACAGGTCACATCTCCGCGCTCTGGCGCAGCAGTTACCGGCGAGTTACTGTCGCTTCAACACGTACGAGGGCGGCCTGGTGACGCAGCCGCCCCGTGCCGGTCGGTTCAGCACGACATCACGGCGTGGCCCCGGGACAGGGCGCCGCCGCTTCCGCCCTCCGGGCCCCCGCTCCTGCCGGGTTCCCGCCGTCGGGCTCCACCACACGGCATTTCACGCCCTCCTCCCCGCGGCCCGTCGCGCACGGGGACACGGCATCCGCGCGCGCTGTGCGGCGCGCGCCCTCTCAGTCGTCACCCTCTTCCACTGGAGTCCCTCGATGGACCGTCAGTCCAGTCACCCCACCCTCCAGACCATCGCCGTCGTCGGACTCGGCACGATGGGCACCGGCATCGCCGAGGTCCTCGCCCGGGCCGGCCGGGAGGTCATCGGCATCGACGTCAGCGAGACCGCCGCCCGGCGGGCCGCGGCCGCGCTCTCGGCGGCCACCGCGCGCTCCGTCACCCGGGAGCGCCTCACCGAGCAGGAGCGGGCGGACGTGCTCGCCCGCTTCCGCACCTTCACCGAACTGGGCGCCGCCGCCGAGGCCGATCTCGTCATCGAGGTCGTGCCGGAGTCGTACGAGCTCAAGCAGCAGGTGTTCCGCGAGCTCGACGCGATCGTGCGGCCCGACACGATCCTCGCCACCGGCACCAACGCCCTGTCGGTGACCCGGCTCGCCGCCGAGTCGCAGCGCCCCGAGCGGGTGCTGGGCCTGCACTTCTTCAACCCGGCCCCGGCGATGAAGCTGGTCGAGGTCGTCTCCAGCGTGCTGACGGCCCCGCCGGCCGTCGAGGCGGTCACCGGCCTGGCCCGCGAGCTGGGCAAGGAGCCGGTACCGGTCGGCGACCGCCCCGGGTTCGTCGCCGACGGCCTGCTCTTCGGCTACCTCAACCAGGCCGCCGCCATGTACGAGGCGAAGTACGCCTCCCGCGAGGACATCGACGCGGCGATGCGGCTCGGCTGCGGCCTGCCCATGGGTCCGCTGGCGCTGCTCGACCTGATCGGCGTGGACACCGCGCGCACCGTCCTGGAGGCCATGTACGCCTCCTCCGGCGACCGGCTGCACGCCCCCGCCCCGATCCTGGGCCAGCTCGCGGAGGCCGGGCTGACCGGGCAGAAGGCCGGGCGCGGCTTCTACACGTACGAGGGTCCGGGCAGCTCCGCGGTGGTCCGCGACCAGCAAACCCCGCCGCAGGAGTACCGGCTCGGCGCGGGCCGTCCCGTCGCCTCGGTCGGCGTGGCCGGCTCGGGCACCATGGCGAGCGGGATCGCGCAGGTCTTCGCGCAGTCCGGGTTCGACGTGGTGCTGGCCGCCCGCAGCCAGGAGAAGGCGGCGGCCGCGAAGGCCGCGATCGGCAAGTCCTTGGGCCGTGCGGTGTCCAAGGGCCGGCTGACCGAGGAGGCCGCCGCGCAGACCCTGGGCCGGATCACCCCGGCCGGTTCGCTGGACGCCTTCGCCGAGGTGGACCTGGCCGTGGAGGCCGTGGCCGAGGACCTCGCCGTCAAGCAGGAGCTGTTCGCGGCCCTGGACAAGGTCTGCAAGCCGGGCGCCGTGCTGGCGACGACCACCTCCTCGCTGCCGGTGATCGCGGTGGCCCGCGTGACCTCGCGCCCGCAGGACGTGATCGGCATGCACTTCTTCAACCCGGCCCCGGCGATGAAGCTGGTCGAGGTGGTCCGCACGGTCCTGACGGCCGACGACGTGCACGCCACGGTCCGCGAGATCTGCGTCAAGGTGCGCAAGCACCCGGTGGACTGCGGGGACCGGGCCGGCTTCATCGTGAACGCCCTGCTGTTCCCGTACCTCAACAACGCGATCAAGATGGTCGAGCAGCACTACGCGACCCTCGACCAGATCGACGCGGCGATGAAGCTGGGCGGCGGGTACCCGATGGGGCCCTTCGAGCTCCTCGACGTGGTCGGCCTCGACGTCTCGCTCGCCATCGAGAAGGTCCTCCACAAGGAGTTCCGCGACCCGGGCCTGGCCCCGTCCCCGTTGCTGGAGCACCTGGTGGCGGCGGGCTGCCTGGGCCGGAAGACCGGCCGCGGATTCCGTGAGTACGCCCGCCGGTAACCCCCGGCCGGGCCACGAGCCGGATGCGTGGGGAGGGCTCCTCGGGCCCGCCGGACCCTCACGGTGGGCGAACCCTCCCGACGAGCACTGTGTGCCCAGTGCCGGCCCTCCCCCGCATCCACCCCCCTCCCACCCCCCTCGGGCGCGCCCCGGCGCGCGGATGAAGTACGTTCGCTCTATGTCCCAGCCCGCCAAGACCTCGTCCCGCGCCGCCGCGGCCTCCGACACGCCGGAGAGCACCGCCGGCACCAAGGCGGCCGCCCAGCGGCTCAAGATGCGCCGCGAGCTCGCCGCGGCCGCCATGGAGCTCTTCGCGACCAAGGGGTACGAGGCGACGACGGTCGACGAGATCGCGGCGACCGCCGGGGTGGCGCGCCGGACCTTCTTCCGGCACTTCCGGTCCAAGGAAGAGGCGATCTTCCCGGACCACGACGACACCCTGACCCGCGCCGAGGCCGTCCTCGACGTGGCCCCGGCCCACGAGCACCCGCTCGACACGGTCTGCCGCGGGATCAAGGAAGTCATGAAGATGTACGCCGCCTCGCCCGCGGTGTCGGTGGAGCGCTACCGGCTGACCCGCGAGGTGCCGGCGCTGCGGGAGCGGGAGATCGCCTCCGTGGCCCGCTACGAGCGGCTGTTCACCCGCTACCTGCTCGCCCACTTCGACGAGCAGGACCACCACGACGGCAACGACGACCCGCTGCTGGCCGAGGTGGCCGCCTCCGCGGTGGTGACCGCCCACAACCACGTGCTGCGGCGCTGGCTGCGGGCGGGCGGCCAGGGGGACGTGGAGGCGCAGCTGGACCACGCCTTCTCGATCGTGCGCAAGACCTTCGGCTCGGGGATCGGCGCCGGCCGCACCCTGACCAGCACGGCGCCGGCCGCGCCGGCCGCCGTCCGCACCCAGGGCGAGGTACTGGTCGCGGTGGCCCGGACCGACGCCCCGCTGGACGAGGTCATGCGAACCATCGAAGAGGCGCTGCGCACCACGTAGCCCCACCAGCAGCACGCGCGATCCTCGTCACACAGGGCCGCCCCCGTTCCGGGGGCGGCCTTGTTCGTATGTCCGGCTTGCCCCTACTCGCGGGTAACTCTGATCGATCATCGCTCATCCGTGCAGGTCAATCGGCAAATGAGAGAAAGTTTTGGCACGCGGTGCCTTGCCGGGTGACACGGGGTGCCATACGTTGAATCTCGTCCGGATGTCCCCGCGGCCCACGCCCACTCGGCACGGAACGCGCCCCGGATGCCTGCGTCACCAGGCACCGCACGCCCCATCACAGGCGTCGCCAGCACCAACGCACCAGCCGGACCGACGGCACACCCGCACCCGCTCCACGCACCCCGTTTACCTCAGCGCACCCTCATCAGCGCTAGCCGGAGGCTCTACCGTGAAGGACATCCTGGACGCGATTCAGTCGCAGTCCGCCACCGCCGCAGACTTCGCAGCCCTGCCGCTCCCCGACTCGTACCGCGCGATCACCGTGCACAAGGACGAGGCGGAGATGTTCGCCGGGCTCACCACCCGCGAGAAGGACCCGCGCAAGTCCCTGCACCTGGACCAGGTCCCGGTGCCGGAACTCGGCCCGGGCGAGGCCCTGGTGGCCGTCATGGCCTCCTCGGTCAACTACAACTCGGTGTGGACCTCGATCTTCGAGCCGGTGTCCACCTTCAGCTTCCTCGAGCGCTACGGGCGCCTGTCGGAGCTCACCAAGCGCCACGACCTCCCGTACCACGTCATCGGCTCCGACCTCGCGGGCGTCGTCCTGCGCACCGGCCCGGGCGTCAACGCCTGGAACCCCGGTGACGAGGTCGTCGCGCACTGCCTCTCGGTCGAGCTGGAGTCCTCGGACGGCCACAACGACACGATGCTCGACCCCGAGCAGCGCATCTGGGGCTTCGAGACCAACTTCGGCGGCCTCGCCGAGATCGCGCTGGTCAAGTCGAACCAGCTGATGCCCAAGCCCGGCCACCTGAGCTGGGAGGAGGCCGCCTCCCCCGGCCTGGTGAACTCCACCGCCTACCGCCAGCTGGTCTCCCGCAACGGCGCCGGCATGAAGCAGGGCGACAACGTCCTCATCTGGGGCGCCAGCGGCGGACTCGGCTCCTACGCCACGCAGTTCGCGCTGGCCGGCGGCGCCAACCCGATCTGCGTGGTCTCCAGCGCGCAGAAGGCGGACATCTGCCGCGCGATGGGCGCGACCGCGATCATCGACCGCAGCGCCGAGGGCTACAAGTTCTGGAAGGACGAGCACACCCAGGACCCGAAGGAGTGGAAGCGCTTCGGCAAGCGCATCCGCGAGCTGACCGGCGGCGAGGACATCGACATCGTCTTCGAGCACCCCGGCCGCGAGACCTTCGGCGCGAGCGTCTACGTCACCCGCAAGGGCGGCACCATCACCACCTGCGCCTCGACCTCGGGCTACATGCACGAGTACGACAACCGCTACCTGTGGATGTCGCTCAAGCGCATCATCGGCTCGCACTTCGCGAACTACCGCGAGGCCTGGGAGGCCAACCGCCTGATCTCGAAGGGCAAGATCCACCCCACCCTCTCGAAGGTCTACTCGCTGGAGGAGACCGGCCAGGCGGCGTACGACGTCCACCGCAACCTGCACCAGGGCAAGGTCGGCGTGCTCGCGCTGGCCCCCGAGGAGGGCCTGGGCGTCCGCGACCACGAGCTCCGCGCCACGCACCTCGACGCCATCAACCGCTTCCGCAACATCTAAGGGCCAGAGGGAACGCCTGAGATGACAGAGCGCCAGAAGGACCGTCCGTGGCTCATGCGGACGTACGCCGGCCACTCCACGGCCGAGGCGTCCAACGAGCTGTACCGCCGCAACCTCGCCAAGGGCCAGACCGGCCTGTCGGTCGCCTTCGACCTGCCGACGCAGACCGGCTACGACCCCGACCACATCCTCGCCCGCGGCGAGGTGGGCCGGGTCGGGGTCCCGGTCTCCCATCTGGGCGACATGCGACGGCTGTTCCAGGACATACCCCTGGAGCAGATGAACACCTCGATGACGATCAACGCCACCGCCATGTGGCTGCTGGCGCTCTACCAGGTGGCCGCCGAGGAGCAGGGGGCGGACGTCTCCAAGCTCCAGGGCACCACCCAGAACGACATCGTCAAGGAGTACCTCTCGCGCGGGACGCACGTCTTCCCGCCGGGACCCTCGCTCCGCCTGACGACGGACATGATCGCGTACACGGTCAACCACATCCCGAAGTGGAACCCGATCAACATCTGCAGCTACCACCTGCAGGAGGCGGGAGCCACCCCGGTCCAGGAGATCTCGTACGCGATGTCCACCGCGATCGCGGTGCTGGACTCGGTGCGCGACTCGGGGCAGGTGCCCGAGGAGCGCTTCGGGGAGGTGGTCGCCCGTATCTCCTTCTTCGTGAACGCGGGCGTCCGCTTCATCGAGGAGATGTGCAAGATGCGCGCCTTCGGCCGCATCTGGGACCAGGTCACCCGTGAGCGCTACGGCATCGAGAACGAGAAGCAGCGCCGCTTCCGCTACGGGGTCCAGGTCAACTCCCTGGGCCTGACGGAGGCGCAGCCGGAGAACAACGTCCAGCGCATCGTCCTGGAGATGCTGGCCGTCACCCTCTCCAAGGACGCCCGCGCCCGCGCGGTGCAGCTGCCCGCCTGGAACGAGGCGCTGGGCCTGCCCCGGCCCTGGGACCAGCAGTGGTCGCTGCGCATCCAGCAGGTCCTGGCGCACGAGAGCGACCTGCTGGAGTACGAGGACATCTTCGCGGGCTCGCACGTCATCGAGAACAAGGTCGAGTCCCTGGTGGCCGAGTGCCTGGCCGAGATCGAGCGGATCCAGGAGATGGGCGGCGCGATGGCCGCCGTCGAGTCGGGGTACCTGAAGTCCCAGCTGGTCTCCTCGCACGCCGAGCGGCGGGCGCGGATCGAGGCCGGCGAGGACAAGATCGTCGGCGTCAACTGCTTCCAGCAGACGGAGGAGAACCCGCTCACCGCCGACCTGGACGGCGCCATCATGACGGTGGACGGGGCCGTGGAGGCGCTGACCGTCGAGCGGATCGTCCGGTGGCGCGCCGAGCGCGAGGAGTCCTCGGAGCGGCAGGGCGGCGGCGACCCGTTCGTCTTCCCCACCACCCGGCAGGCCCTGGAGCGCCTCAAGGAGGCCGCGGCGGGCACCGAGAACCTGATGGACGCCACCCTGGAGTGCGCCCGGGCGGGTGTCACCACCGGCGAGTGGGCGAGCGCCCTGCGCGAGGTGTTCGGCGAGTTCCGCGCCCCGACCGGGGTCTCCTCGGCCCCCGTGGCGGTCACCGCCGAGCCCGGCACGCCGATGCACGAGGTCCGCGAGAAGGTGACCCGTACGGCCGAGGAGCTCGGCACGGGGCGGCTGCGCCTGCTGGTCGGCAAGCCCGGCCTGGACGGGCACTCCAACGGCGCCGAGCAGATCGCCGTCCGGGCCCGCGACGCCGGCTTCGAGGTGGTCTACCAGGGCATCCGGCTGACGCCCGAGGAGATCTCCTCCGCGGCGCTGGCCGAGGACGTGCACTGCGTGGGACTGTCCATCCTGTCCGGGTCCCACTGCGCACTGGTCCCGGACGTCCTGGAGCGGCTGCGCGCGGCGGGGGCGGGCGACATTCCCGTCATCGTCGGAGGCATCATTCCGAACGCGGATGCCGTGACGCTGAAGGCAGCCGGTGTGGCCGCCGTGTTCACGCCGAAGGACTTCGGCATCACGGAGATCATCGGACGTATCGTCGACGAGATCCGCACAGCCAACAAACTCGCCCCTCTCGAAATCCTTGCCAGCACGGAGGTCCCCGCATGACCACGCCAGTCCACCCGGTGAACCGTCTTCGCCCGCGTCGCTCCTGCCTCGCGGTGCCGGGTTCGAACCCGCGCTTCCTGGAGAAGGCCCAGGGCCTGCCGGCCGACCAGGTCTTCCTGGACCTGGAGGACGCCTGCGCGCCGCTCGCCAAGGAAGGCGCGCGCCACACGATCGTGGACGCGCTGAACAACGGTGACTGGACGGGCAAGACCCGGGTCGTGCGCGTCAACGACTGGACGACGCACTGGACGTACCGCGATGTCATCACGGTGGTCGAGGGCGCCGGCCAGAACCTCGACTGCATCATGCTGCCGAAGGTCCAGGACGCCCAGCAGGTGGTGGCGCTCGACCTGCTGCTGACGCAGATCGAGAAGACCATGGGCTTCGAGGTCGGCAAGATCGGCATCGAGGCGCAGATCGAGAACGCCAAGGGCCTGGTGAACGTCGACGAGATCGCCGCCGCCTCCCCCCGGCTGGAGACCATCATCTTCGGCCCGGCCGACTTCATGGCCTCGATCAACATGAAGTCGCTGGTCGTGGGCATGCAGCCGCCCGGCTACGGCGCGGACGCCTACCACTACATCCTCATGCGCATCCTGATGGCCGCCCGCACGCACAACCTGCAGGCGATCGACGGCCCCTTCCTCCAGATCCGCGACGTGGACGCCTACCGCGAGGTGGCCGGACGGGCGGCGGCGCTGGGCTTCGACGGCAAGTGGGTGCTGCACCCGGGCCAGGTCGACGCGGCCAACGAGGTCTTCTCCCCCTCGCAGGAGGACTACGACCACGCCGAGCTGATCCTCGACGCGTACGACTGGTGCACCTCGGAGGCCGGCGGCAAGAAGGGCTCCGCGATGCTCGGCGACGAGATGATCGACGAGGCCAGCCGCAAGATGGCCCTGGTCATCGCGGGCAAGGGGCGCGCCGCGGGCATGCAGCGCACCAGCAAGTTCGAGATCCCGGAGGCCTGATCCCCATGCAGTTCGGACGCACGTACGAAGAGTTCGAGGTCGGGGCGGTCTACAAGCACTGGCCCGGGAAGACGGTCACCGAGTACGACGACCACCTCTTCTGTCTGCTGACCATGAACCACCACCCGCTCCACATGGACAGCAACTACGCGGAGAACACGACCGACTTCGGCAAGAACGTGGTCGTGGGCAACTACATCTACTCGCTGCTGCTCGGCATGTCCGTGCCGGACGTCTCCGGGAAGGCCATCGCCAACCTGGAGATCGAGTCCCTGCGGCACGTGGCGCCGACCTTCCACGGCGACACCGTCTACGGCGAGACCACGGTCCTCGACAAGACCCCGTCGAAGTCGAAGAACGACCGCGGCATCGTCTACGTCGAGACCAAGGGCTACAAGCAGGACGGCACCCTCGTCTGCGTCTTCCGGCGCAAGGTGATGGTCCCGACCGAGACGTACATCAAGGAGCGCGGCGGCGAGCAGCCCGGCCGCCCGCAGCTGAAGGAACAGGGGAAGTAGCCATGGCCCGACTCGCCCAGACCGCCGGGCTGACCGACGTCCAGCGGGAGATCCTCAAGACCGTCCGGGAGTTCGTCGACAAGGAGATCATCCCGGTCGCGACCGAGCTCGAACACCGTGACGAGTACCCGCAGGCGATCGTCGACGGGCTCAAGGAGCTCGGCCTCTTCGGCCTGATGATCCCGGAGGAGTACGGCGGCCTGGGTGAGTCGCTGCTCACCTACGCGCTGTGCGTCGAGGAGATAGCGCGCGGCTGGATGTCCGTCTCGGGCATCATCAACACGCACTTCATCGTGGCGTACATGCTCAAGCAGCACGGCACGCAGGAGCAGAAGGACCACTTCCTCCCGCGCATGGCGCTGGGCGAGGTGCGCGGCGCGTTCTCGATGTCCGAGCCGGCGCTGGGCTCCGATGTGTCGGCCATCACGTCCAAGGCGGTGAAGGACGGCGACGAGTACGTCCTGAACGGCCAGAAGATGTGGCTGACGAACGGCGGCAGCTCCACCCTGGTGGCCGTTCTGGTGCGAAGTGACGAAGGACACCCCGAGGGCACGGCGCCGCACAAGTCGATGACGACCTTCCTCGTCGAGAAGGAGCCGGGCTTCGGCGAGGTCCGTCCGGGCCTGACCATCCCCGGCAAGATCGACAAGATGGGCTACAAGGGCGTCGACACGACCGAGCTCATCATGGACGGACTGCGCATTCCGGCCAATCGGGTCCTCGGGGGCCAGACGGGCCGAGGGTTTTACCAAATGATGGACGGGGTCGAGGTCGGGCGCGTCAACGTGGCGGCGCGTGGCTGCGGTGTCGCTCAGCGTGCTTTCGAACTGGGTGTCTCCTATGCCCAGCAACGTCACACTTTCGGCAAGCCGATCGCCGAACACCAGGCCATCCAGTTCAAGCTGGCCGAGATGGCTACCAAGGTCGAAGCCGCCCATGCGATGATGGTTAATGCAGCACGCAAAAAGGACTCCGGGGAACGAAACGACCTCGAAGCAGGGATGGCGAAGTACCTCGCCTCCGAGTACTGCAAGGAGGTGGTGGAGGACGCCTTCCGTATCCATGGCGGCTACGGGTTCTCCAAGGAGTACGAGATCGAGCGCCTCTACCGGGAGGCCCCGATGCTGCTCATCGGTGAAGGTACCGCCGAGATCCAGAAAATGATCATCGGGCGACGCCTGCTCGAGGAGTACCGACTCCAGGGCTGAAAGTCCCTTTTGCGGCGGATCATCCAGTGATTCGCCGCGAAAGAGTCACTGCCAGTCACTGGCTGACGGACATCGACTCGGCTTCTGGCTTGCCCAGTTGTTGCGCGCAACCGATAGCATTCCAGTAAAGCCGCCGTCCCGTCCCCCCGTTTGCGGCGCGGCAATCACCCGCTACGAAGGTCATCCATGCCCCACAGCCAAACCTCTGCACCTCGCGACAGCCTCCTTGGCGTACGCCTCGCGCGCGGAGCATCGCCGTGGCTTCTGCCGACCCTCGCCACCGCGGCGCTCAGCCTCTCCCGGGCTCGCAAGTCCGGGCGCTGGGCCGCGGCGGCCGTGCCCACCACCGCGCTCGCGGCGGGCATGCTGTGGTTCTTCCGCGACCCCGAGCGCGAGATCGCCCAAGGCCGTGTCATCTCGCCCGCCGACGGTGTGGTGCAGAGCATCATGCCGTGGAAGGACGGGCGGACCCGCGTCGCGATCTTCATGAGCCCGCTGAACGTCCACGTCAACCGCGCGCCCCTCGCGGGCACGGTGACGTCCGTGGAGCACATCCCCGGCGGGTTCGTCCCGGCGTTCAACAAGGAGAGCGAGAACAACGAGCGCGTTGTCTGGCACTTCGACACCGAGCTCGGTGACATCGAGATGGTGCAGATCGCCGGCGCAGTCGCCCGGCGCATCGTTCCGTACCTGCCGGCCGGCACCAAGGTCGAGCAGGGCGAGCGCATCGGTCTGATCCGCTTCGGCTCCCGCGTCGACATCTACCTCCCCGAGGGCGTCGAGGTCGCGGTCGAGGTCGGTCAGGCCACCACCGCGGGGGTGACACGAATTGACCGTGACTGACCCTGAGACTCCGGCAGCCGGCTGGGTGCCCGAGCCCGCCGAGGAGGAGTCCGCCGAGGACGACATGCCGCTCTCGCTGCGGCTGTCGATAGCGGACACCCTCACCCTCGGCAACGCGACGTGCGGATTCATGGCGGTGTACTTCACCACCACCGGGATCCTCATTCCGCACCTCACCGGCAGTGGCGAGTCGGGCATGGCCCGCAACAGCGCCGCGACGGCAGTGATACTGATGCTGCTCGCCGCGGTCTTCGACCTGTTCGACGGCATCGTGGCCCGCAAGCTGCGCAGCTCGCCGATGGGCGCCGAGCTGGACAACCTGTCCGACCTGATCAGCTTCGGCCTTGCTCCCGCGTACTTCGTCCTCGTCTACGGCATGGTCGCCGACGACGCGGTGCAGAAGATGTCGGCGCTGGCCGCGATCGTGGTGCTGCTGGCCGTGGTGCTCAGACTCGCGAGATTCAGCTGCGTGACGATGAAGGACGGCATGTTCCAGGGCATGCCGAGCCCCTTCGGCGCGCTGACGGTCGTCTCGATCGTGCTGCTGGAGCTGCCGTTCGTGCCGACGCTGCTCGCGATCATCGGGGTGGCCTGGCTGATGGTGAGCCGGGTCGAGTACCCCAAGCCGCGGGGTGTCCTCGCGGTGGCGATGCTCTGCTGGATCATCGGTGCGATGGGGCTGCTGGCGGCCTGGGCGTTCGACGCCCCCGGCGGGCAGCTGCTGCTCCAGACCGGCTGCGCCCTGCAGATCGCGATGGCGGCGACGATTCCGCTGTTCGCGACGACCCGGCGGGCGAACACCTTCCGGCACAACCGTCGCGAGGCCCGCGCCACGACGCTGCGCTGAGCTCGACCTGTGAGAGGGCCCCGGATGCCGATGGCATCCGGGGCCCTCTCGTCGTGTGCGGCCGGTCAGCCGGCCGGGGTGAAGGACTGGGCCGCGGGGGCCACGGCGGCTTCCTTGACCACCTTCAGGCCGCCCGGGACCTGCCCGTCCGGCTTCATGATCACGCTGTGCCGGGTGGAGGGGGCCTTCGGGTCCGAGAAGTCGTGGGTGATCCCGAAGCCGCTGTCGTAGGCCTTCAGGGTGAGCAGGGCCTTGCCGACGCCCTCCCGGGTGAGGTCCTTGTCCGCGCAGGCCTTCTTCAGGGCCTCCCCGTAGACCGCGGCGGCCGTGAAGCCGGCCACCACCCCGTTGTCGAGCCCCGCGTCCGGATAGGCCTCCTTGTAGGCCGTGGCCAGGGCCGCCGGGGCCGCCTCCGGGGAGCCGATGGGGAGGCTGGACGCCGCGACGTAGTAGTCCTTCTGCAGGGCCGCGCCCGCCGGGGTGGCGAGCAGCTGGGGGGAGAAGGCCGAGTTGTTGCCGACCACGGGCACGTTCCAGCCGCCGGCCGCCGCGACCCCGACCAGCGAGGCCGCCTGCCGGGGCCCGGCGCTGATCACCACGGCCTTGACCCCCGCCTGCTTGAGCGCGGCCACCTGCGCGGACATGTCGTTGTCGGTGGGCTTGATCTTCTGCTCCACGACGGTGAGCCCGGCCTCCTTGGCCGCGTGCTTGGCCCCGGCCAGGGCGTTCTCGCCGTAGTCCCCCTCGAAGTACACGTGCCCGATCTTGTCCCCGGAGGCGATGCGCTTCTGGTCGAGGAGGTAGCCGATGGCGTTGACCGTCTCGATGTCGTAGGTGGCGCCCACCGTACGGATGGCCGGGCTGCCCAGCAGCGAGGCCGACCAGGCCTGCGGGATGACCAGGCCCTTGTCCTGGCCGTCGATGCGGTCCTTGACGGCGGCGACGAACGGGGAGCCGATGAACTGGGCGAAGCCCAGCACCTCGGGCTCCAGCTCGGTGTAGCCCGCCAGGGCCTTCTGCGGGTCGTAGCCGTGGTCGCGGACCGTCAGCTCCAGCTGCCGGCCGCAGATGCCGCCCGCGGCGTTGGCCTGCTTGACCCAGAGCTGCTGGGCCTGGGTGACGCTCTTGCCGAGCGAGGCGTAGACGCCGGTCATGTCGGTGAGGGCGCCGAGCCGGATGGCGGTGGCGGTGACGCCCTTGCCGGTCTTGACCCCGCCCTCGGACTGCTTGTCCTCGGTGCCGGTGCCGGCCTTCCCGCTGCATCCGGCGGCGCCGGCCAGCAGGAGCGCGGCCGCGAGGGCCGCCGTACCGAGTCGCGCTCGCTTGTCCGTACCGGGTCTGATCACGCTGACTCCTTCGGAGGTCGGATCCGGGCGAGGCCGCCCGGGAGGAACAGGACGACGGCGACGACGGCCGCGCCGTACAGGTAGCGCGACGCCTCTCCCGGGGAGACCCCGCCGGCGCCGGGGGCGGCGACGAGGGGGAGGGCGTCGCTGTATCGGGTGAGCAGCTGGGGCAGCAGGGAGACGAACGCGGCGCCGATGACGGCGCCCGCCACCGTGCCGAGCCCGCCGATCACGATCATGGCGAGGTACTCGAGGGACAGGACCATGCCGAAGTAGTCGGGCACGGTGCGCTGGAAGACCAGCGCGAGCAGGACCCCCGCCAGGCCCGCGTACATGGAGGACAGGACGAAGACGGCGGCGCGGTAGCGGGCCACGGGCACGCCCATGACCCCGGCGGCGATGGTGTGGTCGCGGATGGCGTTCATGGCGCGGCCCGGCCGCCCGCGCAGGATGCCGCGCGCGAAGAGGGCGCAGGCCAGGAGCGCTGCGAGGGCGACGTACCAGAGCTTCTCGGCGGACTGGAAGGGGACGGCGGCGATCACGGTCTCGGTGTCGTCGAAGGTGATCCCGAGGAGGGAGAGCGGTTCGACGGCGCGGCCGTTGAAACCGCCGGTGAGGGGGGTGGCGTTGAACAGGACGTGCTGCCCGATGAAGATCAGCGCGAGGGTGGCGATGCCCAGGTAGGCGCCGCGCAGCCGGCCTGCGATGGGGCTGAAGAGCCCGCCGGCGGCTCCGGCGAGGGCGACGGCGAGCACGGCCGCCAGCCAGCTGGGCAGGCCGAGGCCGACGAGCTCGTGGCCGCCGGAGCGGCCGCCGTCCCCGGCCAGTGCGCAGTAGCCGTACGCGCCGACGGCGAGGAAGAAGGCGTGCCCCATGGACAGCTGGCCGGTGGCGCCGGTGAGCAGGTTGAGGCCGATGGCCCCGATGCCCGCGGCGATGGCGAACAGTCCGGCCTGGAGCCAGAACCGCTCGAGGTAGAAGGGCAGCGCGAGGAGCACGGCGGCCCCGGCGGTCCACAGGACCAGGCGCACCGGGGCCGGGCGCCGCAGGGCCAGGCGCGCGGGAGCGGGGCGCCGCAGGATCGGGCGGGGGGTGTCAGACACGGGCGGGCTCCTTCGTGCCGAAGAGGCCCGCCGGGCGCAGCAGCAGCACCACGACCATGACCAGGTAGGGGGCGAGGTCTCCGATGCCGCGGCCGAGAAAGGCGAGCTGGCCCTGGTAGCCGGTGGCCATGGCCTCGGTGACGCCGACGATCAGGCCCCCGGCGAGGGCTCCGGTGGTGGAGTCGAGGCCTCCGAGGATGGCCGCCGGGAAGGCCTTGAGGGCGGCCAGCGAGGTGGCCCGTTCCAGACCGGGGGTGGGGAAGACGGTGAGGAAGAGGGCGGCCACGGCGGCCAGCGCCCCGGCGACCGCCCATGCCGCCAGGGAGACCCGGCCCAGCCGGACGCCCATCAGCGCGGCGGTCTCCGGCTTCTCGGCGGCGGCGCGCATGGCCACCCCCCAGGCCGTGTACCGGAAGAGCAGCAGGAACGCGCCGATCAGGAGGGCGGCGGAGACGAAGGCCGCGATCCGGGTCTGCGGGAGGGTGACCGGGCCGAGGTGGACCACGGCGTCGCCCCACGGGTCGCCGAGGGCGAGTACGTCCGTACCGATGCGGCGGGTGAGGTCGGTGGTGATCAGGATGTCCACGCCGATGGTGACGATGGCCAGGACGCTCTGGTCCTGGCCGCGGTAGCGGCGCATGACCAGGAACTCGACCCCGGCGCCGACCGCGGCGGCGGCGCCGACTCCGACGGCGAGCGCGGGCCAGAAGCCGATGTCCTCGTGCAGGACGGCGGTGACCCAGCCGCCCGCGAGGAGGAGCGAGGCGTGGGCGAAGTTGACGACTTCGGTGGCCTTGAAGATCACCACGAAGCCGAGTGCGATCAGGGCGTACACGGAGCCCATGGACAGGCCGCCGAGCAGCAGTTCCAGGAAGGTGGTCACGCGGCCGGGTCCTCCTCGCCGAGGTAGGCGCGCACGACCGCGGGGTCGCTCTGCACCTGGGCGGGGGTCCCGCCGCCGATCCGTCTGCCGAAGTCGAGTACGGTCACCGCGTCCGCGAGCCGCATCACCACCCCCATGTCGTGTTCGACCAGCACGATCGATATGCCGAGGCCGTCGCGGACGCCGGCGATGACGGCGGCGGTGCGCTGCCGTTCGTCGGCCGTCATCCCCGCGACGGGTTCGTCGAGGAGCAGCAGCCGGGGCTCCATGCACAGGGCCCGGGCCAGCTCGACGAGTTTCTGTTTGCCGTACGGGAGGGAGCCCGCGGGCGCGGCGAGGTCGGCCTCCAGACCGACGAAGGCGGCGATCTCGCGGACCCGTTCGCGGTGCCGGCGGTCCTCGCGGACGGCGGCGGGCAGCCGCAGCCCGGCCGCGAGGAAGCCGGAGCGCATCAGCCGGTGGCGGCCGAGCAGCAGGCTGTCGGCGACCGTGGTGTGCGGCGGCAGGGCCAGGTTCTGGAAGGTGCGGGCGATGCCGAGCGCGGCGACGGCGTGCGGGGCCAGGCCGGTCAGCTCGGAGGCGCCGAAGCGGACGCTGCCCGCCGCGGCGCGGTAGACCCCGGAGAGCACGTTGAAGCAGGTGGACTTGCCGGCGCCGTTGGGGCCGATGACGGCGTGCAGGCTGCCGGGCTCGACGGTGAAGGAGACTGCGTCGAGGGCCGTGAGGCCGGCGAACCGCACGGTGACGTCGGTGACGGTGAGCGGGGGCGTGTCCGTCATGCGGACCACCTGCGCAGGGTGGGGGCCGCATGCACGGGCGGGGCGTCCTCGTCGGTGATGCCGAGGTAGCGGCGGCGCACCTCGTCCGAGGCGGCCAGGTCGGCGGCCGGGCCGGACAGGGTGACCTCGCCGACCTCCAGGACGTACGCGTGGGAGGCCAGCCGGAGCGCGAGGGCCGCGTTCTGCTCCACCAGCAGCACCGAGGTGCCCGAGGCGTTGATCTCGGTGATGGTCGCGGCGATCGTCGCGGCCATCTTCGGGGCGAGGCCCAGGGAGGGCTCGTCGAGGAGCAGCAGCCGGGGGCGGGCCATCAGGGCGCGGCCGAGGGCCAGCATCTGCTGCTCTCCGCCGGAGAGCAGGCCGGCCCGCTGCCGGGAGCGTTTGGCGAGGACCGGGAAGAGCTCGTGGACGCGGGCCAGCGAGCGGGCGGTGTCGGCGCGGGAGCCGGCCCGGGCCCCGAGGGTGCCGGCCCGCAGGTTGTCCGCGACGCTCATCCGGGCGAACACCTGCCGCCCCTCGGGGACTTGGACCACACCGGCGGCCACCGCCCGGGCGGGCGCGAGTCCGTCCAGCGGCGTGCCGTCGAAGGTCACCCCGCCCCCGGTGACGGCGCCGCGGTGAAAGGAGAGCGTGCGGGACACCGCCCGCAGCAGGGTCGTCTTTCCCGCGCCGTTCCCGCCGAGGACGACGACCACGGCGCCTTCGGGTACGTCGAGCGACACGGCGCGCAGCGCCCGGACCGGCCCGTAGCCGACGGACAGCTCGCGCACTTGGAGCGAGGCCACTACTTCCCCTTCCACTGCCAGGCCCTGTTCGGGCGTTGTGCTGGCGCACAGACCAGCACCGGGCGGGGGCGGGCGTCCACGGCCCGAAGCGGAATCGCTGCCGATGACCAGCCGGGGGTGGGGTCCGGTTGTGCAGTGGCACAGACCTGGGTACGGGGCCCCTTACGCCGGTGGGCCGCGGGTGACATCCTCTGCGGCCATGGGCGGACGCAGGGCGCGGACGGAAGCGGAGTGGTCGGTGCTGCTGACGGCTGTCGACGTGCTGCTGGGTCGCATCCCGGAGCTGACCGAGCAGCTGATCGGCGATCTGGCGCTGCACTCGCCGCTGTACGACCTGGTGGTGCCGCGGGACGAGCACTGGCAGCAGATCAGCGAGGCCATGCGGTACGGCATCGAGGCCTTCGCCGCACGCCGCTCGGACGCGCGCAAGGATCTGGTGTACGCGGAGGAGCTGGGGCGGCGCCGGGCCGAACAGGGGCTGCCGCTGGACCTGTTGCTGTATGCGTACCGCCGCGCGGGTCGGCTGACCTGGGACGCGCTGCTGGACATCGTCACCGAGGAGGACCCGGACGCCCTGCCGGTGCTGGCGCGGACGGCCGGGGCCATGTGGGCCGGCATCGAGCAGCAGGCCGCGACGACGGCGGAGGCCTACCGGGCGGGCGAGCGGGAGATGCGCCGGCGCAGCGACGAGCGGGTGCAGGCCCTGCTGGACGCGCTGCTCCAGGGGGACGCGGCGCCTGGCCTGGCGGCGCGGGCGGCGGCGGGCCTGGACCTGCCGGAGCAGGGGCGGTACGCGGTGGTCGTGCTCCCCGTGGACCGGCGGGACTCGGTGCACCGGGTGGCGGCGGTGGGCGGGATGCGGCTGTTCTGGCGGATGCGGGCGGAGCAGGAGCTGGCGGTGGTGGCCCTGGGGTCGTGCTCGCCGGAGGAGCTGGCGGCGGAACTGGCCGACCGCTGCCACGGCCCCGGCGGGATCAGCCCGGTGGTGGACGGGCTGGCGGAGCTGAGCCGGGCGCGGCGGCTGGCGGAGACGGCCCTGGCCACCTGCGGTGCGGAGGAGCGGTCGCTGGTGCGGCTGTCGCAGCGGCTGCCGGCGGCGCTGGTGGTGGGGCAGCCCGAGCTGGCGGGCGAGCTGGTCCAGGCGGTCCTGGGGCCCCTGCTGGAGCTGGACCCGGCGGACCGGGCGGTGCTGCTGGAGACGCTCGACGCCTGGCTCGCGGCGGAGGGCTCCGCCGGGCGGGCCGCGACCCGGCTGTACTGCCACCGCAACACGGTGTTCAACCGGCTGCGGAGGCTCGAGCACCTGACCTCCCGCTCCCTGTCGCGCCCGCACGACCTGGTGGCCCTCACCCTGGCCCGGGACGCCCACCGCCTCTCGGCCCCGACGAGCCCCTGACCGGCCCGCGCGTCACCGGCCGCCGGGCAGGGGCCGGGGGGCTCGTTCGGGGCGGCCCGGTGCAGGCGGCGTAGGCTTGGTGTCGGAAAACCGCCAGCCTCGCGGCGGCCGGAGCCTGATCCTGGAGTCATGCACACCGACACCGAGCGATGCGTAAGGGCCGTGCAGTCGAAGGACGCCAGATTCGACGGCTGGTTCTTCACCGCCGTCCTGACCACGCGGATCTACTGCCGGCCCAGTTGCCCCGCCGTGCCCCCGAAGGTCGAGAACATGACCTTCCTGCCCAGCGCGGCCGCCTGCCAGCAGGCCGGCTTCCGGGCCTGCAAGCGGTGCCGGCCGGACACCAGCCCCGGCTCCCCCGAGTGGAACGCCCGCGCCGACGCCGTCGCCCGCGCCGTGCGCCTGATCCAGGACGGGGTGGTGGACCGCGAGGGGGTGCCGGGGCTCGCCACCCGGCTCGGCTACTCCACCCGGCAGGTCGAGCGGCAGCTCAGCGCCGAGCTCGGCGCCGGCCCCCTGGCCCTCGCCCGGGCCCAGCGCGCCCAGACCGCCCGGCTGCTCATCGAGACCTCCGAGCTCCCGATGGCCGACGTCGCCTTCGCCGCCGGCTTCTCCTCCATCCGCACCTTCAACGACACCGTCCGCGAGGTCTTCGCCCTCTCCCCCAGCGAGCTGCGGCAGCGCTCCGGCAAGGCCGATGCCCGTCTGCCCCGGATCCCCGGGACGATCAGCCTCCGGCTGCCGTTCCGGGCCCCCCTCACCCCCGACAACCTCTTCGGGCACCTGGCCGCGACCGCGGTCCCCGGCGTGGAGGAGTGGCGCGACGGCGCCTACCGCCGCACGCTGCGCCTGCCCTACGGCACCGGGGTCGTCGCCCTGACCCCGCAGCCCGACCACATCGGCTGCCGCCTCGCCCTGACCGACCTGCGCGACCTGACCATCGCCATCAGCCGCTGCCGCTGGATGCTCGACCTCGACGCCGATCCCGAGGCGGTGGACGAGCAGTTGCGCTCCGACCCGCTGCTGGCCCCGCTCGTGGACAAGTCCCCCGGGCGCCGGGTTCCGCGTACGGTCGACGCGGCGGAGTTCGCCGTACGGGCGGTCCTCGGCCAGCAGGTGTCCACCGCGGCGGCGCGCACGCACGCGGCCCGGCTGGTCACCGCGCACGGTGAGCCCGTGGAGGACCCGCTGGGCGGGCTGACCCACCTGTTCCCGTCCCCGCAGGCCCTCGCCGCGCTGGACCCGGAGTCGCTGGCCATGCCGCGCACCCGGCGCACCACCTTCACCACCCTGGTCGCGGCGCTCGCCGACGGCTCGCTGCCGCTCGGCATCGACAGCGACTGGGAGGCGGCGCGCGCGCAGCTGTCCGCGCTGCCCGGTTTCGGCCCGTGGACCACCGAGATCATCGCGATGCGGGCGCTCGGCGACCCGGACGCCTTCCTGCCGTCCGACCTGGGCGTCCGGCGGGCGGCGCAGGGGCTCGGGCTGCCGTCCACGCCCTCGGCGCTGACCGCCCGGGCGGCCGCCTGGCGGCCCTGGCGCGCGTACGCCGTCCAGTACTTGTGGGCCACCGACGACCACGCCATCAACCACCTGCCCGCCTGAGGAGCACACCGTGAACAGCACCGGCAAGCAGCACACCGTCGTCGAGAGCCCCTACGGCCCGCTCACCCTGGTCGCCACGGACGGCGTCCTGAGCGGCCTGTACATGACCGGGCAGCGCCACCGCCCGGCCGAGGAGTCCTTCGGGGAGCGGGTCGCCGCCGCCGAGGAGCCCTTCCCCGAAGCGGTGCGGCAGCTGTCCGCGTACTTCGCCGGGGAGCTCACCGCGTTCGACCTGCCGCTGCGGCTGGAGGGCACCGACTTCCAGCGCAGCGTGTGGGACCAGCTGGTACGGATCCCCTACGGCGAGACCTGGTCGTACGGGAAACTCGCGGCCGAGCTGGGCAAGCCGAACGCCTCGCGCGCCGTGGGCCTCGCCAACGGGAAGAACCCGATCGGCATCATCGTGCCCTGCCACCGCGTGATCGGCGCCTCGGGCGGCATGACCGGCTACGGCGGCGGCCTCGAACGCAAGGTCCGGCTCCTCGACTTCGAGGCCGCGGCCCGCCGGCTCTAGGAGGCGCCCCGCCGGGGGTCAGACCACGAGCAGCGGCACCAGCAGGGCGAAGGCCGCGCCCGCCTCGACCGCGTAGCCGTACAGCGAGGGGTGCTGGACCGGGGCCGCGAGCAGGACCACGCTCTGCTGCGCGGCGGCCGCCGCCACCCAGTCGGCGTCCGCGCCGAGGTTGCCCTGGTACCAGCCTTCACAGGAGCCGGGGCCGCTGACCGCGAGCAGGTCGTCCTCGCGGCGGTAGAAGGCCTGCCACTGGGCGGCGGGCACGGACCAGCCGTCGAAGTCGGTGAACGGGGACCAGCCCCCGTCGCGGATCGCGGTGTCGAAGAGCCAGACGGGCATCCCCTCCGGGGTCACCTCGCCGGCGGACTGCTGGTCGGTGGTGAAGTGGACCATGGGGAGGGCGTCGGGCCCGTCAGCGGTGCTGGGCCAGGCGTACATCGTGATCATCAGCTGATTCTGTCCTGCTCGGAGTAAGTCCGGGGTTACGGGACACCCCCTACGGGGCGAGGGCCGGGCGGCCGTTCTCCAGCTCCGCGGCGCCCTCGCCCGACTCCAGGACCCGGTAGGCCTCTTGGACGCGCAGGCCGAGCGATCCGGGGAGGTAGGCGGCGAGTTCGGCCGGGTCGACCAGCCGCCAGGAGATCAGCTCCTCGTCCTGGAGCGTGATCGAGGCGAGCTGCCCGGCGTCGAGCACCCCGCCGTCGTAGAGGTAGGCGACCAGCGGCGGGCGGTCCGCGCCGAGGTTCCAGTCCACGGCGAGCAGCCGCCCGAGCGGCACGTCGATGCCGATCTCCTCGGCGCTCTCGCGGCGGGCGGCGGTGCGCGGCGACTCGCCCTGGTCCGACTCGACGGTGCCGCCCGGCAGCGCCCAGCCCTCGCGGTAGTTGGGCTCGACGAGCAGGACCCGGCCCTCGGCGTCCCGGTAGAGGGCGGCCGCGCCGGCCAGCACCCGGGGCAGGCTCGCGATGTAGGTGGCGTAGTCATCCGTGGTGGTCACTTCGCCACCCTACCCAGACATCCGCTACGGGGAGCCCGGCCCGTCCTCGCGGTCGCGGCCCCTGGACTCGGCGACGCGCCGCAGGCGCGGGTGGCGGGCCGGGCCCTGCTCGGTGATGGCGTCGCCGACCATGGCGCGCACCGCGTCGCGCAGTCCGTGCAGCGCGTGGTGGCGGGCCGGTCCGGCCCCGGGGTCCTCGCGCAGCTCCTTCACCAGGGCCCAGCACAGCAGGAGCATGACGATGGCGAAGGGCAGCGCGACCAGGATGGTCGCGGTCTGCAAGGACTTCAGGCCCCCGGCGACGAGGAGCACGGCGGCGACCGCCGCCATCAGCACGCCCCAGGTGACGACGAGCCAGGTCGGCGGGTGGAGGGAGCCGCGGCTGGTGAGCGAGCCCATCACCAGGGAGGCCGAGTCCGCGCTGGTGACGAAGTAGGTCATGACCAGGAGCATGGCCACCCACGAGGTGGCCGTGGACAGCGGCAGGGCGTCCAGCATCGCGAAGAGCGAGGCCTCCGTACCGTCCTTGATCTTGGCGGCGAAGTCCACCGCGCCGGTGGAGTCGAGGCGGATGGCGGTGCCGCCCATCACGCAGAACCAGACAACGGTGGCGCCGCTGGGGACGAGCAGGACGCCCACGAGGAACTCGCGGATGGTGCGGCCGCGCGAGATCCGGGCGATGAAGGTGCCGACGAACGGCGCCCAGGAGAGCCACCACGCCCAGTAGAAGATGGTCCACGCGCCGAGCCACGCGGAGTCGGTGAAGGCGCCGGTGCGGCTGGCCATCGGCAGCAGCTGCTGCAGGTAGCCGCCGACGCTGGAGGGGATCACGTCGAGGACGTAGACGGTGGGACCGAGCACGAAGACGAAGAGCATCAGGGTCGCGGCGAGCACGATGTTGGCGGTGCTGAGCCACTTCACGCCCTTGTGCAGGCCGGAGAAGGCGGACAGCACGAAGGCGCCCGAGAGGGAGCCGATGATGATCAGCTCGACGGTGGTGGAGTCCTCGATGCCGGTGGTCAGGCCGAGCCCCTTGGACACCTGGAGCGCGCCGAGTCCGAGGCTGGTCGCGGTGCCGAAGACGGTGGCGAAGACGGCGAGCAGGTCGATGCACTTGCCGGGCCACCCGTCGGCCCGCTCCGCGCCGATGAGGGGGACGAAGGCGGAGCTGAGGCGGTTGCCGCGGCCCTTGCGGAAGGTCGCGTAGGCGAGGGCGAGGCCGGCGATGCCGTAGATCGCCCAGGGGGTGAGGGTCCAGTGGAAGAAGGAGTACTCCATGGCCGCCAGGGCGGAGGCGCCGGTGGCGGGGGCCGCGCCGGAGGCGGGCGGCGGGTTCAGGTAGTGGGTGAGCGGCTCCCCGACCCCGTAGAACATCAGGCCGATGCCCATGCCGGCGCTGAACATCATCGCGATCCACGCGAGGTTGGTGAACTCGGGCTCCGAGTCGTCGGCGCCTAGGCGGATCCGGCCGAAGCGGCTGACGGCGAGCACGACGCACATCACCAGGAAGGCATCGGCTGCGATCACGAACAGCCAGGCGAAGTTCTCCAGGACCCAGGCGAGCGCGGTGCCCGAAGCGGTGTCGAAGGAGTCCTTGCCGAGCGCCGCCCAGCCGACCACCGCCAGCACGGCGATCACGCCCACGATGACGACCGCGCGGTCGGGGGTGTCGTCCGCCGGGCCGCCGGGCCGGTCACCCGGGGTATCCGGACGTGGCTGTTCCAGTGAATCCGCGCTCATGCGGCCACACTATGCAGGCATATGTCCCTCTTTAGGCGTAGGGCGCGCCGGGTGTGGCCCAGGCCACTCATGGGCATAGGAGGATCCTCCGGATAAGCTCATGGCGGCGCGACTGCACTGTTCGATAGCAAGGGAATAGCAAGGTGACGGACGGAGCAGTAACTGAGGCCGCGCGCGTGCTCATCGCCGCGGACAAATTCAAGGGCTCGCTCACGGCCGTTCAGGTCGCGGAGCGGGTGACGGCGGGCCTCCGCAAGGCCGTACCGGGCGTGGAGATCGAGACCCTCCCCGTCGCGGACGGCGGCGACGGCACGGTCGCGGCCGCGGTGGCGGCCGGTTTCGAACGCCGGGAGGTACGGGTGACCGGGCCCCTCGGCGACCAGGTCACGGCCGCCTTCGCGCTGCGCGAGGGCACCGCGGTGGTCGAGATGGCGGAGGCCTCCGGGCTGCAGCTGCTGCCGGCGGGCACCTTCGCCCCGCTGACGGCCACCACCTACGGCTCGGGCGAGCTGCTGAAGGCCGCGCTGGACGCGGGCGCGCGCTCCATCGTGTTCGGCGTGGGCGGCAGCGCCACCACCGACGGCGGCGCCGGCATGCTGGCGGCGCTGGGCGCGGTGTTCCTGGATGCGAACGGCGAACCGGTCGGCCCGGGCGGCGGCGCGCTGGCCGCGCTGGCCTCGGCCGACCTGTCAGGGGTCGACCCGCGCTTCGCCGAGGTCGACTTCGTCCTGGCCAGCGACGTGGACAACCCGCTGACCGGCCCGAAGGGCTGCGCGGCGGTCTACGGCCCGCAGAAGGGCGCGACACCCGAGGACGTGGCGACGCTCGACGCGGCGCTCGCGCACTTCGCCCAGGTCCTCGAGAAGTCCATCGGTGCCAAGGCCGCCGAGTGCGCGGTGCTGCCGGGCGCCGGCGGCGCGGGCGGCATCGGCTACGGGGCGCTGCTGCTCGGCGCCACGTTCCGGCCCGGCATCGAGCTGATGCTGGAGGTGCTGGGCTTCGCGCCGGCCCTGGAGCGCGCCACGCTGGTCATCACCGGTGAGGGCTCGCTCGACGAGCAGACCCTGCACGGCAAGGCCCCGGCGGGTGTCGCGGCGGCGGCCCGGGCGGCCGGCAAGCCCGTCGTGGCGGTGTGCGGGCGGCTGCTGCTGACCCAGGAGGCCCTCGAGGCCGCCGGGATCCGCAAGGCCTACCCGCTGACGGACCTGGAGCCCGACCCGGCGAAGTCCATCCCGAACGCCGGCCCCCTGCTGGAGCAGGTGGCGGCCGCCATCGCCGCCGACGTCCTCTGAGCCCTACCGGCCGCTGAGGCCCGGTCCCCCGAGCGGGGGCCGGGCCTTCGCCGTTGCACCGCCGGCCCCCGGCCGGCGGTGCCGCGGCGGCCGCCACCGCGCGGCCGCCCCCAAACCCCCGGGACAGTGTTAGAAAGGGCTCATGACCGGACGTTTTGGTCGCCAGCCGACCGGATGGGGCCCGCGCCTGTTCGCGCGCCTGTCGCTGGGGGCCCGCAGCGTCGCCGGTCAGGTCTTCGCCCTCCAGGCGGTGATCGTGCTGCTGCTGATCGCCGCGGCCGCGGCGGCCCTGGTCCTGCAGTCCCGGTACGACAGCGAGCGCGACGCCCGCAACCGCTCGCTGGCTGCCGCCGAGTCCTTCGCGCACGCCCCCGGCCTCCCGGCGGCGCTGAGGGCGCCGAATCCGACCGCCGTGCTCCAGCCGCTGGCCGACGCCGCCCGCAAGGCCTCCGGCGTCGACTTCATCGCCGTGATGAGCACCGACGGGGTCCGGTACACCGACTCGCGTCCCGAGCTGATCGGCCGGCGTGCCACGGGCGACCTCTCCCGCGCCGTGGCCGGGCAGTCCTTCACCGAGACCTTCACCGGCGAGCCCAGCGACGCGGTCCGGGCCGTCGTACCGGTACGGGACGCCCGGGGCGACGTGGTGGGCCTGGTCGGCACCGGCATCGAGGTGGCGAACGTGTCGGACGTGGTCGAGGGCCAGGTCCCGCTGCTGATCGGCGCCGCGGCCGGCGCCCTGCTGCTGGGCACGGGCGGCGCCTTCCTGGTGAGCCGACGGCTGCGCCGCCAGACCCACGGGCTGCGCGCGGACGAGATGGCCCGGATGAACGAGCACCACGAGGCGGTGCTGCACGCCGTCCGCGAGGGCGTCCTCATCATCGGGACCGACCACCGGCTGGTCCTCGCCAACGACGAGGCCCGGCGCCTGCTGGGCCTGGCGCTCGACGCCGAGGGCCGGCACGTCGCCGATCTCGGACTGGACGCGGGCACCACCGAACTGCTCGTCTCGGGCCGGATCGCGACGGACGAGGTGCACCTGGCGGGCGACCGGCTGCTCGCGGTCAACGTCCGGCCCGCGAAGCCGTACGGAGGCCAGTCCTCCGGCACCGTCATGACCCTGCGCGACTCCACCGAGCTGGCGGCGCTCTCCGGCCGGGCCGAGGTGGCCCGCGAACGGCTCCAGCTGCTCTACGACGCCGGGGTGCGGATCGGCACCACCCTCGACGTGGTGCGGACCGCGGAGGAGCTGTCGGAGGTCGCCGTCCCCCGCTTCGCGGACTTCGTCACCGTGGAGCTGCTCGAACCGGTGCTGCGCGGTGACGAGCCCTCGTCGGCCGCCGGGGTGTACACGGAGATGCGGCGGGCGGCCATGAGCGGTGTCCGCGGCGACCAGCCGCTCCAGCCGGTCGGCGACATCATCCGGTTCATCGTCCCGACGGCCCCGATGGCCGCCGCCCTGGACGCGGGCGAGGCGGTGCTCGCGCCGGACCTGCACGCCGCCATGGGCTGGCGGGCCCAGGATGCGCAAGGGACCCGTGAGGCCCTGGACTACGGACTGCACTCCCTGATCAGCGTTCCCCTCCAGGCGCGCGGCGTGGTCCTCGGCATGGCCAACTTCTGGCGGGCGGCGGACACCCCGGAGGCCTTCGACGAGGAGGACCGTTCCTTCGCGATGGAGCTCGCGGCGCGCGCGGCCGTCTCGATCGACAACGCCCGCCGCTTCACCCGCGAGCACGCGACGGCCGTGGCCCTCCAGCGCAGCCTGCTCCCCCGCGTGCTGCCCGAGCTGACCGCCGTGGACGTCGCCTTCCGCTACCTGCCCGCCAAGGCCGGGGTGGGCGGCGACTGGTTCGACGTGATCCCGCTGCCCGGCGCACGGGTGGCGCTGGTCGTCGGCGACGTCGTCGGCCACGGGGTGCACGCCGCGGCCACGATGGGCCGGCTGCGCACCGCCGTGCACAACTTCTCCACCCTGGACCTGCCGCCCGACGAACTGCTCGGGCACCTGGACGAGCTGATCAGCCGGATCGACCAGAGCGACACCGGCGGCGGTGGGGGCGAGGGGGACGACGAGGCCGGGGAGAGCGGGGACGAGCCCGCCGCGATCACGGGGGCCACCTGCCTGTACGCGGTCTACGACCCGGTGTCGGGCCGGTGCGTGATGGCCAGCGCCGGGCACCCCGGGCCCGCGCTGATCCGCCCCGACGGGGACGTGGAGTTCCCCGAACTGCCCGCCGGGCTGCCGCTCGGCGTCGGCGGCATGCCGTTCGAGGCGACCGGGTTCCGGCTGCCCGAGGGGAGCCGGCTGGTGTTGTTCACCGACGGCCTGGTGGAGGACCGCCGGCGCGACTTCGACACCGGCCTGGGGCTGCTGCGGGACACGCTGTCCCGGCCGGGCCGCAGCCCCGAGCAGGCCTGCGCGGACGTGCTGGCCGCCCTGCTCTCCCCGGTGCCGGGCGACGACATCGCCCTGCTGATCGCCGACACCCGGCGCCTGGACGCCGACCGCATCGCCGAGTGGGAGGTGCCCGGCGAGGCGGCGGCCGTCTCCCGTGTGCGCAACGCCGGGGCGGCGCAGCTCGCCGCCTGGGGCCTGGAGGACGTCTCCTTCACCACCGAGCTGATCCTCAGCGAGCTGATCACCAACGCCATCCGCTACGGTTCCGCGCCCGTGCGGGTCCGCCTGCTGCGCGACCGCACCCTGATCTGCGAGGTCTCCGACGGCAGCAGCACCTCCCCGCACCTGCGGTACGCGGCCACCACCGACGAGGGCGGGCGGGGTCTGTTCCTCGTCGCGCAGTACGCCGACCGGTGGGGCGTCCGGTACACGGACCGGGGCAAGGTCATCTGGGCGGAACTGCCGCTGACCGCGCGCGCGGAGCCGCCGGCCCCGGCGCCGCTGGACCTGGACGCGCTGGAGGACCTGGCCTGGTGACGGCCGGACGCCGCGGGCCGGCGCCCGACTCCTGACCCGGGGCCCCCGGGTCAGGAGGGACCCGGCGTCATCCCGCGGGTCCTCCGACCGGGCGGGTCCGGGCCAGGAGCACCGCGACGTCGTCCTGCGGATCGCACGGCAGCAGCTGCTCCAGGATCCCGTCGCACAGCTCCTCGAGCGGCTGCCGCGCACCCTCCAGCGCCCGGGCCAGCTGGTCCATGCCCTCGTCGAGGTCCCGGTCGCGGGCCTCGATCAGGCCGTCGGTGTAGAGCACGAGCAGGCTCCCCGGGGGCAGCGGCACCTCTTCCGTGCGGAAGTCCTGCCCGCCGGTGCCCAGCGGGGTGCCGGGCGGGCCGTGCAGGAAGGTGATGGTCCCGTCGGCTCCGGCCACGGCCGGCGGCGGGTGGCCGGCGCGGGCGACCACGCAGCCGCCGGAGGCCGGGTCGTGGACGGCGTACACGCAGGTGGCCATCTCGTCCTCGCCCAGATCGGCGACCACGGCGTCGAGCGAGCGGAGCATCTGCTCCGGGGGCACGTCCAGCCGCGCGAGGGTCCGTACGGCCGTGCGCAGCTGGCCCATGACGGCCGCCGCGTGGATTCCGTGACCCATCACGTCGCCGATGACCAGTCCGGTCCGGCCGCCGGGCAGCTGGATCACGTCGAACCAGTCCCCGCCGACGTCGTGGTCGCTGGCGGGCAGGTAGCGCCCGGTCAGTTCGAGGCCGGTGACCTGGGGGAGCTCGCTGTTGGTGAGGCTGCGCTGGAGGGTCAGCGCGGCCTGCCGCTGGCGGGTGTACATCCGGGCGTTGTCGATGTTGAGGGCGGCGCGGGCGACCAGTTCGTCGACGAGGACGCGGTCCTCGTCGTCGAAGGGCTCGCGCTCGCGCAGCCGGGTCACCGCGACCGCGCCCAGCACCTGCCCGCGCGCGACCAGCGGGACCATCCGGGCGGAGCCGAGGGTGGCGAGGTAGGCGCGCAGGGCGTCGGCGCGCGGGTCGGTGATCAGGGCGGGGATGTCGGGGGTGTAGAGGTCCATCGGCCGGCCCTCGGTGATGACCCGCTCGTAGACGCTGTCCGCGGGGATCTGGAAGGTCTGCCCGGTCTGGAGCTTCGCGGTGGGCGCGTCCGGGTCGGGGAAGACGGCCGCGAGCCGGCGCATCAGGCCGCGGGTGGAGGCCGCGGCGGCCGGGCTCTCGTCCGGGCCCAGGACGGATTCGAGGAGCTGTACGTCGGCCGAGTCCGCGAGCTGCGGTACCAGGAGGTCCACGATCTCCTGGGCGGTCTGGCGCAGGTCCAGGGTGGTGCCGATGCCGGTGCCGGCCTCGGCCAGCAGGGCGAACCGGTGCCGGGCCCGTTCGGCCTCGGCCTGGGCGCGCTGGCCGTCGGTGATGTCGATGAGGGAGGCGATCAGGCCCAGGGGCCGTCCCGAGCCGTCGAGCAGCGGGGCGTAGGAGCAGGACCACGTCCGGTCGTGGTCGGGGTCGGCTGCGGTGCGTCCGGTGCGGCGGACGTCGACGACGGCCGTGCCGCGTTCGAGGACCTGGCGCATGGTGGCCTCGAGGTCGGCGGCGTTGACCCCCGGCACCACCTCGGTGAGCCGTCTGCCCAGGTGCGCGGCGGCGGGCATGCCGTTCATCCGGGCGAGGGCGTCGTTGACCCGCAGGAAACGCAGGTCGGTGCCGAGGGTGGCCAGGCCGATCGGCGACTGCGTGAACAGGCTCTGGAGGGCGGCGAGGGAATCGCGCATGTGGAGCACCTCGGAGGTCTCCACGGCGATGAGCATGGCGCCCGTACGCCCCTGCGGGTCGGCCGCGGGGACGATCCACATCTCCATGACGACGCGGTGGCCGTCGCGGTGGCGCACGGGCAGGGTGCCGACGACGGTCTCGCCCGCCTGGACGCGGCGGGTCAGGTCGTCGGCGAGCCCGCGGTTGGCCTCGGGGACGAGGACGGCGGCGCCGGGCCGGCCGAGGATGTCCTCGGGGCGGTGTCCGAGCAGGTCCTGGGCGGCGAGCGACCATTCGACGATGCGGCCGTCCGCGTCCTCGCGCCACAGGGCGATCGGGAGCAGCTCGCGCAGTACGCCCGCGTACCCGACGGCTGCGTCCGGCGGATCCGGCACTTCGCTCGTCGACTGGTAAGTGTCCACCGCACCGACCTCACCCCGGGGGGCCTCGTTCCTACCGATTCACCCTATCCGAGGGTCAGCCGGGCGGCTCTGTGTCCGTCACCCCCGGAACGAATCGGGCGCACCACGGCTCTTGACTAGGGCGAAATAGGGAGGACACTCATCAATACACCGGAAAACCGGAAAAGAGCCGCACCTCCCTCCGGAGACGTCCAGAGGCCCGCGTGACCCTTGTCCAGGCTCTGGCCAGGCCCCCGGCAGTACGCGCGCTCCACGGGAGCCATCGGCGACGGCGGATGGCTCATGGAAGCGGCGGAACTGCCGGGGACTGTCTTGTGTTCCGGCCCTGCCCTGCCCCCTGTGTCCGCTCGGCGTGTCCGTCAGCGCGCGAGGCCCTCGAGCGGCTGCGGCGCGCGGCCCGTGTCCTGCTGCGCCGCGTCCAGTACGGCGGCCACTGCCTGGGCGAGCCGCGGGATCCGGTGTCCGGCGATCCCCGCGATGTTGATCCGCCCCGAGGTGGTGCCGTAGACGGCGTGGCTCCGGCGCAGTTCGAGCATCTGGCCGGCGCTGAGCGGAAGCATCGAGAACATGCCCTTCTGCCGGTCGAGCGCCCGCGCCCGGGCTCCGTGGCCCAGAGCGCCCAAGTGGGTCGCCAGGTCGGCCCGGTTGGCGGTGATCCGGCCCCGCATCGCCTCCAGTTCCGCCCGCCAGGCGGCCCGCAGCCCGTCGTCCCCGAGGATCGTCGCCACGATGGCGGCGCCGTGCTCGGGCGGCATGGAGTACAGGGTCCGGGCCGCGTTCTGCAGGGCCGTCTCGGCGTGGCCGAGCGCCCGGGCGGACGTACCGAGGACCATGGCGCAGCCGGTGCGGTCGCTGTAGAGCCCGAAGTTCTTCGAACAGCTGACGGCGATCAGCATCTCGGGCACCCGCGCGGCCAGGATGCGCGTGGGCAGCAGGTCGGCCTCCAGGCCGTCGCCGAGCCCGTGGTAGGCGAGGTCGACGAACGGCACCCAGCCCTCGCGCACGGCGAGTTCGGCCAGCGCCTCCCACGCGTCCAGCGTGGGGTCGGCGCCCGTCGGGTTGTGGCAGCAGCCCTGGAGCAGGACGACGTCGTCGCGTCGCGCCGCGCCCAGTTCCCGCAGCACGCCCTCCGCGTCGAAGGCGCCGTCGGCGTCGCGCCAGCCGAACGGACGGACCTGCAGCCCGGCGGCCTCCAGGATGGGCCGGTGGTTGACGTACGCCGGGTCGCTGATCCACACCGTGGTGCCCGGGCGGGTCCGGCCCACCAGGTCGGCGAGCAGCCGCAGCGCTCCGGACCCGGCGACGGTCTGGACGGTCACGGCCCGGTCGGCCGGCGTCTCGGCCCCCAGGACCATGCCCTGCATCGCGCGGTTGAAGGCGGTGTTGCCGGAGAGCCCCCGGTACTCCTTGGACTCCGCCTGCTCGGCCAGGCGGATCTCCGCCTCGCGCACGGCCGCCATGACGGGGGTGCGGCCCGTGTGGTCGCGGTAGACGCCGAGGACGAGGTTCAGGCGCTCGGGCCGCCGGTCCGCGGCGAATTCGGCGGTCAGGTCCCACAGCGGGTCGGTGGGCGGCGACGGGAGGAGCTCAAGCATCTGCGGGAACCTCGGGTCGTGGGCGTCGGTTGGCGAGGACGACGCCGGCGGTGATGACGGGGACGCCGATGAGCACGGCGGGGGTCGGGGTCTCGCCGAGCAGGGGAATGGCCAGCAGGACGACGGCCACGGGGCTGAGGCTGCCGCCGACGGAGCTGCGCTCCGCGCCGAGCCTGCGGATGGCGACCGCGTACAGCAGGCCGGCGCAGAGGCCGACTCCGAGCCCCTGGACGACGAGGAACAGGGCGATGTCGCCGCCCGCGGCGTGCGCGAGGCCGGTCGGCAGGACGCCGGCCAGGACCAGGACCCCGATGATCGCGAAGGAGGGCAGGCAGAGCAGGCCGATCGACCCGACGGGGTCGAGGGCCACGTCCCGCAGGCCCACCGTGTACAGGGCCCACAGGCCGCTGGCCACCAGGAGGGTGCCGGCCCCCTCCAGGACGTCCGCGTCCACGGGGACGACGTAGCGCCAGACCAGGGCGGCCACGCCGGCCGCGATCAGCGCGAGCCCGGCCGCCTGTGTTCCGCGCGGGGCGCCGCGGCCGCGCAGCACCATCAGCGCGGAGACGAACAGCGGGACCATGCCGGGGACGATCGAGCCCACGAAGGCCGCCGAGGTCAGCGAGCCGCCGTGCATGGCCGCCAGGAAGAACGGCACCCCGGCACCGCAGACGATCTTCAGGGCGGGTCCCGGCCGGACCGCCGCGATGCTGTGGCGGCGCCGCCACAGCGCGGGGAGCAGGACGGCCAGCGGGACGCCGAAGCGCAGCAGGGCCGCGTCGGCCGGCAGGAGGGTCGAGGCGCCGAGCGCCCGGGCGCTGAGCGCGAAGGCGGCCCAGATCGACACGGTCACGGCCAGGGCGAGGACGCCCTCGGTCCGCGGGGAGAGCCCGCGCCGGCCGGGGGTCCCCCCGGCGGTGGCCGGGGGAGGGTTTGCGTCGGGCGGACCTCCCGTGTGGGGAGGCGCGGTCGCCCCGGTGATGTGCGTTGCGACCACGGTCGTTGCTCCAGCCTTACCGGGAACGGACCGGTCTGGCCCGTTCCCGGGCAACGCTAGGGCTTCGGCCGGGGCAGCCGATTGCCAGTTCTGCCGCTCGGACATACGTTTGGGGCAGGATCTGCCAAGAACCGCCGACGATCCGCCGAGGAGTGGCCATGGACTCAGTCGATCTGCAGATCATCCGGGAATTGCAGGCCGACGGACGCCTGTCCAACCAGGACCTGGCCGACCGCGTCCGGCTCTCCCCGTCGCCCTGTCTGCGCCGGGTCCGCAGGCTCGAGGAGGCGGGGCTGATCCGCGGCTACACCGCCATGGTCGACCAGGTGGCCTTCGGGCTCCCGGTCACCGTCTTCGTCCGGATCAGGTTGGAGCGCCACACGGCCGAGGCGGTCCGGCTCTTCGAGGAGCACGTCGCGGTCATCGAGCACATCCAGGACTGCTACCTGATGGCGGGCAGCAGCGACTACCTGCTGCGCGTGGTCATCGAGGACCTGGAGGCGTACGAGGCCCTGGTGCGCCACCGCGTCCACGCCATCCCCGGCATCGCCTCGATCGAGTCGAGCTTCGCGTACGGCAGCGTCAAGCAGTCCCGTACGTACCCCCGCCCCTCCCCCGGCGCCTCAGCCCAGCGCTGAGCCCGACGGCACGACGACTCCGTACAGGTCGGCGATCGTCGCGAGCGCGGCCTGGTGGACCTGCTCGGCGGACAGCTCGGCGACCGCCGTCCCCAGGGGCCGGGTAGCGCAGGCGTCGGCGACCACGGTGGGCTGGTTGCCGCGCAGGTACGCGCCTTCCACGGTGTAGGCCACGCACATGTGGGTCATAAACCCGATGACGATGACGTTCTTGTTGCCGGCGGCGTCGAGGTGTTCGCCCAGGCCGGTCCCGACGAAGGCGTTGGGGGCGGCCGTCTTGACCACGACGGTCTCGCCCTCGACGGGGGCCACGGCGGGGTGGATCCTGCCGATGTCGGTGCGGATGTCGTACGGGGTTCCCGGGCCGCCGTCGTGCTGGACGTGGATGACCTTCGCGCCCGCCTCGCGGGCCCTGGCCAGCAGCGCGGCGGCGGAGTCGAGGGCGGAGCGCCAGCCCGCCAGCTCCAGCACGCCGCGGGTGTAGGTGTTCTGGTAGTCGACCAGGATCAGCGTCGCGTCGGCCGGCGAAGCCGGGGTCGGGTCGAAGCCGTTGAGCTCGCGCAGGGTGGTGGCAGACATGGAAGTACCGTCCTCGGAAGTGGCGTTGACAGGGGGCCCGCCGCTGCTCGGCGGCCGTGTATGGAACGCTATGACCCGCCAGGAGTGTCGGCAATGTCATCCGACTTGCAGATACGGACATCGGGTGCGAGCCCCGCCGAACGGAGACCAGTTGAGCACCGTCAGCCGCCTCGTCGTCATCGTCCTCTTCGACGGCGTCGACCTGCTGGACGTCACCGGGCCGCCCGAGGTGTTCTCCCTGCTGCGGCGCGAGGTGGGCGACGCGGCGGGCTACCGCGTGGTCCTGGCCGCCGAGACCATGGATCCCGTCACGACCTCCGCCGGGGTGCGCGTCCTTCCCGACACCACCTTCCGCGAGGTGGCCTCGGGGCGGAGCATCGACACCCTCCTGGTGCCCGGCTCGGTCGAACTCGACGACCGGGGACGGGTGCACGCCGTGAGCGACCCCGCCGTGGTCACCCGGGTGAAGGCGCTCGCCGGCCGGGCCCGGCGCATCGCGTCCGTCTGCGTGGGCGCCCACATCCTCGCGGACGCCGGGCTGCTGGACGGCAAGCGCGCCACGACCCACTGGTCGACGGCGCGGCAGCTCGCCGCCGAGCACCCCGCCATCGAGGTCGACGCCGACCCGATCTTCATCCGCGACCAGGACGTGTGGACCGGCGCGGGCATCAGCGCCTGCCTCGACCTGTCACTGGCCCTGGTCGCCGACGACTTCGGCGAGGCCGTCGCCCTGCGCATCGCCCGGCAGCTGGTGATGTACCTGAAGCGGCCGGGCGGGCAGAGCCAGTTCAGCGTCCCGCTCGAACCCGTCTCGACGACGCGCCGCGTGGAGGACCTGCGCCACCACATCACGCGCAACATCGCCGCGCCGCTCACCGTCACCGACCTCGCCGCCCACGCCCACGTGAGCGAACGGCAGCTGACCCGGATCTTCAAGACGGAACTGGGCATGACCCCGGCGGCCTACGTCGAGTCGGCCCGCGTCGAAGTGGCGCGCAACCAGCTCGAGTCCACGGACGCCACCCTCGAACGCGTCGCGTCCGCCTGCGGCTTCCACACGACGGACACCCTGATCCGCGCCTTCCGCCGCCGGCTCGACACGACCCCGACGGAGTACCGCAACCGCTTCCGGTCCGCCCCGTAGGGCCTGCTACCGGGCGGCCTCGACGGCCGCCGTGAAGGCCGCGTGGGCCTTGTCGTCGAAGAGGACGAAGCGGACCTCCTCGACCTCGGTCCGGGCCGCCCGTACGGTCTGCACGGCGATCCGCGCGCCGTCGTCCAGGGGCCACCCGTAGATCCCGGTGGAGATGGCCGGGAAGGCGACCGTACGGGCCCCCAGCCCGTCGGCGACCCGCAGGGATTCCCGGTAGCAGGAGGCCAGCAGCTCCGAGCGGTCCTCCTCGCGCGACCAGACCGGGCCGACGGTGTGGATCACGTGCTCCGCCGGCAGCCGGCCGGCGGTGGTGGCCACCGCGCGGCCCGTCGGCAGGCCCTTGCCGTAGTGCGAGCGGCGCAGGTCCTCGCACGCGGCGAGGATCTCCGGGCCGCCGCGCCGGTGGATGGCGCCGTCGACCCCGCCGCCGCCGAGCAGGGAGGAGTTGGCGGCGTTGACGATGGCGTCGGCCCGCTCGGCGGTGATGTCGCCGCGGACCAGGGTGATGCGCGGCATCAGGAGTCCTTTCGCAGGTGGCGCCACACGGCCTTGGCCGCGTTGTGGCCGGACATCCCGTGCACGCCCGGGCCGGGAGGCGTCGCCGAGGAGCACAGGAAGACCGCCGGGTTGGCCGTCGTGTACGGGGAGAGGCTGAGCTTGGGGCGCAGCAGGAGCTGGAGCCCCGAGGCCGCGCCGCAGGCGATGTCCCCGCCGACGTAGTTGGGGTTGCGGGCGGCCAGCTCGGGCGGGCCGGCCGTGGCGCGGGCCAGGACCAGGTCGCGGAAGCCCGGTGCGAAGCGCTCCAGCTGGCGCTCGACGGCGTCGGTGAGGTCGCCCTGCCAGCCCTTGGGCACGTGGCCGTACGCCCAGAAGACGTGCTTGCCCTCGGGTGCGCGGCCGGGGTCGACCAGGCTGGGCTGGGCGGTGATGAGGAAGGGCGTGCGCGGGGCCCGGCCGCCGGAGGCCAGCTGCAGGGCCGCGTCGATGTCACGGGTGCGCGGGCCGATCTGGACGGTCCCCGCCCGGCGCGGCTCCTCGGCGGTCCACGGGACCGGCCCGTCGAGCGCGTAGTCGATCTTGTAAACGGCGGCTCCGTACCGGTAGCCGTCGTAGGCGCGGCCCAGGCGGGCGATGCGGGCCAGCGCGGTCGGCGAGGTGTCGAACACGTAGGCGCGGGCGGGCGGGAGGTCGTCGAGCCGCTTGACCTCGAAGCCGGTGTGGACGGAGCCGCCGAGGTCGCGCAGGTACGCGGCGAGGGCGTCGGAGACGGCCTGCGAGCCGCCGCGCGGCATCGGCCAGCCGTTGGCGTGCGCGGCCAGCGCGAAGACGAGGCCCACGGCGCTGGTGGCGATCCCGTCGAGCGGGGCGATGACGTGCGCCACCAGCCCGGCGAACAGGGCGCGGGCCCGCTCGTCGCGGAAGCGGCGCAGCAGCCAGGTGGCGGGCGGCAGCCCGGTGAGCCCGAAGCGGGCGAGGGTGAGGGGGTCGCGGGGCAGCGCGGTGCCGGGCAGCGACATGAAGTCCCGGGCCAGGGTGTCCCACCTGCCGAGGAACGGCTCGACGAGGCGCCGGTAGGCGCCGGCGTCGCGCGGCCCGAAGGACGCCGCCGTCTCGGCGACCGAGCGGGACAGGACGGCCGCCGTGCCGTCGTCGAAGGGGTGCGCCATCGGCAGCGGCGGGTGCAGCCACTCCAGGCCGTACCGCTTCAGCGGCATCGTCGCGAAGACCGGCGAGCCCGCGCCGAGCGGGTGTACGGCCGAGCAGGGGTCGTGGCGGAAGCCCGGGAGGGTGAGCTCCTCGGTCCGGGCCCCGCCGCCGACCGTGTCCGCGGCTTCGAAGAGGGCCACCGAGAACCCCCGCCGGGCGAGTTCGACGGCGGCTGTCAGCCCGTTGGGCCCCGCCCCCACCACGACCGCATCGAGAATCGACGGCACTTGCGACTCCTTCGTCCGGCGGCGCCACCGCCCCCAGGATATTCCGGCTTGACGCGCCCCCGGTCACGGCACCGGGGCGGCTAGCCGCGCAGCAGGTCCCGGATGCGGACCGTCGTGGCCTCGTCGCGTCCCACGGCGAACGGCAGCGCGTTGTCCCGGTCCACCCGGAAGGGGACCCCCTCGACGGTGCTCTGCGTCCCCCCGGCCTCGGCGACCAGCAGCAGTCCGGCCGCGTGGTCCCAGGCCGAGGGCCAGGTGAAGGCAAGGGCGTCCATCTCGCCGCGGGCCACCTTCAGGTACTCCAGGCCGGCCGATCCGCAGGGCCTGGCGGCCACGCCGGGCACCTCCAGCCGGCCCAGGGTCCGCTTGTCCTCCTCGGAGGTGTACAGGGGGTGCGCCATGGCGACCCGCAGCTCCGCGCCCGCCTCGGGCGAGCCGCTGCGGATGCGCTCCCCGTTGACGAAGGCGCCCTGCCCGCGCACCGCGGTGGCCAGCTCCTCCAGCGCCGGGGCGAAGGTCCAGGAGGCGAGGATCTCCCCGCGGTGGGCCAGCGCCACCAGGGTGCAGAAGGCCGGGTCGCCGGAGACGAACTGGCGGGTGCCGTCGACCGGGTCCACGATCCACACCGGGGCGTCGGCGCGCAGCGCCCCGTACACCGTCGGGTCGGCGTGCACCGCCTCCTCGCCCACCACGGCCGAGCCGGGGAGCAGCCTCTGCAGCGAGGCGGTGAGGTGCTCCTCGGCCTTGCGGTCGGCCACCGTCACCAGGTCGTGCGGTCCGCTCTTCTCGTCGACCTCGTGGTCGGCGAGCTGCCGGAACCTCGGCATGATCTCGATCGCCGCCGCCTTGCGGACGGCCTCTTCCACGTCGGACAGGCCATGGGTAAGGAACTCATCGATCATGCGCCCATCACATCACGCCCGGACGGCAAACCCCACCGACAATTCCCGACGGACGGCTGGACTCCGGGTGTATCCGGGGTGAATCGCCCCGGCGCCGCCCACCGGAAGGACGCGCACGTCCCGGTGGGCGGCCCCGCCGGAGTCAGCCGACGGGGGACGGGCTGCGGGGGTCGGCCGGGCGGGGGACGAAGACCGGGGAGTCCGACTGGTAGAAGAGGTCGATGTCGGCCTCCTCGCCGCCGACGATCAGGGTGTCCCAGGCGCCGCTCTCCCGCAGGGTGCGCAGGGTGCCCGGGGCGATCGAGGCGAGGTGGGAGCGCAGTTCCCCGTCGCCGGGCAGGCCGGGCATACGGGGCGCCAGCCGTTCGCGGATCCCGGCCATCCGGTCCAGCAGTGCGTCCAGGTCGCTCCCGTCCGCGCCCCCGCCGGTCCGGGCACCGGCGCCGGCGTCCGCGCCCCCGCCGGTCTCGGCGCTGCGCGCGATGATGTCCTTGATGGCGCGGGTGACGCCCTGCTCGTCGGTGGTCACCATGGCGTTCCAGGCCCGGCTCTTGTGCCGGTACTGGAGCATGGACATGGCCGCCTCGTGCCGGATGAAGTCGGCGTCCCGCAGCGGCTTGCCCCGCCAGGCGCGGCTGAGCGAGCGCGCCAGCGACGTGGCCGAGGCGAGGCCGCTGTTGAGGCCGCGGCCCGGCCAGAAGTGGATGGCGTTGGCCGCGTCGCCCAGCAGGAAGCCGTAGGTGCCCGGGGCGGTCGCGGTCGGCCGGTGCAGCTGTGCGGTGAACCGCGGGCGCTGCACCATGTCCAACCGGAACGAGGTGATCGCGGACAGGTCCTCCTCGGCCACCCCGAACAGGCTGAGGCCCTGCCGGATCTCCTTCCACAGCGGCGAGCTGCGCAGCAGGGCGGGCAGGAAGAGGGTGCCGTGGGTGGGGCAGCGGAACTCGTTGTCCTCCTCCTGCCGGCTCATCAGGCAGGGGCGGGCGGCGATGCACTCCTCGAAGACGTGCCGGACCGGGTCGATCCCGATGACGCTCTTGGCCTCCTCCCGGGTGAGGCGCATGTTCAAGAAGCCCTCGCCGCGCAGCGAGTTGAGCAGGAAGCGGTTCTGCGACACGGTGAGCAGCACGCTCATCGGGTCCGGCAGCCCGGACTTGACGCGCAGCCCCAGCACGATGTCCTGGAGGTGCTCGCCGTCGAGGGAGTAGATCGAGGCGTCGGCCGTGCCGAACCGGTCGGCGTAGTGCTCCCGGGTGCGGGAGCGGCCGCCCTCGGCGACCACCAGGACGTGCTCCTGGGTGATCCGGTGCTGCTCCTGCGCCGCGTCGAAGCGCCGGGGGACGAGGCGGATCGACGGCTTGCGTCCCGCCAGGTCCAGCAGCCGGTCCTCGATGTGGGCGATGCGGATGTTGCGGGGCGGGCGGCCTTCGACCGAGTCCGGGCCGACGGGCCACATCTCGGAGTAGGCGCCGCCGTCGTCGAACAGGGCGGCGAGCACCTCCTCGGGCAGGGCGAGGTACTGCCGGCTCTGGACGGTCACCACCTGCTGGCGGCGGAAGTTCCCCTGGGTCTCGTCCTTCCAGACGACCGAGGAGCCCTTCCTGGTCCAGCGCCCGTCGTAGAGGGTGATGGCGGTCCGCCCGGGCAGCATCTCGTCGAGCGCCAGGGCGAAGGCGAGGCCCACCGGGCCGCCGCCGGTGATGGTGACCCGCAGCGTGCCGGGGTCGGCGGCGCTCGGCCGCGGCACGTCCAGGAGGGAGAGGTCGATGACCGTCTCCATGGCGTCCTGGGCCTCGTAGAGGAAGGTTTCGTCGCCGATCCGGATGCAGTCGTTCGGACGCAGCACATGCCGCGTGACGCGCTGGTCGTTGACGAAGGTGCCGTTGCGGCTGTCCCGGTCGTAGAGGACGAAACCGGCGTCCTCGCCCACGATCTCGGCGTGCAGCCTGGAGGCACTGGGGCTGACGATCACGACGCCGTTGTCGCTCTTGCGTCCGAAGCTGACGGGCTCGCCGCCCAGGACCACGCTCTGCCCGGTGAAGGGGCCCGTGCGTCCAACGATGACCGAAGGCACTCCACACTCCTTGAAAAAGACGCCTGCTGACTCCTCGTAGACAGCAACACGCCGACACGAAGGTGTTCGGTTCAACCATTTCGAAAATTTCCGGGCACCCCGTTGAACCGGGGTCCCCGGTCCGTACGTGATGTTCGCGTCGGCAGGCGACCAGAGGGAGAACCGCCCCCATGCACAACGAGGAATCCGAGACCGTGACGGACGCCGCGCTCACGGCCGCCACCGCGGGCACGGCCGCGACCGGCGTCACCGTGACGGCGGCCACCACCACCCCGGCCGCCCCGGATACGCCGGCCGGGGAACGGCTGGTCGCCGGGCGCTACCGGCTGCTGTCCCGGCTCGGCGAGGGCGGCATGGGCACCGTGTGGCGGGCCCGCGACGAGACCCTGCACCGCGAGGTCGCCGTCAAGGAGGTCCGGGTCCCGGCCCACCTGCGGTCCGCCGACGTCGCGCGGATGTACAGCAGGCTGGAGCGGGAGGCGTGGGCGGCGGCCCGGATACCCGACCGCAACGTGGTCGTCCTCCACGACGTGGTCATGGAGGACGACCGGCCCTGGATCGTCATGGAGCTGGTCCGCGGGCAGTCCCTGGCCGACCTACTGCGCGCCGAGGGGCCGCTGGCCCCGCGCCGCGCCGCGCACATCGGCGCGCAGGTGCTGAGCGCGCTGCGCGCCGCGCACGCCGTCGGGGTGGAGCACCGCGACGTGAAGCCGGCGAACGTGCTGCTCGCCGAGGACGGGCGGGTGGTGCTCAGCGACTTCGGGATCGCGATGGTCGAGGGCAGCACCTCGCTGACCATGACCGGCGAGGTGGTCGGCTCCCCCGAGTACCTGCCGCCGGAGCGGGCGCTGGGCCGCCCCTCGGGCCCCGGGTCGGACCTGTGGTCGCTCGGCGTGCTGCTGTACGCGGCCGTGGAGGGGGTCTCCCCGTTCCGGCAGGACACCGCGCTGAGCACCCTGCGGGCGGTCGTGGACGAGGAGCCGCCGGTACCGACCCGGGCCGGCGCGCTCGCCCCGGTCATCGCCGGACTGCTCCGCAAGGACCCGGCCGAGCGGACGCCCGCGGCCGAAGCCGCCGCGGCCCTGCGGGAGATCGCCCACGAACCGGACGCCCCCACCGCCGCCGCACGGGTCCTGCCCGCGCCCGGGGAACCGGCCGAGCCCGCCACGGCCCCGCCACCCGTCTCCGCGGCGGCTCCGGTTCCCGCGGCGGCTCCGGTTCCCGCTCCGGCACCGGCACCGGCCGCGGCCACCACCCCCGCGGAGCCGGCCGGGCCCGGCGAGCCCGCGGAGCCCGTCGAGCCGGCGCCCGCCCCGGCCGCCGCGCACGCACCGCCCGCGACCGCACCCGCACCCGTGTCCGCGCCCGCGGCACCCGCGGCCCCGCCCCTCAAACGCCGTACGGCGGCCTTCGCCGCGGCCGGCGCGGCCGCCTGCGTCCTGGTCGCCGCCGGGCTGGTCCACGCCCTCGGCGGGAACACCGCGGACGCCGCCCCCGGTTCGGGCGTTCGGATGTCGGTGGCGGGCGAGAACACCACCTACACCGGCAGCTGCCCGACCCCCGAGAGCCGGGCCCCGTCGTTCACCGCGACGTTCACCGCCTCGGAGCCGACCCTGATTTCCTACCGCTGGGTGTCCGGCGACGGCTCGGTGGTCGATCCGCACTGGCGCACCATGTCCATCGGGGACGAGGCCGAGCCCGCCGGCCACGACACCGTGCGGCTGACGACCTACGCGAAGGTCGGCACCCTGACCACCGGGATGGCCGTGGAACTCCAGAGTCCCACCCGCACCACCTCCAACCCGGTCCCCTTCTCCATCACCTGCACCGGCTGACCCCAGGCCGGGGCCGGTCCCGGCCGTCAGCCGTTGACCGCCGGGATGACGTGCTCGCCGTAGGCGTCGATCGTGGCCTCCTTCGCGTCGTGCATGTCGTAGACGGCGAACTGGTCGACGCCGAGGGCGCGCAGCGCCCGGAGCTTCTCGACATGGGCCTCGGGCGGACCCAGCAGGCAGAAGCGGTCGACGATCTCGTCGGGCACGAAGTCCGCCGACGGGTTCCCGGCGCGCCCGTGGTGGCTGTAGTCGTAGCCCTGGCGGGACTTGACGTACTCGGTCAGCTCGTCCGGGACCATCGAGGAGTGCTCGCCGTAGCGGGAGACCAGGTCGGCGACGTGGTTGCCGACCATGCCGCCGAACCACCGGCACTGGTCGCGGGCGTGCGCCAGGTCCTCGCCCACGTACGCGGGAGCCGCCACGCAGATGGTGATCTCCGCCGGGTCCCGGCCGGCCTCCACGGCGGCCTCGCGGACCGACTTGACCATCCACTCCGTGAGGTACGGGTCGGCGAGCTGGAGGATGAACCCGTCGGCCTTCTGCCCGGCCAGGGCCAGGGCCTTCGGCCCGTACGCGGCCATCCAGACGGGCAGCCTGCCGTCCCTGATCCAGGGGATCCGCAACGGCTTGCCGTCCACCTCGGCCTCGCGGCCCTCGGCGAGGTCGCGGATCACGCCGATGGCCTCGCCGAGCCGGGCCAGGGTGTTCGGCGCGCGCCCCGCGACCCGCATCGCCGAGTCCCCGCGGCCGATCCCGCACACGGTGCGGTTGCCGAACATGTCGTTGAGCGTGGCGAAGGTGGAGGCGGTGACCTCCCAGGTGCGGGTGCCCGGGTTGGTGACCATCGGGCCGACGTGCATCTCCTGGGTGTGCTCCAGGATCTGGCTGTAGATGACGAAGGGCTCCTGCCACAGCACGGCGGAGTCGAAGGTCCAGCCGTAGCGGAAGCCGTTGCGCTCGGCACGGCGCATGAGGCTGACGACCTGTGAGGCGGGCGGGTCGGTCTGCAGGACGAGGCCGAAGTCCATACGGGCGGCTCCTTACGGGCTTACAGGTACTGGCATGTGGAGCGGGGGATGAAGACGCCGTGGCCGGGCCGGCCGGCGTACTCGCGCCGGTCGATGACGAGTTCGCCGCGCGAGAGCACGGTGTCGACGCGTCCGGTGATCCGCCTGCCCTCGTACGCCGAGTAGTCCACGTTCATGTGGTGCGTCTCGGCGGAGATGACCTGCTCGGCGTGCGGATCGTAGAGGACGATGTCGGCGTCGGAGCCCGGCGCGATGGTGCCCTTCTGCGGATAGAGGCCGAACATCCGGGCCGGGGTCGCGCAGGCGATCTCGATCCAGCGGCGGCGGCTGATGTGCCCGTCCAGCACGGCCTGATGGAGGAGGTCCATCCGGTTCTCCACCCCCGGCAGCCCGTTCGGGATCTTGGAGAAGTCCCCTCGGCCCAGCTCCTTCTGGCCCCGGAAGCAGAAGGGGCAGTGGTCGGTGGAGACCACCTGGAGGTCGTTGGTCCGCAGCCCCCGCCACAGCGCCGCCTGGTGCTCGCGCGGCCTCAGCGGGGTGGAGCACACGTACTTGGCGCCCTGGAAGTCGGGCTCCGCGAGGTTGTCGGTGGACAGGAAGAGGTACTGCGGGCAGGTCTCCCCGAAGACGGGCAGGCCCTTGTCGCGGGCGGCGGCCAGCTCGGCCACCGCCTCCTCCGCCGAGACGTGGACCACGTACAGGGGCGAGCCGGCGACCCGGGCGAGCTGGATGGCCCGGTGGGTGGCCTCCGCCTCCAGGAGCACCTTGCGGACCTCGCCGTGGTGGCGGGGGTCGGTCTCCCCGCGGGCCAGCGCCTGCTCGACGAGCACGTCGATGGCGATGCCGTTCTCGGCGTGCATCATGATCAGCCCGCCGTTGCCGGAGGCCCGCTGCATGGCCCGCAGGATCTGCCCGTCGTCGCTGTAGAAGACGCCCGGGTAGGCCATGAACAGCTTGAACGAGGTGACCCCCTCCCCGACCAGGAGGTCCATCTCCTTGAGGGTGCCCTCGTTGACGTCCGAGAGGATCATGTGGAAGGCGTAGTCGACGGCGCACTTGCCGTCGGCCTTGTCGTACCAGGTGTCGAGGCCCTCGCGCAGGGAGTGGCCCACGCTCTGCACGGCGAAGTCGACGATGGTGGTGGTGCCGCCCCAGGCGGCGGCCCGGGTTCCGGTCTCGAAGGTGTCCGAGGCGGAGGTGCCGCCGAAGGGAAGCTCCATGTGGGTGTGCGCGTCGACCCCGCCCGGGATCACGTACTTCCCGCTCGCGTCGATCGTACGGTCGGCCGTCCAGGCCGCGGCGGCCGCCGAGCCGTGCGCGGCGAGGGCCGCCACCCGGCCGTCCTCGACGAGGACGTCCGCGTGCAGTTCGTCGGCGGCGGTGACGACGAGGCCGCCGCTGATCAGGGTGCGGATGCTCATGTACGTCCCCCTACTGGATGGTGCGCAATGCCTGTTCGAGGATCTCGGCGCCCTCTTCCGCCTCCGCGACGGTGAGGGAGAGCGGCGGGGCGATGCGCAGCACGCTGGTGTTGTGGCCGCCGCCCTTGCCGATGAGCAGACCGCCCTCGCGGGCGGCCTCCAGCACCGCCGCGGCGGCGTCCGGGTCGGCCTGGTCGGTGCCGGGCCTGGTCAGTTCCAGTCCGGCCATCAGGCCCCGGCCGCGGACCTCCCGTACGGCGGGCACGTGCGCGGCGATGGCGCGCAGCCGCTCCAGGAGGAGGCCGCCGACGCGGCGGGCGTTGCCCTGGAGGTCGTGCTCCAGCAGGTACGTGAGGTTGGCGAGGCCGGCCGCCATGGTGACCGGGGAACCGCCGAAGGTGGAGATGGAGTGGGAGTCCAGGCAGTTCATCACCTCGGGGCGGGCCACGACCCCGCCCACCGACATGCCGTTGCCGATGCCCTTGGCGAAGGTGAGGATGTCCGGCGGACCGTTCTGGCCGTGTGCCTGCCAGCCCCAGAAGTGCTCCCCGGTGCGGCCCCAGCCGGTCTGCACCTCGTCGCTGATCCACAGGATGCCGTGCCGGTCCAGGACCTCGCGGAAGGCCCCGTACAGGCCGTCGGGCGGGGAGGTGAACCCGCCGACGCCCTGGATCGGCTCGGCGATGAGCGCGGCCACTCCCCCGCGGGCCTGGCCGAGGACGTCCTCGAGGTCGGCGACGGCCGCGGCGGTGAAGGCGGTGTCGTCGAGGTCCGCGAAGGGGCCGCGGCTGCGGACGGCGCCGTGGACGTAGTACGTCTGGAGCGGCGAGAGGCTGGTCGGGGACCAGCCCCGGTTGCCCGTGATGGACACGGTGGAGAAGGACCGGCCGTGGTAGCTGTTGCGCATCGCCAGGATCTGGTTGGAGCGGCGGTACGTCGTCGCGAGCAGCAGCGCGGTGTCGTTGGCCTCGGTGCCCGAGGTGGTGAAGAAGACCCGGGCGTCGGGGATGCCGGAGAGCGCGGCGACCCGTTCGGCCAGCTCGATCATGGGGCGGTTCAGGTACAGGGTGGAGGAGTGGATGATCCGCCCGGCCTGCTCGGAGACCGCCTTGGTCACCTCGGGCAGGGCGTGGGCGGTCATCGTGGTGAGGATGCCGCCGAAGAAGTCGAGGTAGCGGTTGCCGTCGGCGTCCCAGACGTGGCGGCCCTCGCCGTGGGTGAGTTCGACCGGGCGGCCGTAGTAGAGCGCGAGCCAGTCGGGCAGGACGGCGGCGTGGCGGCTGTGCAGGGGCATCGGGTTGGTCACGGCTGTACGAGCCCTCCGTAGGCGTCGGGGCGGCGGTCGCGGTAGAAGGCCCACTGGTCGCGGACCTCCTTGATCAGGTCGAAGTCGAGGTCCCGTACGAGGAGTTCCTCCTCCTTGTCGCTGGCCGGCTCCCCGACGAACTGGCCGCGCGGGTCCACGAAGTAGCTGGTGCCGTAGAAGTCGTTGTCTCCGTACTCCTCCTGGCCGATGCGGTTGATCGCGGCGATGAAGTACTCGTTGGCGACGGCCGCGGCGGGCTGTTCCAGCTGCCAGAGGTAGGCGGAGAGGCCCCGGTGGGTGGCGGAGGGGTTGTAGACGAGCTGCGCTCCGGCCAGGCCCAGTTGGCGCCAGCCCTCCGGGAAGTGGCGGTCGTAGCAGATGTACACGCCGACGCGTCCGACGGCGGTGTCGAAGACCGGCCAGCCGAGGTTGCCCGGGCGGAAGTAGTACTTCTCCCAGAAGCCCTTGACCTGCGGGATGTGGTGTTTGCGGTACTTCCCGAGATAGCTGCCGTCGGCGTCGATGACGGCCGCGGTGTTGTAGTAGAAGCCCTCGCTCTCCAGCTCGAAGACCGGGACGACGATGACCATGCCGGTCTCGCGGGCGAGCTCCTGCATGCGGCGCACGGTCGGGCCGTCCGGGACGGCCTCGGCCCAGCGGTAGTGCTCGGGCTCCTGGACCTGGCAGAAGTAGGGGGCGTTGAACACCTCCTGGAAGCCGATGATCCGCGCACCCTGGGCGGCGGCCCGCCGGGCGTGCTCCTCGTGTTTGGCGATCATCGATTCGGTGTCTCCGGTCCAGGTGGCCTGGACCAGCGCGGCGCGGACGACTTGGGCCATGAGCTGCTCCTCGCGACGGGAACGCCTGGTTCTACGCACGTAGACGGTGTCCGTAGGGAGTAGAACGTAGGCCTCGTCACAGCGCGGGGCAAGACCGCGTTGCGCGGTTGGAGTAGTCGATCAAGTTACGTCGCCCCGCGGTCGTTTGCGGTCAGGCGGCGGGCGGTTTACGCCGTGGCGAGGCCGGCCACGCGGAGGGCGTGGACCAGGTCCCGATGGTGGGCCGCGGAGGTCTCCGCGGCGGCCTGGAGCAGCCGGGGGGTGAACCACCCCGGGTCCCGGCGGGCGAGGGCTGCGGCCTCCTCCGCGGTGCGGACCCGGACGAAGGCGCCGAGCAGGGTGTCGGCCTCGCGGGTCCGGCCGGAGGCGCCGAGGGCGAGCGCCGCGTCGGCGATCTCGGCGGTGGGGCGGGCCGCGCCCTGGCGCAGCAGCCGGTCGCTGTCGGCCTCCCGGCCGGCCGCGCCCAGGGCTGCCGCGGCCGCGGCGAGCCGGACCGGCGGCAGCGAGGCCGCCTCCCACAGCAGGGTGGCCCAGTCGGCCGCGAGCCCGGCGCGGGACAGCCGGTCGGCGAGGCCGGGCAGCCGGTCCGCGGGCCAGCCCGCGATCTCGCAGAGCAGCGCGTGGGCCTCGCCGCCGCGCCCCTGCGCGCGCAGGGCGGTCAACTCCCCGACCACCGCCCGCGCGTCCTCGGCCGGGGGCTGCGCGAACGGGTCCCCGGCCGACGGGGCCGCGACCGGGACGGGGGCTTCCGGCTCCGCCGTCCCCCACCCGAAGCGGGCCCCGCGCGGCGCGGGCACGCCGAAGCCCGCACCGTCCGCCGCGGCCGGCTCCCCCGGCGGCGGCACGAAGCCCTGCGCCCCGGCACCCGCCATCCCGGCATACCGCGCACCCCCGCCCCGCCGCCCCCGCAGCCACCGCCCCTCGGCCCGCTCCACGGCCCCCCGCCGCTGCGCCGCCCCACCGCCCCCGCCCCCGTCCGACGCCGGGGCCTCGGCGGGCGCCTCCACCCAGGCGCCGGCCGGCGCCGACATCGACGCCCCGGCGTGCGGCCGGTCCGCAGCCGCCGCGGACTGAACGCGCCCCGACGCCGACCCCTCGGACAGCTGCCCCGCAGAAGCCCCGGCTCGGTACCCACCCGAAGCCTCGGCGGGTCCGGTCCCCGAAGCCTGGGCGCGGACTAATGCCGAAGGCTCGGCGCGCGGTGTCCCCGGAGCGTGGGCGCGGGCCGACGCCGAAGCCTCGGCGGGCGGCCAGGCCGAAGCCTGGGCGCGGGACTGCGCCGGAGCCTCGGCGGGCGGCCACGCCGAAGCCTGGGCGCGGGACTCCGCCGGGGCCTCGGCGTGGGGCCCGGCCGAAGCCTGGGCGCGGGACTGCGCCGGGGCCTCGGCGGGCGGCCAGGCCGAAGCCTGGGCGCGGGACTGCGCCGGAGCCTCGGCGGGCGGCCACGCCGAAGCCTGGGCACGGGACTCCGCCGGGGCCTCGGCGTGGGGCCCGGCCGAAGCCTGGGCGCGGGACTGCGCCGGAGCCTTGGCCGCGGGCCACGCCGAAGCCTGCGCGTCGGGCCCACGGGCCGACAGGCGGGTCGCCAGGTCCGCGTGGCGGGCCGCGGCGCGGGCCGCGTCGTCCTGGCTCCAGGAGAGCTCCCGGGCGAGGGCGTCCGCCTCGGCCGGGCCGTCGGCGCCGCCGAGCCGGACCGTCAGGCCCCGCACCGCCTCCCGCGCGGCGGCCTGCTGCGCGGCAGCCTCCGCGCACTCGGCCCGGAGCCGCTCCGCACCGCCCGGCAGCCCGTCCCACGCGGCGACCGCCGACTCCCGCAGCCGGGCCGCGTACACGCCCTCCCGCGCCGCGAGCTCCTCGCCCCGCAGCGCCGCCAGGTCCCGCAGGAGGGACTCGACCACGTCCCACGGGGGTATCGCGGCCCCCTCGAGACAGGCCCGCACGCCGTCCGGATCCCGGCGCAGGAACTCCCCGTACCAGCCTGCCCCGGGATCCAGTCGCCAGGTCAACCCCCGCAGGTACTCGGCGAACTGACTGATCACCAGCGAAGTCGCGGTCTCCATGACCGCATTGCACCCCACCTGTGTTACGGGCGGGCTACGGGCACCTCAAAGCTTGACGGCGATCGCGGTGTGCGGCCGCCGCCCCCGCCGCGCCAGCATCGCCGGCACGTCCACCATCCAGAACTGCCAGGTGTACTTGCGCAGCATGAGCCCGCGCACCCGCTTCAGGCCCGCCTCGTCGAGCAGCCTGGCCTCGCCCTCGTGCACGGGCGCCCCTTCCACGACCCGTCCGCGCACGTCACAGGCGGTGACGGCGACCCGTCCGCTGTTGCGGATCCGCTTGACCTTCCACGAATCGCTGCGCGTCCACACGTACAGCTCCGCGCCGTCGGCCACCGCCCACACCGGTGTCGCCACGGGCGTGCCGTCCTTGCGGAAGGTGGTGAGACTGACGTAGCGCGCCTTGCCCAGCTCTGCGAGGTCCATGCCGGAACCCTAGGTCCTGCCCGGGGTGCGACCGCGCCGGGGTCCGGCCGCGGACGCCCGCCGGCTAGCGGCCGCGCGCGCTCGCGCCGGGCGCGCCCGACGGCGACGCCCGGTCGTCGGGCGCGGCGCAGGCTGCCAGCAGCAGGCCTCCCGCGAGGAGCGCGCCGAGGAGTCCGAAACCGAGTCGCTGGGATGCGTTCGTGGCTGACACGCCCTCACGCTTGCCCCGGACCCCGGCGCCCGCACCGCCCATGGGGCCGTTCGGCCGCCGGACACTCCCCCGAGGCGGGTGTTCTCAGGCCGGTACGGGCATGGGCGCGGGCGCGCAGCGGCGCAGCACCTCGTCCAGGGAGAGCCCGAGGACCTCGGCGAGGGCCGCCACCGTGAAGAAGGCGGGGGTCGGCGCCCGGCCGGTCTCGATCTTGCGGAGGGTCTCGGCCGAGAGCCCGGCTCCGGCCGCGATCTCGACCATGCTGCGCGCGCCGCGTGCTTCGCGCAGCAGTGCGCCCAGCCGCTCGCCGCGTTCGCGCTCTTCGGGGGTCAGGGGGGTGCGGACCATGCCCTCATCCTACCCCGCCCGCCAATAAGTATCCCGTTACAGTTATACCGGTATAGTTATTGGCATGGTGGAACTCAAGACGGACCAGTCGATCGACGAGATGCGCGCCGCCGGCCGCGTCGTCGCCCAAACCCTCGCGGCCGTGCGGGAGAGCGCCCGGGTCGGGCTCTCCCTGGCGGACCTGGACGCGGTGGCCCGCGCCGTGCTCCGGGAGGCCGGTGCGGCCTCCCCCTTCCTCGGCTACCGGCCGAAGTTCGCGCCGGTGCCCTTCCCCGCCGTGATCTGCGCCTCGGTCAACGACGCGATCGTGCACGGCATCCCCGGCCCGTACCGGCTGCGCGACGGGGACCTGGTCAGCATCGACTGCGGGGCCCGGCTCGGCGGCTGGGTCGGCGACGCGGCGGTGACCTTCACCGTCGGCCGGCCCCGACCCGCCGACCTGCGGCTCATCGAGACGGCTGAGGCGGCCCTGGCCGCCGGCATCGCGGCGGCCGTGCCCGGCAACCGGATCGGCGACATCGCCCACGCGGTGGGCACGGTCTGCCGCGCCGCCGGCTACGGCATCCCCGACGGTTTCGGGGGCCACGGCATCGGCCGCCGCATGCACGAGGACCCGGGCGTGCCCAACGAGGGCCCGCCGGGGCGCGGCATGAAGCTGCGCCCCGGCATGGTGCTCGCGATCGAGCCGATGCTGACCGCGGGCGGCACCGACGACTACACGTGCGACGGGGACGGCTGGACCCTGCGCACCGTCGACGGCAGCCGCGCCGCGCACGCGGAGCACACGGTCGCGATCACCGCCGACGGCCCGAGGATCCTCACCGCCGTCTGAGCGGTCGCGGTGCGTCCTTCGGCTCCTACGGCGTGCCGTGCGGGTGGACCACCATCGCCGAGCCGCCGCCCCGGCGGCTGGTCTCCGCCGCCGCCAGCCAGCGGCCGTCCGGCAGCCGCTGCACAGCGGTCGCGGCGCCGATCTCCGGGTTCTGCCGGAAGCCCTGGCCGAGCGCCTCCAGCTCCGCCCGGACCGGGCTGTTCCACAGTCCCGGCTCCAGCTCGGTGGTGGTCTGGTTGCGCTGGCTGGCGCGCGGCGCGGCGATCGCGTCGACCAGCGGCAGGCCCCGGTCCAGGTGGCCGGTCAGCGTCTGCAGGACGGTGGTGATGATGGTGGCGCCGCCCGGGGATCCCAGGGCGAGCACCGGCTTCCCGTGTTCGAGCACGATCGTCGGCGACATGGAGGACCGCGGCCGCTTGCCGGGACCGGGCAGGTTCGGGTCCGGGACACCGGGCGCTGCCGGGGCGAAGGAGAAGTCGGTCAGCTCGTTGTTGAGCAGGAAGCCGCGGCCCGGGACGGTGATCGCGCTGCCTCCGGTGGACTCGATGGTCAGGGTGTAGGACACCACGTTGCCCCAGCGGTCGGCGACCGTCAGATGGGTGGTGTTCTCCCCCTCGTAGGTGGTGGGCGCCGCCTGGCCGGTGGTGGCGCAGGGCTCCGGACGGCGCGGGTCCCCGGGGGCCAGCGGACTGGTCAGCGCCCGGTCGGGCTTGATCAGGCAGGCCCTCGAGTCGGCGAACCGCTGGGAGAGCAGTTCCCTCGTCGGCACGTCCTCGGCGGCCGGGTCGCCGACCCAGCGGCCCCGGTCGGCGAAGGAGATCCTCGAGGCCTCGATGAAGCGGTGCAGGTACTGGGCCTCGGAGAGCCGCGAGAGGTCGGTGCGTTCCAGGATGTTCAGCGCCTCGCCGACGGTGGTGCCGCCGGAGGAGGAGGGGGCCATGCTGTAGACGTCCAGGCCCCGGTAGCCGATCCGGGTCGGGTCCTGCCGCTTGGTCCCGTACGCGCGCAGGTCCGCGGTGGTCAGGTCGCCGGGCCTGACGTTGCGGGTGGCCGCCGGGTCCACCGGGGGCTTGCGGACGGTCCGCACGATGTCCTCGGCGATCGGGCCGCGGTAGAGCGCGCCGGTGCCCTTGCGGGCGAGCTCCGCGTACGTGGCGGCCAGGTCCGGGTTCTTGAAGGTGGAGCCGACCACCGGCAGGGCGCCGCCCGGCAGGAACAGCTCCCGGGTGTCGGGGAAGTCCCGGAACCGGGCCTCGTTGGCCTCGGTCTGGGCGCGGAAGGTGGCGTCGACGGTGAAACCGTCGCGGGCCAGCTTCTCGGCGGGCTTCAGCAGGTGGCGGAGCGGGCGGGTGCCCCAGGAATCGAGGGCGCTCTTCCAGGTGGCGGGGGTGCCGGGGACGCCGACCCCGCGGCCGCTGGTCTGGCCCTCGGCGAAGGGGATGGGCTGGCCGTTCTCCTGGAACAGCTCGGCGGTGGCCGTCGCGGGGGCGGTCTCGCGGCCGTCGATGGTGTGCACCCGGCGGGACGCGGCGTCGTAGTAGACGAAGTAGCCGCCTCCGCCGATGCCCGCCGAATAGGGCTCGGTGACCCCGAGCGCGGCGGCGGTGGCGACGGCCGCGTCCACGGCGTTGCCGCCGGAGCGCAGCACGGCGATCCCGGCCGCGGAGGCGTCGGCGTCGACGCTGGCGACGGCCCCGCCGTAGCCCGCGGCCACGGGCACCTTGGGCGGGGTCGCGGCGCCCGGCGGGGCGGCGGCCCCGGTCGAGACGAGTGCGGCTGCGAGGGCCAGGAGCGGTAACGGGCGGGCGAAACGGGGCATCCGAACCTCCATCGGCAACGTGCGCCGAGCCTAGCCGCCTCCCTGTCGCCCCGTCAGGGCATCACGCCGCGGCGGGCGCTGCGCGGGGGGCGCGGGGGCGGCGCTCCACGAGTGCGGACACCGGCCGGTGAACCCCGGGAGCGGATGCCCTAGCATCCCGCGCATGAACGATGACGTGCGCAACATCGTGCTCGGGGTGATAGCCACCGCGCTCAGTGGCGGGTTCGGCTGGTTCACCCGGACCTACCAGTGGCGCCGTGCGCTCCGCCGCAAGCAGGCCTTCTTCGGGCTGCCGACCGGCTCCGACTGCCTGTTCGTGGTCAACCGGCAGATGGGCGGTACCGATTCCTCGCTGCACCGCAACGACGCCTTCGCCCTGCTGGAGATCTCCGCCCTGATCAAGGACTGCGGGGCGAACGTGCAGATCGTCACGCACGACGCGGCCCGGCAGGGCTTCGGCGAGCGGGCCGAGTTCTGCGTCGGCGGGCCGGTGTCCAACAGCCGGACGACGGCGCACCGGTCCTCCATGCTCCCGGGGGTGCGGGTCGACGTGTCCGGCGAGCCGGGTCCGGACCGGGGTGCGATCAGCGTGGGCGGGGAGGTGTACCGCTGGGAGAAGGGAATGGCGGAGTACGTGCTGCTGGCGCGGCTCACCACGGGGCGGGGCACCCGTCCGGTGTTCCTGCTGTCGGGGCAGACCGCCAACAGCAACCAGGCCGCGGCCCGCTACCTCGCGCGGCACCACCGGGAGCTGGCCCGCAGGTACGGCGCCGAGTCCTTCTGCGTCCTGCTGAAGGTGGTCAACTCCGATGCCTACGGCCCCGATGTGACCGAGCTGGTGGCGGACGTCACCCGGGCCGCCCGGACACCCGCAGCGGCAGCCGTGTGATCCCGTTGATGAAGTTGGAGACCAGCCGCCGCGGCAGCCCCTCGAGTTCGGGCGCGGGCATGGCGGCGCACCACTCCTCGTAGAAGACGCGCAGCTGGAGCCGGGCGAAGTGGGCGCCCAGGCAGACGTGCGGGCCGTCGCCGAAGGAGACGTGCGGGTTGGGCGCCCGGCCCAGGTCCAGCGCCGCGGGGTCGGTGAAGACGCGCTCGTCGTGGTTGGCGGAGGCGTGGAAGACCACGACCTTGTCCCCGGCCCGGATCCGCTGCCCGGCCAGCTCGGTGTCGGCGGCGGCGGTCCGGCGGAAGCTGAGCACCGGCGGGTGCACGCGCAGGAGTTCGTCGACGGCGCGGTCCCGCGGGACGAGGCCCCCGGCGAGCGTCCGGTAGGCGTCCGGGTCGCGGGCCAGTGCGAGCAGGCCGCCGGGGGCCGCGGCGCGCACGGTGTCGTTGCCCGCGACGGTGAGCAGGAAGAAGAACATCTCCAGCTCGGCGGGGTCCAGGCCGGCGTGGGCGAGGGAGGTCATCACGTCCTCGCCGGGGTGCGCGCGCTTGTGGGCGGCCAGTTCGCGGGCGTAGCCGAACATCTCGCCGAGCAGCGCCGGGGAGCGCGGGTTGCGCGGCTTGCCGTCGGGGCCGAGCCGCGGCGCGGGCGCGTCCTCGGGATCCTGGTAGCCGATGATCCGTACGGTCCACTCCAGCAGTAGGGCCCGGTCGGCGGGCGGGACGCCCAGCAGGTCGGTCAGGTTGAGCAGCGCGTACTCGTCGGTGACGGTGCGCACCAGGTCGGCCGCCCCGTCCTCGGCCCCGTCCCGCGCGGCGGCGAGCAGGGTCCGGGCGCGTTCCCGTACCCGCCCGGCGAAGGCGTCGACGCGGGCGGGGGTGAAGGCCCGGGAGACCAGGCGCCGCAGCCGGCCGTGGTCCCCGCAGGCCTTGTCCGGGTCCTGGTTGAGCATGGTGCTGCGCAGGAAGGGCAGGTCGGCCGGGTCGGGGTCGCGGATCTGGGTGGCGCCGAGCCAGGAGGAGTACGTGCGGTGGTCGCGCAGGACGGCCACGACGTCGGCGTGCCGGGTGACCGCCCAGAAGCCGGGGCCCGCGGGCCAGCCCTCGATCTCGGGTTCCGCCTGCCAGGCCACCGGATGCCGCTCGCGCAGCAGCCGGTACCGGTCGTGGGGGATGCCCACGGCGTAGACGCGGGGGTCGAAGACGTCGGGAACGCCATCGGCAGGGTCCATGGGACCACGGTGGGGGCCTGGCGGGCCGCTACGCAAGGGGACGTTCGCCGATGCCCTCGCATCCGACGGGCTCGAGGTCGAGGGCGGGATCGGTCCCCTTGAGGGCGACCGTGAACCGGTCCTCCCGGCCGCCGGTGGACACCAGGGTGCACACCAGCTGGCGGCGGGCGGTCGGCGTCAGGTCCGCGGCCGGGAACGGCAGCTGGACGCGCATCACGTCCCGCTGCGGGAAGGAGACCGCCGGGGGCTCCAGCCGTATGCCGTGGGTGGAGGGCACCTGGGTGGTGAGGCCGGCCGCCAGCTCCCGCTCGCCGGGGCCGTCGAGCAGCCGGTTGAGCGCCTGGAGCGGGGCCAGCCCGGGTACGTCCCGCTGCGGGGAGGGTACGAGATGGCCGTCCGGCGCGACGAAGTAGAGCACGGCGGAGCCCGCGGGGACGGGCACGGTCACGGTGGCGGCGGAGCCGCTGTCGACCGGCCCGGTCGGCTTGATCCCGCATCCGGCCAGCAGCAGCGGGCCCAGCAGGACCGCCGCCGCGGCCGCCGACCGTCCCCGGGTCGTGCTCATGGGCGGGCCTCCAGGGGCATGTCGAGGGTGAAGACCGCTCCCCCGGCGGGCCCGTTGCCCGCGCGCAGGGTGCCGCCGTGCAGGCGTACGTTCTCCTGGGTGATGGCGAGTCCGAGGCCGCTGCCCGCGGAGCGGGTGCGGGCCGCGTCGGCCTTGAAGAAGCGGTCGAAGATGTGCGGGAGCACCTCCGGGGCGATACCGGGCCCGCTGTCGGCGACCTCGATGAGCAGCCGGTCGCCCTCGCCGTCCGGCCCGGGGCGGGTCCCCACCGTGATGCGCACGGGGGCGCCGCCGTGCCTGAGGGCGTTGCCGACGAGGTTGGCGAGGACCACGTCGAAGCGGCGCGGGTCGAGCCGGGCGCGGGTCTCGGGGGGCAGGTCGGTGACGGTGGCCACCCGGCCGTCGTCCCAGTGCCGGCGCTCCAGGGTCTTGCCGACGGCCTCCGCCAGGTCCACGTCGTCCAGGTTGAGCTCGGCGGCGCGGGCGTCGAAGCGGGATATCTCCATCAGGTCCTCGACGAGGACGGCGAGCTTGCCGGTCTCGGCGCTGACCAGCCGCAGGGCCTTCGCGGTGTCCGGGTCGAGGTGCTCGGCGTCCTCGTCGAGGACCTCGGTGACGGCGAGCATGCCGGCCAGCGGGGTGCGCAGTTCGTGCGAGACGTCGGCGGCGAACCGGCGGGCCCGGGCCTCCGCTTCCTGGAGCTCGGCCACGGACTGCTCGAGGGCGCGGGCCGTCTCGTTGAAGGTGCGGGCGAGTCCGGCGAGTTCGTCGGCGCCCCTGACCTCGATACGGGTGTCCAGGCGGCCCCGGCCGAGCCGCTGGGCGGCGCGCCGCATGTCCCGTACCGGGCGGAGCACGCTGCGCGCGGCGAGCAGGGCGGGGATCAGGGCGATGGCGAGGCCGGGGACGGCGCCCTGCTGGGCGGCGTCGACCATGGCCTTGACCGTGGCCTCTTCGGCGTCGAGCGGCATGGTGGCGAAGTAGACGATGCCGGTGGCCTGGCGGACCCCGCCCTGGTTGAACACCGCCGGCATGCCGACGACGAGGTACGGGTTGCCCGACCGGTCCTCGACCCGCTGGAAGGCGCCGTGCGGGTTGGCGGTCACCCGCCGGCGGAGCGCCTCGGTGACCACACCGGAGGTGGCCGGGGTGCCGTTGGAGGAGGCGCGCAGGGTGCCGTACTCGCCGAAGATCGTCCAGGGGTGCGGTTTGCCCCGCTTTGCGATGTCGCCGACGCTCAGCTGCAGTTGCTGCTGGTCCACGGGCAGCTCCAGCTGCTGCTGCTCGACCTGGTCGCGCAGGGTGGACACGGCGGTGTCCTGGGTCTGGGTCAGGATCGCGGTGCGCGCCTTCTGGTAGGTGAGGGCGGCGGTGGTGCCCGCGCAGATCGCGGCGACCAGCAGGAAGGCCGCGATCAGCCGGGTGCGGAGCCCGAGCGGCGCCGTGCGTCTCACGGCCGCCTACAGGGGGCCGAAGCGGTAGCCGAAGCCGCGCACGGTCTGGATGTAGCGGGGGCTGCGGGCCGGGTCCTCGATCTTGTGGCGCAGGCGGCGCACGCAGGCGTCCACCAGCCGGGCGTCGGCGTGGTAGCTGTGGTCCCAGACGTACTCGAGCAGCTGCTGGCGGGAGAAGACCTGCTCGGGCGAGGCCGACAGGTGCAGCAGGAGCTTCAGCTCGCTGGGGGCGAGGGGGACGCGCTCGCCGTTCTTGGCGACGGTGAGCCCGGAGCGGTCGATGGCCAGCTCGCCGTGCTGCTCGACCTCCGGGCGGCTGCCCGCCGGGACGCTGAGCCGGCGCAGTACGGCCTTCACCCGGGCCTCTATGACCTCGGTGCGGGCGGGTTTGACGATGTAGTCGTCGGCGCCGGCCTCGAGGCCGATGACTATGTCGAAGTCGTCGCCGCGCGCGGTGAGCATGATGATCGGCACCTGGCTGGTCTCGCGGATGCGGCGGCAGACCTGCACGCCGTTGATCCCCGGCAGCATCAGGTCGAGCAGTACCAGCTCGGGGCGGAAGCCCGCCATCAGGTCGAGCCCCTCCTCGCCGGTCTCGGCGGCGCTGACCTCGTGGCCGCGCCGGCGCAGGCCGAGGCCCACGCCCTCCCGGATGGATGGGTCGTCCTCGATCAGCAGTACGCGTGGCATCCGGTCAGTATCCCAAGCTGTTTCGGTGGCCCGCCTCGGGCTATCGGCCGGTCCTGCGCCGCAGGGAGGCCAGCTGGTCGGTGATCTCCGTCAGGCGCAGCGGCCCGGCGAGGAGGACGACGACGAGCAGCAGCACGGCGGTTCCCGCCCCGACCCCGGCGAAGTCGCCGAACCGGCCGGCGGCGCGGGCGGCCGCGTACCCGGCGGCGGCGGCCGGCACGCAGGCGGCCAGCAGCCGCAGGTGCGTGCGCAGGGCGGTGGCGCGCAGCTCGGCACGGGTGCCCGTACGCGGGCCCAGCCGCCGGGCGAGGACGTACGCGGTGACGGCGGCGCCCGCGGTGAAGGCGACCGAGGAGGCTCCCGCCATCCCGGTGACCGCCCAGCGCAGGGGCAGCAGGAGGTAGGCGGCGTAGGACAGTCCGGCGTTCAGCGCGACGATCACCAGGTTCAGGAAGAACGGGGTGCGGGTGTCGGAGAGGGCGTAGAAGCCGCGGGAGAGCACGTACTGCGCGGAGTAGGCGACCAGGCCGGGGGCGAAGGCGATCAGCATGCCCGCCATGGCCTCGACGTCGGCGGCGCCGGTGCGGCCGTACCCGTAGACGGCGCCGATCACCCAGGGCGCGAGGGCGGCGAAGAGTACGGCGGCGGGGACGACGAGGGCCGCGCTGGAGCGCAGCGCGTAGGAGACGTCCCGGCGGACGCCGGCGAGGTCGCCGTCGCTCGCGGCGGAGCTCATCCGCGGCATCAGGGCGGTGACGAGGGAGACGGTGATGATGCCCTGGGGGACGACCCACAGCTGGTAGGCGTTGCTGTAGGCGGCGTAGCCGGCGCCGCCGGCGAGGTCTCCGACGGTGGTGGAGAGCCGGGTCACGACCCAGTAGGCGATCTGGTTGGTGAACACGAGCAGGACCAGCCAGCCCGCGTTGCGCAGGGGGCGGGTGAGGCCGCTGCCGCGCCAGTCGAAGCGGGGGCGCCAGCGGAAGCGGGCGGCGCGCAGCGAGGGGACCAGGGCGAGGGCCTGGATGACGATGCCGGCGGTGGTGCCGAGGCCGAGCAGCCGGGTCTCGCCGGCGGTCAGGCCGTCGGCGGCGTCGTGGGAGACGTAGAGGAAGAGCCCGAAGACGCCGATGACCACGAAGTTGTTGAGGACCGGGGTCCACATCATCGCGCCGAACCGGCCGCGGGCGTTCAGCACCTGGCCGAGCAGGGTGAAGAGCCCGTAGAAGAGGATCTGCGGGAGGCAGAAGCGGGCCAGGGCGACGGTGGTGCTCTGCTGGGCGCCGGTGTACGAGGGGGTGTACGCGCCGATGATCAGCGGGGTGGCGAGTACGGCGACCGCGGTCAGCACCACGAGCGCCACGGTGCAGGCGGTCAGCAGCCGGTCCGTGTAGGCGGCTCCGCCGTCCCGGTGCTCCTTGGCGGCGCGGACCAGCTCGGGTACGAAGACGGCGTTGAGGGCGCCGCCGACGAGCAGCATGTACAGGATGTTCGGGACGGTGTTGGCGACGGCGTAGCTGTCGCCGAGCAGGCCGGCGCCCAGGGCCGCGACGACGACGGCGGAGCGGACGAAGCCGGTGGCGCGGGACACGATCGAGCCGGCCGCCATGAGCGCGCCGCTGCGCAGCACCGAGGAGTTCCCCGGGGCTGCGCCGCTGCCGGTCTCCCCGGCGGCCGGTCTGGTGTCGGTGGCCGTCACCGGCGGGCCAGGTAGGCCTGGAACGCCTTGTAGAGCGCCGTGTTGGCGTATCCGTCCATCGGGGTCTCCCACTCGCCGAGCGTCTCGACGACCTGTCCGCCGGTGCCGAGCTTCCAGCGCAGCAGCCCGAAAGAACGTTCGTCGGGGTCGAGGGTGGAGGGTACCCCGCGCATGTCGTACTCGTCCGCTCCGAGGGCGTGGGCGTCGCGCATCATGCGCCACTGCAGGGCGTTGCTGGGCCGTACTTCGCGGCGGTGGTCGGCCGAGGCGCCGGTCTGGTACCAGACCCGGGTGCCGGCGACGATCATCGTGTGCGCGGCGAGTACCTCGCCCTGGTGGATGCCCAGGTAGAGCCGCATGCGGCCGGGCTCCTCGGCGTTGAGCACCTCGTACTGCTGCTGGTAGTACGCCAGGGAGCGGCCGAGCCGGAAGCCGTCGCGCTCCTCGGTGATCCTCAGCAGCCGGTAGAACTCGGGCAGGTCGGCGGCGCTGCCGAGGACCGTCTCGACTCCGGCCTTGTCGGCCTTGCGCACGTTGCGGCGCCACTCCTGGTTCAGGCCGGACCACAGGTCGCCCGGGGTGCGGCCGGCGAGGGGGACCCGGAAGACGTGGCGGGGCTGGGCGTCCCCGTCGTCCTCGCCCCCGCAGCGCTTCCAGCCGCGGGTGCGCAGCCGGTCGGCGAGGGCGGCGCCGACCGGGTCCACCTCGGTGGCGAGGACGTCGGATATCTGCCGGCCGGGCCCGGTGGCGGACTTGACGGTGGCCGCGTCCCAGCGCCGGTAGGCGGGGGTGGGGCCGATGCGGACGGCGAAGGCACCGGCCGTCTTGAGGTGGCGCATGAGCGGGTTCAGCCAGCGGTCGATGTGCGGGTCGGCCCAGTCGGCGACCGGCCCCTCGGGCAGGTAGGCGAAGTATTTGCGGGTGCCGGGGAATTGGCGGTAGAGCACGAGTCCGGCACCGGCCATTCGACCGTCGGGGTAGTGCCATCCGACCCTTTCCGAGCGCCAAAGGTCCTTTACCTCGGCCCATGAGGGGTACTGGAGAAAGCTGGCGCGGCCGTGCCGGGAAAGGAACTGCCGGTATTCGTGGACGGACAGGGCGCGCACCCGGAGCTCCTGGTCCTGGTCCTGCTGGGTGGGGGTCACGAGCAGTGCACACACGGCTGACGGCCTTCCTCTTCGTCCGGCGAGCGGGATGCACAGGACTCTCACAGCTGTCCATGACCGAAGTGCGCGGCGATTGTGACCGGACGATGACCGTTTCGCTGCGGTCCATGTCACAACCGAAAGCAGGATCTTTTCGGCGGTTTTCGCAACCTACAGTCGTTCCGTTCGCATCTACATCTGCGAACGATCACCTTTTCCCGCTACTCGAAGGGACCCTTCGTTGAGCCGCATACGCCGTACCGCCATGGCGAGCACCGCACTTCTGGCCGCCGCGCTGACCGCATGCTCGGGCGGGAGCGGGAGCGGAGGCGACTCGACCGGCAAGGCCGAGCTGAAGCCGAAGGCGGACATGGCGGTCTCGGTGAACCTCACGGGCGATCAGGTGAAGGCGGGCCAGCCCGTCACGGTGACCATCGCCGAGGGGAAGCTGGCCCAGGTGAAGGTGACCGACGCCAAGGGCGCCGAGCTGCCGGGGAAGATATCCGACGACGGCAGGACCTGGACCTCGGAGCGCAACGCGGCGCCCGGCGCGGAGTACAAGGTCGAGGCGCAGAACACCGAGAGCCAGAGCGCCTCGACGCAGTTCAAGACCTCCGCCGCGGACAAGGTGAACAAGGTCTCGATCAACGTGCCCAAGGGCAGCACCGTCGGCGTGGCGATGCCGGTCTCGATCGTCTTCGACAACCCGGTGGCGAACAAGGCCGAGGTGGAGAAGCAGCTCAAGGTCACCACCTCGGACAACACCGAGGGCTCCTGGGGCTGGATCAAGGACTACTCCGGCAACGACCGCGTCGACTGGCGGCCCAAGGACTACTGGAAGTCCGGCACCGACGTGAAGGTCGAGATGAACCTGAACGGCGTGGACTCCGGCAAGGGCGGCGGCCTCTTCGCCAAGGACTACAACACCGAGTTCAAGATCGGCAAGGACCGGCGGATCGAGGTCAGCCTCGACACCAAGAAGATGTCGGTGACCGAGGACGGCCAGACGCAGAAGACGATCCCGGTCTCGGCCGGCACCCCCGGCGGCAAGAAGGCCTCCTGGTCCGGGAAGATGGTGATCATGACCAAGGAGGGCACCATCCGGATGGACTCCCAGACGGTGGGCCTCGACGACGCCTACGACAAGATGGTCGACTACTCGATGCGGCTCACCTGGTCGGGCATGTACGCGCACGCCGCCCCGTGGAACTCCGGCAACTTCGGCCGCGCCAACACCAGTTCCGGCTGCGTGGGGATGAGCGACTCCGATGCCAAGGACTTCTTCGCCAAGTCCCAGATCGGCGACCCGTTCGAGGTCGTCGGCGGCGGCTCGAAGGGCAACGCCGACATCGGCAACGGCTACGGCGAGTGGAACCTGACCTTCGACCAGTGGAAGGCCAAGAGCGCACTGACCGGCACCGCGCAGAACGGCTGACCCCTCCGGGGCGGCCATTACCCCCGCCACCCCGCCCATCGATCGTTACCAGCGCGTAACTTACCGACGGGTTACCTCCAGTAACCCCCTCCCGTTACCGTCGGGTCACTTTGACAACCCCGGCGCACGCGAGGAGCGATCGATGCAGCGCACCACCACCGCCGCAGCCGTGGCGGCCCTGTTGGCGGCAGCCGCCCTGGGCCTGGCCCCCCACCAGGCCCAGGCGGCTCCCGCCGGCACCGGGGCGGGCGCCTCCGCCGCCCCTTCGCAACTGAGCTTCCACGACATCCCCGGCTCCGGCGGCATCACCCTCAAGGGCAACGTCTTCTCCCCGTCGGCCGCCGAGGCCGGCCGGAAGTACCCGCTGATCGTGCTGCCCACCAGCTGGGGCATGCCGCAGATCGAATACATCGCGCAGGCCAAGAAGCTCGCCGACTCCGGCTACGTCGTGGTCGGTTACACCTCCCGCGGCTTCTGGCTCTCCGGCGGGCAGATCGAGGTGGCCGGCCCCCCGGACGTCGCGGACGTCTCGGCCGTCATCGACTGGGCGCTGGCCCACACCGCCGCCGACCCGGACCGCATCGGCCTCGGCGGGGTCTCGTACGGCGCGGGCATCAGCCTGCTGGCCTCCGCGAACGACCCCCGCGTCAAGGCGGTGGTCTCGATGAGCGGCTGGGCCGATCTGATCGACTCGATCTACTCGGGGCGCACCCAGCACCTGCAGGCCGCCGTCATGCTCGGCGCCGCCGGCTCCCTCACCGGCCGGCCCGGCCCCGAACTCCAGCAGGTCCTCGGCAACTTCCTCGGCTCCCGCCTGGACAAGGAGCAGGAGATGATCGAGTGGGGGAAGAAGCGCTCGGTCGCCTTCTCGGTGGACAGGCTCAACGCCAACGGAACGGCCGTCTTCCTCGGGAACGCCTGGGGCGACACCCTCTTCCCGCCGAACCAGTACACGAAGTTCTTCGAGCGGCTGACCGGGCCCAAGCGCCTGGAGCTGCGGCCCGGCGACCACGCCACCGCCGAGGCGACCGGCCTGTTCGGCCTGCCCAACGACACCTGGACCAACGCCCGGCGCTGGTTCGACCGCCACCTCAAGGGCGAGCGCAACGGCGTGGACGCGGAGGCGCCGGTCCAGCTGAAGTCCCGCAGCGACAACGGGTACGAGGGCTACCCCGACTGGAAGTCCGTCGGCGCCGGCGGCAGCGAGAGGCTCGCCCTGAACGACAGCGAGCACCTCTTCGCCAACGTCGACTCCGGGGCCAACGGCGGCATCCTGCTGCTGTCCAACGTCCTGGACCAGATCGCCAGAACACCGCCGATGGCCTCGATCCCCCTCCTCCCCCGCTCCTTCGCCGCCGTCTGGCAGTCCGAGCGGTACGACGAGGACCGCCGCATCCGCGGAGCCGTGAAACTGCACACCACGCTCACTCCCACCAAGGGCGACGGCACCTTCGTCGCCTACCTCTACGACGTCGGCCCGCTCGGCATCGGCAAGCTGGTCAGCAACGCCCCGTACACCTTCCACGGCAAGACCCCCGGGCAGGCCTTCGGCGTGGACCTGGAACTGTTCTCCACCGCCTACGACGTGCCCGGGGGCCACCGGCTCGCCCTTGTCATCGACACGGTCGACCCGCTCTACATCGAGCACAACCCCACCGGTGCACAGCTGACCTTCTCCTCGCCCGCCACCGATCCCAGTTACGTCTCGGTGCCGCTGCGCGAGCAGTGATCCACGGCTGCTGCCGGACGGGGGGCTCCCCCTCGGGGCTACTCCCGTCCCGGCAGCACCACTCCCGGCTCGGGCGGCCCCACGTCCACCGCCCTGGTCTTGACGTTGCGCCGCTCCCGCCGGGCCACCCAGGTGGCGAACCAGGAGAGCAGCATGCACATCCCGATGTAGATCGGGGAGATGATCATCACGACGGGGATGAAGGGCAGGTCGTAGTCGAGGTTCGAGGCGATCAGCTTGCCCGCGTGCAGGAACTCCTCATAGGTGATCAGGTAGCCCAGCGAGGTGTCCTTCAGCGCCACCACCAGCTGGCTGATGATGGTGGGCAGCATCGCCCGCACCGCCTGCGGCGCGAGGATGTAGCCCATCACCTGTGTCTTGCGCATGCCCAGCGCGTACGCCGCCTCGCGCTGCCCCCTTTCCACCGCGTTGATGCCCGTACGGAAGACCTCGGCGAGCACCGAGCCGTTGTACAGGGTCAGTCCCGCCACCAGCGCCGGCAGCGGCTGGACCTTGAGCGCCACGAAGATGAAGAAGATCATCACCAGCACCGGCATGGCCCGGAAGAACTCCACGCACAGGGTCGCCAGCCAGCGCACCGGCCGGTGGACCGAGAGCCTGCCGGTGGCCAGCACCGCGCCGAGCAGCAGGGAGAGCACCGCGGCGTAGGCGAACGCCTTGAGGGTGTTCCACAGCCCCTTGAGCAGCAGCTCCTGGATGCCCTCGTAGGCGAAGGGACGCCACTTGGCGGTGGTGAACTGGTGGGTGTCGAAGAGCAGGTAGAGGATCCAGCCGGCCAGGGCGAGGATCGCGGCGGTCGAGGCGATCCCGTAGAAGAGGTGGCGGCGCTGGGCGCGCGGGCCCGGGATGTCGTAGAGGGCGGTGGACTCCAGGTCGCCGTGGAGCGCGTGCGCGGTCATCGGGCGACTCCGTAGCGCTTCTCCAGCACGTTGAAGACCGCGCTGATGGACAGGGTGATGATCAGGTAGCCCACGGCGATCCAGACGAAGGTCCAGATGATGCTGTAGCCCAGCTCGTTGAGGGTCTTGTAGGTGCCCAGCAGCTCGGTGACGCTGAACGCGCCCGCGATCGCGGAGTTCTTGGCGAGCGCGATCAGCGTGGAGCCGATGGGCGGGATGACGGAGCGGAAGGCCTGCGGCAGGATCACCGAGCCCAGCGTGTGGCCGAAGGTCATGCCGAGGCTGCGGGCCGCCTCGCCCTGCCCCTTGGGCACGGTGTTGATGCCCGAGCGCAGCACCTCGCAGATGAAGGCGGAGGTGTAGCAGCCCAGCGCCAGGACGGCGAAGAGCTGGAAGGGCAGGACGAGCCCGAAGCGGGGCAGGCCCAGCAGTACGGCGAAGAAGAGCAGGGTGAGCGGGGTGTTGCGCAGCACCGTGACCCAGACCGTGCCGAAGACCCGGAAGGAGCCGACGGGGGCCACCCGGAACGAGGCCATGACGAAGCCCAGGACCAGGGCGAGCAGGGAGGCGTAGACGGTCAGCTCGACGGTGCCGAGGAAGCCCTTTCCGTAGAGCGAGAAGTTCTCGGTGAGTACGTCCATGGCGGTGCCCTCTCCTTCAGCTCGCCGGGTAGCGGTCGATGGGGGGCGGCGTCGGGGCGGGCACGCCGGACAGGCCGAGCGTCGCCTCGTACGCCTTCTTCCAGTTGCCGTTCTCCTCCTGTGCCTCCAGGGCGTCGTCGAGGGCGAAGCGCAGGGCGTTGTCGCTGCGCGGGACGCCGATGCCGTAGGGCTCCTTGGAGAACGGCTCGCCGACCACCTTGAGCTCCTCGGGGACCTTGGCCGCGTAGCCGAGGAGGATGGAGTCGTCGGTGGAGACGGCGTCGACCTGGTAGGTGAGCAGGTTGTCCACGCAGGCCGAGTAGGTGTCGTAGGCGACGAGGACCGCCTTCGGGAACTCCTTCTGGAGCCGCTGGTAGGGGGTGGATCCGGCGGCCGAGCAGACCTTCTTGCCGGCGAGGTCCTGGGGGCCTTTGATGTCGTCGTCGTTCCTGCGGACCAGCAGGGACTGCCCGGCCATGAAGTAGGGGCCCGCGAAGCCGACCTGCTTCTTGCGGTTGTCGTTGATCGTGTAGGTGCCGACGTAGTAGTCGATCTGGCCGTTCTGCAGGGCCGTCTCGCGGTTGGCGGAGGCGATCGTCCTGAACTCGATGGTCTTCGGGTCGAAGCCGAGGGAGGCCGAGAGCATCTTGGCGATCTCGATGTCGAAGCCGGAGTACCGGCCGCCGGAGGGGTCCTTCTCCCCCAGGTACGGCTGGTCCTCCTTGACGCCGACCACCAGGTGGCCGCGGCGCTTGGCCTTCTCCCAGGTGCGCGAGGCGGGCAGCTGGAACCCGGTGTCGACCTGGTAGACGGGCAGGTCCTCGGGCTGCGGCCCCTTGACCGGGGGACTGCCGGACTTGCCGCAGCCGGCGGCGGCCACGGTGAGCAGGAGGACGGCGAGGGCGCGGATCGCGATCATCGTCGGCCCCCTCAGTGCTTCAGGATCTTGGAGAGGAAGTCCTGGGCCCGGGCGCTCTCGGGGGCGGTGAAGAACTCCTCCGGGGTGCGGTTCTCGATGATCCTGCCGTCGGCCATGAACACTACGCTGTTGGCGGCGGAGCGGGCGAAGCCCATCTCGTGGGTGACCACGACCATGGTCATGCCCTCGGAGGCGAGCTGCTGCATGACCTCCAGCACCTCGTTGATCATCTCCGGGTCGAGCGCGGAGGTGGGCTCGTCGAAGAGCAGGGCCTTGGGGTTCATCGCGAGGGCGCGGGCGATGGCCACGCGCTGCTGCTGCCCGCCGGAGAGCTGGGCGGGGTACTTGGCGGCCTGGTCGGCGAGGCCCACGCGCTCCAGCAGCTCCCGGGAGCGCTTGTCCGCCTCGTCCCTCTTGCGGCCGCGGACCTTCATCTGGGCGAGCGAGACGTTGGCGAGGACCGTCTTGTGCGCGAAGAGGTTGAAGGACTGGAAGACCATCCCGACCTCGGCGCGGAGCTGGGCCAGTTCCTTGCCCTCGTCGGGCAGCGGCTGCCCGTCGATCAGGATCGTGCCCGATTCGATGGTCTCCAGCCGGTTGATCGCCCGGCACAGGGTCGATTTCCCGGAGCCGGAGGGGCCGATGATCACCACCACCTCCCCGCGGCCGACGGTGAGGTTGATGTCCTGCAGGACGTGGAGCGTCCCGTAGTGCTTGTTGACGTCCCGCAGCTCGATCAACGGATCGACGGCCATGCGCTGCCCTGCCCACTTGTCGGTGTCGAGGTCTGCGCAAACTATCCAGCCCGGGAAGGGCACTTCGCCTCGACACGCCTAAAGGGGCATAAACGTCGCATAAACCTCCGCCTCGGTCAGCTTTCGGAGGCCTCGGCGTACGCCTGGCTGAGCTCGGGGGATCCGGTCATCGCCCAGGACACCCCGGACTCGATCACGTTCAGCTCGCGGCCGGAGGCCAGCCGGATCACCGGCTGGCCGTTGGGCCACACCTGCCAGCCCGTCCCCGGGATGGTGCGGACGATCACGGTGCCGAGGTAGAAGCCCGCGTCGTTGCCGAGCCACGGCACGATCTCGGGATCCCGTCGCCAGCGGGGCATCAGCTGGTCGAGCGCCTCCAACGAGGCCGGGCTCTCGTCGAGTTCCAGTCCGGCCGACCTGGCCTGGACGCGCAGCATCTCGCACTCCGAGAACAACTCGGCGATGCCCTCGGGATCATCGGCCAGGGCGGCGGCAAGACCCGCGGTCCGTTCCGTTTCGTGCCGGTTCAGCCAGTTGTCCAGGAAAGGGATGTTCATACCGCCCAGCGTCGCACCAGGATCCGCCGCTGGCCACAGGGCGCGCCTGGATCCGCGGGCCCGGATCGGGTCCCGCGGTCCCGCGGCTCCCCACCTGCCCTACCGGTCGAGGTCCAGGTCGACGACGACCGGCGCGTGGTCGGACGCCCCCTTGCCCTTGCGCTCCTCGCGGTCGACATAGGCGTCGGTGACGGCCTTGCCGAAGGACGCGTTCCCGTACACCAGGTCGATGCGCATGCCCCGGTTCTTGGGGAAGGCGAGCTGGCGGTAGTCCCAGTACGTGTAGGGCCGGTCGTACTTGAGGGGGCGCGGCAGCACGTCGGAGAGCCCGGCCGCGCGCAGCGCCTCCAGGGCGGCCCGCTCGGCCGGGGTGACGTGGGTGAGGCCCTCGAAGACCGCCGGGTCGTACACGTCCTCGTCGGTCGGCGCCACATTGAAGTCGCCGAGCACCGCGAAGGGGCGGGGTCCGGCCGCGTCCTCGGCGACGGCCGCGGTCAGGGAGCGGAACCAGCTCAGCTTGTAGCCGTAGTGGTCGTGCTCGACCTCGCGGCCGTTGGGCACGTAGACCGACCAGAGGCGGACCCCGCCGCAGGTGGCGGAGATCGCACGGGGCTCCTGGACGCCCTCGTAGTCGGGCCCGCCGGGCAGGCCCGTGACCACGTCGTCCAGGCCCACCCTGGAGACGAGGGCGACGCCGTTCCACCGGCCGGTGGCGTTGACGGCCGACTCGTAGCCGAGCTCGCGCAGCTCCGCGTGCGGGAACTGCTCCGCGGAGCACTTGGTCTCCTGGACGCACAGGACGTCCGTGCCGGAGCTCTCCAGCCAGGCGAGCAGGCGCGGCAGCCGGGCGGTGATGGAGTTGACGTTGAACGTGGCGATACGCATGCGTCCCAACCTACCGCCCGGCACCGACAGTCACAGGTCGGTGGCGTCTCCGGCGGAGAGCCGGCCGTGATCGGTGCCGCCCAGGGTGCCCAGGGCCATGTCGTAGACGGGCCGGGCGATGTCGGAGAGGTAGGCGTCGTGGATGTCGATGGCCCGCCGCGGTTTGACCTCGCGCAGGTAGTCGATCACCTCGGCCACCTTGTTCCAGGGGGCGTGCACCGGGACCATCAGCGTGTCCACGGGCGTCTCGGGCACGGTCAGGGCGTCCCCGGGGTGGAAGAGCGAACCGTCGACGAGGTAGCCGACGTTGGTGATCCGCGGCATGTCGGGGTGGATCACGGCGTGCAGCTCGCCGTGCACCTGGACGTCGAACCCGGCGGCGCTGAAGGTGTCGCCGTGGCCCACGGTGTGCACCCGCCCCGGGTAGGCCGGCGCCAGGCGGTCGGCGACGCTGCGCAGGGTCCACAGCGCGGCGGCCGGGTCGGCGTCGAGTGCGGCGCGCAGCCGTCCCTCGTCGAAGTGGTCGGGGTGCTCGTGCGTGACCAGCAGGGCCTCGGCCCCGAGGCCCGCGTCCGGTTCGCTGAAGGCGCCCGGGTCGATGACGAGCGTGCGCCCGTCCTTCTCCAGCTGGACACAGGAATGCAGCCGCTTGGTGAGCTTCATGATCCCAGGCTAGCCGGGGACCGGCCCCGGTCAGGGGGTGGTGGTGGAGACCACGTAGACCTTGGAGACCTTCGGGTCGGTGAGGTCGACCGTGATGTCGCGGGTGGGCCGCGGGTCGGCCTGTTCGAGGGTGGTGCCGAGCCAGTCGGTGCTCTGCGTCCAGTCCCACCCCGCGACCGAGGTGTCGTGGGCGGAGATGGACACCCCGGGCGTCAGCTCCTCCCGGCTGGTGCCGACCGAGGCCAGGAACGCGTCCAGCTCGGGCGGGGTCACGGCGAACTGCGTGAACAGCCGGCTCGTGCGCCAGTTGTTGGTCTCCAGGAACCCGACCCGCCAGGCCTTGGGCGGGATGGGCACCTCGTAGATGCTGCGCTGCACCCGGGAGGGCCAGCCCGGACGCACCTTGGACGCGCCGACCTTGGCCGCCTTGTCCCGGCCGCTCTCGCGGCTCTGCTGGGTGGAGATCGCCAGGTAGCCCGCGGGTACGCCGACCAGCAGCAGGATGATGATCGCGGTGATCCAGCGGCGCTTGACGACGTGCCTGCGGTCCTCGGCGGTGGGCGGCGGGCCGCCCCCCTCGGGGGACGGGGCCTGGCGGGGCAGGGAGGGCGGGGTCACGGCTGCTCGGTGTCCTTGGGGTCGGTCGCAGCCGCGGGGCCGGCGGGGTCGCGCCGGCCGAGCTGCTGCGCGTAGCGCTCGTACCGTTCGTAGCGCTCGACGCGGCGGCGGGTGGCGCGCCGGAAGCGGCGGGCGACGAGCCGGGCCAGGTCGGCGGCGCCGACCATGCCGGCCTCGGGGCCGAGCTGGGCCTTGGCGATCCGCGCCTCGGGCCGGTAGCCGCGGCCGGTCAGGTGGCGGCGGAACGCGTCCCGGGCGGGGCCGATCAGCAGGTCGTCGGCCGCGCTGACGCCGCCGCCGATGACGAAGCAGGAGGGGTCGAGGGCCGCGGCCAGGTTGGCGATGCCCACGCCGAGCCACTGGCCGATGTCCTGGAGGAGTTCGACGCACATGGCGTCGCCCTCGCGGGCCAGCTCGGTGATCAGCGGGCCGGTGATCTCGGCGACGTTCCCGCCGACCCTGGCGATGATGTTGTAGGCGACCGGCGAGTCGGCGGCGGCCAGCTCACGGGCCTCGCGGACCAGCGCGTTGCCCGAGCTGTACTGCTCCCAGCAGCCGCGGTTGCCGCAGGGGCAGCGGTGCCCGCCGGGAACGACCTGCATGTGGCCGAACTCGCCGGCGACCCCGTACCGGCCGCGCTTGACCTGGCCGCCCTCGAGGATGGCCCCGCCGATGCCGGTGCCGAGGGTGATCATGACGAGGTGGTCCTCGCCGCGCCCGGCCCCGAAGCGCCATTCCGCCCAGGCGGCGGTGTTGGCATCGTTGTCGACCATGACCGGGACCGCGAGGCGGGACTGGAGCGCGTCGCGCAGCGGCTCGTCGCGCCAGGCCAGGTGGGGGGCGAACAGGACGCGGGAGCGGTCGGCGTCCACCCAGCCGGCCGCCCCGATGCCCACGGCGTGCACGTCGTGCCGGTCGGAGAGGTCCAGCACCAGCTCGACGATGGTGTCCTCGACGACCTTGGGGCTCTTGGACTTGTCCGGGGTCTCGGTGCGGATCTTCTCCAGGATGACGCCGTCGGCGTCGACCACCCCGGCCATCACCTTGGTGCCGCCGATGTCGATGCCGACGGTCGGGACCCGCGGGGCGGTCAGGTGCGACCGGCGCTCACGGGTCCCGATGGTCCGCAGGACGGTGCCTCGCGCCGCCCCCCGGTGGGCGAGCGGGAAGTCCCGGTACGTGCTCATCGAGTCGTGTCGTCCCTGTCGGCGTCGGAAGGATCGGAAGCGGTGGAGGCGGCGGAAGCGGAACCGGATGCGGTGTCCGGACCCGATTCTGCCACCCGCTCCAGCTCGTGGCTCAGTTCGTCGAGCTCGGAGCCGCCCGCCATCTGGCGGGTGAGCTCGTCCAGGGTGATCGAGTCGCGGGTGTGGCTGCCCGCCATGGTGCCGCGCTTGAGCAGCACGAACCGGTCGCCGACCAGGTGGGCGTGGTGCGGGTTGTGGGTGATCAGCACCACCCCGAGGCCCGCGTCGCGGGCGGCGGCGACGTACTTGAGGACCACGCCGGACTGCTTCACGCCGAGGGCGGCCGTGGGCTCGTCCAGCACGAGGACCTTCGCCCCGAAGTAGACCGCCCGGGCGATGGCCACGCACTGCCGCTCGCCGCCGGACAGGGTGCCGATGGGCTGGTCTACGTCGCGCAGGTCGATGCCCATGCGCAGCAGCTCGGCGCGGGTGGTCTCGCGCATGAACGGTACGTCGAGGCGGCGGAAGGGGCCGCGGCCCCTGGTCGGCTCGGAGCCGAGGAAGAAGTTGCGCCACACCGGCATCAGCGGGACGACGGCGAGGTCCTGGTAGACCGTGGCGATCCCGCGGTCGAGGGCGGCCCGGGGGTTGGCCAGTACGGTCTCCTCGCCCTCGATCTCGAAGGAGCCGGCGTCGTGCTGGTGCAGGCCCGCAATGATCTTGATGAGGGTGGACTTGCCGGCGCCGTTGTCGCCCAGCACGCAGGTGATCTCGCTGGCCGAGACCTCCAGGGAGACCCCTTCGAGGGCGCGGATGTTGCCGTAGTACTTGCTGACGCCGGTCAGCTTCACCAGGGAGGTGGCTTCGGTCACGGTCGCTCCGGTCACGGTCACTTCGCCTCCGCCCGCTTGCGGACCCATGCGTTGAGCAGCGTCGCGAGCAGCAGCATCGCGCCGAGGAAGAACTTGAACCAGTCCGGGTTCCACTGGGCGTAGACGATGCCGTTGCTGGTCATGCCGAAGATGAAGGCGCCGACCGCCGAGCCGATGGCGGAGCCGTAGCCGCCGGTCATCAGGCAGCCGCCGATGACGGCCGCGATGATGTAGAGGAACTCGTTGCCGACGCCCTCGCCCGACTGGACCACGTCGAACGAGAACAGGATGTGCTGCCCGGAGATCCAGGCGCACAGGGCGACGCCCATGTAGAGGCCGATCCGGGTCTTCACGACGGGGACGCCGGTGGCGCGGGCCGCGTCGGCCCCGCCGCCCACCGCGAAGATCCAGTTGCCGGCGCGGGTGCGCAGCAGGATCCAGGTGGCCACGGCTACCAGGACCAGCCACCACAGGATGGTGACCTTCAGGGTGACCGAGCCGATGTTCCACTGCGAGGCGAACAGGGCGCGCGCGGAGGAGAAGCCCTCCATGTCGGCGATGCTCTTCGTGGAGACCGAGCCGCTGATCAGCTTGGTGAAGCCGAGGTTCAGGCCGGTCAGCATCAGGAACGTGCCGAGCGTGATGATGAAGCTGGGCAGTCTGGTCCGGGTCAGCATGAAGCCGTTGAAGAAGCCCACGGCCAGGGTGACCAGCAGCGACACCAGGACGCCGACCCAGACGTTGGCGGTCATCTGGTAGCTGAACATCGAGCTCAGCAGCGCCGAGGTGGTGACCATGACACCGGCGGAGAGGTCGAACTCGCCGCCGATCATCAGCAGCGCCACCGGGACGGCCATGATCCCGATCGTGGAGGCGGAGTACAGGACCGTGCTGAGGCTGGAGGCCCGCAGGAAGCTGTCGGCGGCGAAGGAGAAGAAGACGAAGACGGCGGCGGCGCCGACGACGGCTCCGAGCTCCGGGCGGCCCAGCAGCCTGCGGACCACCGAGGTGGGCGCGAGCCGCTCGTCCACCGTGGCGGACGCGCTCATCGGCTGCCCCGCTTGATGAACTCCTCCAGCTTGGCGGCCTCGGCGCCGGTGACGATCTGCGGCCCGGTGAGCACCGGACGGCCGCCGCCGAGGGTGTCCGCGTTGTAGCGGTAGAGCCAGAGCAGGTCGACCGCCTCGTAGCCCTGGAGGTAGGGCTGCTGGTCGACGGCGAACCCGAGGGCCCCGGACTTCAGGTCGCGGGCGACGGACTCGTTGAGGTCGAAGGTGTCCACCTCCGCCTTGCTGGAGGCCGCCTCCTTGGCCTTGACCGCGGTGGGCGCGAAGGGGGCGCCGAGCGTGAGGATCGAGTCGACGGACGGGTCCGCCTGGAGCTTCGCCTGGATGGCGGCCTGGACGGAGGGCATGTTGGTGCCCTCGACGTAGAGGTTCTCCATGGTGCCGGAGAAGGTCTTCTTCGCCCCGGCGCAGCGCTGCTCGTGCCCCACGTTGCCCTGCTCGTGCAGGACGCAGACGGCCTTCTTGCGGCCGCGCTTGCCCAGCTCGGTGCCGACCGCCTCGCCCGCGATCGTCTCGTCCTGGCCGATGTGGGTCAGCGCCCCGTACTCGGCGGACTGGGCGGAGCCGGAGTTGACCGTGACCACCGGGATGCCCGCCTTGACGGCCTTGCCGATGACGTCCTTGAGGGCCTCCGGCTTGGCCAGGCTCACGATGATCCCGTCGACCTTCTGGTCGATGGCGTTCTGCACGAACTGCGCCTGCTGCTGTGCCTGGTCGTCGTGGGCGTAGACGAAGTTGATGTTGTCCTTCGCCGCGGCCTCCTTGGCGCCCTTCTGGACGATGTCCCAGAAGGTGTCCCCGTCGCCCGCGTGCGTGACCATCGCGAAGGTCCAGCGCGGGGTGGAGACGGCCGGCCGGCCCGCCTCGGCGGCCTTCGCCCGCTCCTCGGCGCGCTTGCCGCCCGTGCTGCTGCAGCCCGCGAGCGAGGCTCCCAGCACCGCCGCGAGCACGGCGCCCACGACGCGTACCCCTGTCCGAACCCTAGCCACGTCGCCGTGCCCTTCCCTCGTCACCAATTCGGTCATTCCGGTTCCAGCCGCTCAGTATCCGCCACAGTGGACCATGCAGGCTCATCGGGGCAGGCCCGGGCAGATTGACAGGTCCCCCGTACGGGGTCAGGTTGAGTGCATGCGCATCGGGCTCATCGGGACGGGCCGGATCGGGTCCTTCCACGCGGCGGCGCTGGCCCGCCAGGCCGACGCGGGCTCGCTCCTGCTCGCCGACGCCGAACCCGCGCGGGCGGCCCGGCTGGCCGACCGGCTCGGGGCCACCGCCGCGCCCACCGTGGAGCAGGTCTTCACCTGGGGCGTGGACGCGGTGGTCGTGGCCTGCGCCACGGCGGGGCACGCGGAGCTGGTCGTACGGGCGGTGCGCGGCGGGCTGCCGGTGTTCTGCGAGAAGCCGCTGGCCCCGGACCTGGCCCGGACCCTGGCCGTGCTGCGCGAGGTGGAGGCGGCCGGCGGGGTGCTCCAGGTGGGTTTCATGCGCCGCTTCGACGCGGGCTACCGCACGGCCCGGGACCTGGTCCGCTCGGGCGCCCTGGGCCGGCTGCACACCGTACGGACGATGACGGCCGACCCGGTTCCGCCACCGGCCGCGTACCTGCCGACCTCGGGCGGGCTGTACCGGGACTGCCTGGTGCACGACTTCGACATGGTCCGCTGGGTCACCGGGCACGAGGTGAGCGAGGTGTACGCGGCCGGTTCGGACGCGGGCCCGGCGCGGTTCCGGGAGGCGGGCGACATCGACACCGCCGCGGCGGTGCTCACGCTGGACGACGGGACGCTGGTCACGGCGACCGGTACGCGGTGCAACGGCGCCGGGTACGACGTGCGGATGGAGCTGGCCGGGGAGCTGGACCAGGTCTCCGCCGGGCTGGACGACCGCACGCCGATCGCCTCGACCGAGCCCCAGGGCCCGCCCCCGGCGAGCAAACCGTGGACCGGGTTCCTGGAGCGCTTCTCCCCCGCGTACGAGGCGGAGCTGGCGGCCTTCGTGCGCCTGGTCCGCGGCGAGGGCCCCAACCCGTGCGACGGCCGGGAGGCACTCGCCGCGTTCCGGGTCGCGGAGGCGTGCGAGCTCTCGCGCCGCGAGGGGCGCCGGGTCCGGCCGGCGGAGCTCCCGGATCTGTGAGCGGGTGGCCATCGGGCCACCTTAGGGCCCCCGTTCGATGCGGATGGGGAGCGGATTCGGACAATCAGCCGACGGCGCGCCGTCCCCACGCCGTCCCGGCGAGCACGAGGGCGGCGCCCGCGAGGCCGACCGGGCCGAGGTGCTCGCCGCCGATGGCGATGCCGGCGGCGGCCGCCCACAGCGGCTCGGTGCCGAGCAGCAGGCTGACGCGGGAGGGCGAGGTGCGGCGGACGGCCCACATCTGCACGAAGAAGGCGAAGAGCGTGCACAGGACGGAGAGGAACACCAGCCCGGCCCACTCGGCGGCCCCGAAGCCGGCGGCCACGGCCCAGGGGCTGTCCCCGGTGCCGGGTACCCCCGCCAGGACCGCGAAGACGAGCAGGGCGCCGCCGAGCTGGACGGTGGTGAGGGAGAGCGCGTCGGCGTCCTGGACGGCCTTGATACGGGCCGTGAGCAGGACGTGCAGGGTCCGGGCGAGGGCGGCGGCCAGCATGAGCAGATCGCCGAGGCCGGGTGCGGTGAACCCGCCTCCCTGGGTGAGCAGGACGACGCCGGCGACGGAGAGCGCGGCGGCGGCCAGGAACGGGACCGAGGGCGTCCGCCTGCGCACGGCCGCCTCGGCGAGCGGGGTGAAGATCATGGTCAGGCTGATGATCAGCCCGGCGTTGGTGGCGGAGGTGTGCACGACCCCGTAGGTCTCCAGCAGGAAGATCCCGCCGAGTACGAGGCCCAGCAGCCCGGCGCCGCGCAGCTGGGCGGGGGTGAGCGCGCGCAGCCGGCGCCGGCCCGCGAGGGCCAGCACGGGCAGCACGATCCCGAAGCGCAGGACGAGCACGCCGATCACGGTCTGGGCGGTGGTGATGCCCTTGGCGGCGAGGTAGCTGCCGCCCCAGACGACGGCGACGGCCAGGACGGGCAGGTCGGCGAGCCGGGCGGCGCGGCCGGGCGGGTGGCCGGGGGCGCCTGCGGGGGCGCCGGCAGGGGCGCCGGGGACGGCTTCCAGGGCGGGCGGGGGCGAGGTCACGGGGCTGTCTCCAACGGTCCGGGAGGAGTGGAGACTTCGGCGGCTCGCACGCGTGCGGGCTCACCGTACCGGAGACGATCATGCCGGTCGAGCCCTTTGCGGACCTGTCCGACCGGGCCTCCTCGAGGGCCTCCTGCTGCTCGTGGCCCCCCGCATCCGCCCGGTCGGCCTGATCCGCCGGCCCGAGCACGAGTCCCCGGACCTGCTCGTCCTGCGCGAGGGCCGCGCGGTCCGGCCGGCGCGGGACCCGCGCCGGCGGCGGCCTACTCCCCGATGGTCCCGAAGGCGGCCCGCCCGTTGGTCCGGTAGGTGTGGACGGCGATGCCCGAGGAGGTCGTACGGGAGCCCGTCAGCTCGAAGGCGGTCGGCAGCCCGCCGGTCGGGAACAGCCGCCGCCCCGCGCCCAGGAACACCGGGAAGACCAGCAGGTTCAGCTCCTCCACGAGGTCCCGCGCCAGCAGCCACTGCGCGAGCTGTCCGCTGCCGTGCACCTGGAGCTCCCCCTCCAGCCCGTCCTTGACCCGGACGACCTCGCTCTGCAGCTGCTCCCCGTCGAGCACGGTGGCCGGCCCCCAGGCCGGCTCCTCGAGGGTGGTCGAGGCCACGTACTTCGGCAGCCGGTTCAGGTGGGCCGCGACCGGGTCTGCGGGGTCGTCGTGCCGGGGCCAGTACGAGGCGAAGATCTCGTAGGTCTTCCGCCCGAGCAGGAAGGCCCCGGCCCGGTCGAAGACCTCGGTGACGAACTCCCCCATGCCCTCGTCGGCGTAGGGCACCACCCAGCCGCCGTACGCGAACCCGCCGCTGGTGTCCTCCTCGGGCCCGCCGGGCGCCTGCATCACGCCGTCGACGGACAGGAAGGTGGTGAGGGTCAGCTTGCCCATGGCTCTGCTCTCCTGGCTCGATCGTCCTTACGCGGGTTCAGACTCGCGGGCCGCCGGATTCTCATCGCCCCGCCACGCGGGAGCCCGCGGCCGGCTCCCACGATCGCCCGCCCGCGCCGGCGGCACGCCTACCCGGAGCCGCCGGGGTTCAGCAGCTCGTCGCCGAGCGGAGTGCGGCGGTAGAGCACGTGGCGGCCGTCGCGGGCGCGGGTGACCAGGCCGGTGCTGTGGAGGACCGCCAGGTGCTGGGAGACGGCGCTCGGGGTGACCTGGAGGCGGCGGGCGATCTCGATGGTGGGCAGGGGGCCGTCGAGGAGGGCGAGGAGCGTGGCCTTGGGCGAGCCGAGCAGGGTGCGGAGCGCGGTGGCGTCGGGAGGGCGCGGCGCGGACCACAGGGTGGCCACGCCCCTGCTGGGGTAGGCCAGGGCGGGCGGCTGGTCGGCGGTGACGGGTGGGGCGGGCTTGTGGGCGAAGACGGAGGGGACCAGGAGCAGTCCGCGGCCGGCGGCGGGGATGTGGAAGTCGCCGAGGACGTTGTCGATGTGCAGGGTTCCGTCCTTCCAGTGCAGGTTGGGGTGCATGTCGGCGAACAGCCGCCGGGCGCCGCCGACGGCCAGCTGCCGGGCCCGGTAGGTCATATCGGCTTCGAGGACGAGCCGCATCGCCGGCCAGGCGGGCTTGATCGCGAGGGTCCAGTACGCGTGGAGCAGCCCGCAGACGGCGTCGCGCAGGGCGATGACCGCGCCGTCGGCTCCGGCGGTCGCCGCGTGCAGCGGCGCGGGCAGCGGGTCGGGGGCGTGCGCGTCGAGCAGGTCGCGGCGGACGATGCCTGCCGGGGTGCGGCGTACGACGGCCAGTTCCTCGGCGAAGGTGGCGGAGAACCGCCGGGGGCGGGGGCTCAGGAAGTCGGGCAGCGTACGGCGCCTCGCGACCAGCGAGGTGAGGAGTTCCACGTCGAGCGCCCCGATCCCGGGCACCACCGAGCGGCGCCAGGGGGCGTGGACCGCGGACAGGCCCGGCTCGCGCAGGACGCGCAGGCTCAGCACGGTGTCCTGGAGCGGGGACAGGGCGAAGCGGGTGTCCGCGAGGTCGTCGGCATCGAGCCCGAAGCTGATCATTAAGCCCGAGGCTACATCCATTGGCGGGGGTGGCCCGGTGGGCTGGACTTCCGGGCATGACGGAGAAAGCAGTCCCGGCGGCCGGGAGTTGGAGCGAACCGCCGCCGCCGGCCCCGACGCCGGGGCCCGCCCGCGCGGCAACGGCGCCCCCGACAGACCGGTCAGCCCCGGCAGGCCCGACACCGCCGGCCCGGGCGACACGGCCGACTCCGGCAGACGCGCCGGCCCGGGCAGACCGTACAGCCCAGGCGACCCCGGCAGGGCGGGCGGGCCGGGCAGCGGCGACCCTCCAGACGGCACCGGCAGCCACGGCGACCCCGGCAGACCTCACAGACCCGGCCCCGGCGGGCCCGGCGCGCCCAGCGGACCCCGCAGACCCGGCAGACCCGGCAGGCCCCGCACCGGCGGCCCCGGCGGACCGGGTGCGACGGACGGCCCCGGCAGGCCCGGCGCGCCCAGCGGACCCCGCAGACCCGGCAGGCCCCGCACCGGCGGACCGGGTGCGACGGACGGCCCCGGCGGGCCCGGTGCGCCCCGTGGCGGCGTCGGCGGCGGTCGTGCTCGATCGGCGGCTGATCGCGCTTCTCGCGCTGACCTGCGCGGTCGCCGTCGGCAACATCTACTTCCCGCAGGCCGTCAGTCCGATCGTCGCCGCCGCCCTGGGCACCTCGCCCGACAAGGCGGCCGTCGTGGTCACCGCCACGCAGATCGGCTACACCGCGGGCATCTTCCTGCTGGTCCCCCTCGGCGACCGGATCCCCTACCGCCGGCTCCTCGTCACCCTGCTCGCGGTGAGCGGCGCGGCCCTGCTCGCCGCCGCCCTGGCCCGCAGCCTGGCCCAACTCGTCGCCGCCAGCGTCCTCGTGGGCGTGACCACCACGTCCGCCCAGCTCATCGGCCCCATGACGGTCGGCCTGGTCGCGGAGGGCAGGCGCGGCGCGGTGATGGGGACCCTGCTCAGCGGCTCCATCGGCGGCATGCTCCTGGCCCGCACCTTCAGCGGTGCGCTCGGTGAGCGGCTCGGGTGGCGGGCCCCCTATCTGGTGGCCGGGCTCGTGGTGCTGTGCCTCGCGGTGGTGCTGGCCCGTGCGCTGCCCGTCACCGCGGCCGCCCCCGCCACCGCCCCGCCCCGGGTGCCCCTGCGCTCGCTGCCGGTCCAGCCGCTGCGGCTGCTGCGCGCCGAGGCCGGACTGCGCCGCTCCGCCTCCTACCAGGCGGCCCTGTTCGGCGGGTTCTCCGCCGTCTGGACCTGCCTGGCCCTGCTCCTGACCGGCCCGCTCTACGGTTTCGGCCCGCAGGCGCTCGGGATCGTGGCGCTCACCGGGGCGGTCACCATGGCGTGCACCCCGATGGCCGGCCGGATCGTGGACCGCCACGGCTCCGACCCCGTCAACCTGGCCTGCTTCCTCGGCACGCTCGCGGCCGCGGCCGTCCTCGCCGTCGGCGCCCGGGGCGGCGGCGCGGGGCTCGTCGCGCTCATCCTCGGCACCCTGCTCCTGGACACCGCCATGCAGTGCGGCATGATCGCCAACCAGGCCCGCTTCTACGCGCTGCGCGACGACTCCCGCAGCGCGCTGAACACGGCCTACATGACCTGCGTCTACCTCGGCGGCAGCGCCGGATCCTGGCTCGGCCTCCAGCTCTACCGGCACGGCGGCTGGCTGGGAGTCTGCGTACTGCTGGCTCTGCTGACGGCTCCCGGCGTCGATTGCGCCCGCCGGGTACGGGCCGCGAAACGCCGGGGCTGACGCCCGTCGGCACGCCGCCGCCGCCGCGAACCCGCTGAGGGGCGTGTGCCGGACCGCACGGGGCGGTGCGGCAAACGCGCAGCGCGCCCCGGGGGTCGTGGAGTTCGGTGATCTCGTCGCCGCGCACGGTTCAGCTGTTGTAGCCGCCGA
>NZ_JBEZLV010000009.1:0-207666 GCF_040652335.1 Streptomyces sp. NPDC048270
GCCCAGCGGCCGGGACACGGCTTGGTGCGCGAGCCGAGGAGACGCCCCGGAGGGACCCCGCGCACAGCCCGACAGACCGATCCCGCCCAGGGGACAACCCGGGACAGGCCCAGCAAGCCGATCCCCATGAGGGGGGCAAACCCAGCCCCGCCGGCGTTTGAGGCGAAGGGGGGCAGGCCCCGCAGGGCGATCCCGCTGAGGGGGGCAAACCCAGCCCCGCCGGCGTTTGAGGCGAAGGGGGGGCGGGGCCCGGCGGGGCGAGTTGGCGGGGCCTGGGGATACCGCCGAAGCCGAGCGCTAAGCGTCCAGGCCGATCGCGAACGCCGCTTCCAGGTCGTGCTGCGAGTACGTGCGGAACGCCACGTGCGTGTCCGTGGCCTCGACGCCCGGGATCTTGCTGATGCGGCCCGGGATGATGTCCGCCAGGTTCTCGTGGCGGGCCACGCGGACCAGCGCGATCAGGTCGTACGTCCCCGTGACGGAGTAGACCTCGCTGACACTGTCCAGCGCGGCGATGGACTCGGCGATCTCGGGGATGCGGTCCACGCTGGTCTTGATGAGCACGATCGCGGTGATCACGGCTGGCTGTCTCCCTCGATGGCCGTCGCTGGTCGCACCACTCTAGTCGCACCCCGATACCGCACCCACGCGTACAGGAAGCCGACGGAGAAGCCCACCAGATGGGCCAGGTAGGCGACCCCGGGGCCGCTGCCCGCCCGGTGCGCGGCCACCCCCTGGAGGGCGAACCAGAACAGCAGCACGAGCCACGCCGGGAACCGCAGCGGCAGGAAGAACAGGAAGGGGAACAGGCTCGTCACCCGGGCCCGCGGGAGCAGGTACAGGAACGCGCCCAGCACCGCCGAGATGGCTCCGGAGGCGCCGACCAGCGTCTGCGAGGACCCCGCGTTGGCCGCCGCGTACACCGCCAGGGCCACGTACCCCGTACAGACGTAGAAGACGAGGAACGCCGGGCGGCCCATCCGCTCCTCCGTCATCGCGCCGAAGACGTAGAGGAAGAGCATGTTGCCGAGCAGGTGCAGCCAGCTGCCGTGCACGAACAGCGCGGTCAGCGGGGTCAGCCAGGCCCTCGGGCGGCCCGTGAACAACTCGTCGGGGACCACGCCCCAGCGCCGGAAGTAGTCCGTCCCGGCGGTCAGCAGCCCCTCGCCCGTCCCGTACGCCGGGTTCAGCCCCGAGGCCGGGCCGAGTACGAACACCACGGCGCAGCCCGCGATCAGCGCATGGGTGACCACCGGTCCCCGGGCGGCCTCGCGAACGGCCTGCCACCTTACGATCATGTGACAGAGCATGACGCAACCGACCCCACCCGGGGCGGTGGCAGGCCGTAGGGTTACGAGCCGGCGTCCGGCCAATCGGCGCGGACGGCTCAGCCGACGGCTTTAATTGAATCAGCTACGAAGGAGAGAGCGGCCTGATGACGGTTCCCCTGCCGACCGACACCACCCGGTGGCGCTGCACCCTGTGCGGCAACCTCACGCGCTTCGACGTCACCCGTTCGTCGAAGGTCGTCGAGTACGTCCACCTGGACCTCGCCGGGGAGCCCAAGGTCGAGGAGCGCGAGGTGGTCAATGAGACCATCGAGTCGGTCCGCTGCCGCTGGTGCAACGCGGTGGACCAGATCGAGCTCGTGGACAGGCCGGGCGCGGACTCCTGACGGAGCCCCGCCCACAGGTAGATCACGGTAGGGGTGACGGATTGTGGAGCCAGCAAGCGGCGCTGAGCCGGCCGATGCGGCCGGCGACGCCGCCGAGGTGCTCGACCGCCCGCTGCCGGAAGGCGTGCGGCGCCGGGTCGTCGCGCTCGTCTCGGACGCCTTCGGCGGACTGACGGTCGGGGACCTCCCGGCGCAGCTGCGCCAGTACGCCCGTTTCACCCCGACCCGGCGCGCCAAGTTCGCGGGCAACGCGATGGCCGCGGCGGTCGAGACCGACCCGGTGTTCCGCAGCCGGGTCGCCGAGAAGCTGCGCGAGGGGCAGGCGGAGCTGGCCGGCGCCCTGGAGTCCGGTGCTCCGCCCGCCGCCGCGGATCCGCTGGACGTGGCGGCCGCCGCGTACGTGCTGCGGCCGGTCGGCTGGGTCAAGCTGGTGGCCGCAGCGGGCGAGGAGGCGCAGCGCGCCGACGCCGAGCGGGTCGGCGAGGAGACCCGGCGCGAGCTGGACCGGTTGCGCGAGGAGCTGGCGCAGGTACGGGACGTGCAGCGGTCCGGCGGTGAGCAGGTGCGGGCCGAGCTGGACGAGGCCCGCAAGGAAGCGGAATCGCTTCAGCGCAAACTGCGCAGCGCGCTCAGCGACGTCAAGCGCGGTGAGGCGGCCCTGCGCAAGGTGAACGCGGAGATCGACGGGGTCCGCGGCGACGCGGCCGCGCGGGTGGCCGCCGCCGAGAGCGAGACCCGGCGGCTCAAGTCCCGTCTGGCGGAGGTGGAGGCGTCGCTGGAGACCTCGCGCCGGGCCACCCGCGAGGGGCGCAGCATCGAGGACATGCGGCTGCGGCTGCTGCTGGACACCGTGCTGGACGCGGCGGCGGGGCTGCGCCGCGAGCTGGCGCTGCCCCCGGTGTCCACGCGCCCGGCGGACACCGTGGAGGCCGTGGAGCCGGGCCGGATGACGCCGAAGGACATCGCGGCGCGCGCCCTGTCGGAGACCGATCCGGCGCTGTTGGACCAGCTGTTGGCGCTGCCCCAGGCCCATCTGGTGGTCGACGGCTACAACGTGACCAAGACGGGGTATCCGACGATGCCGCTGGAGAAGCAGCGGCTGCGCCTGCTGGGCGGGCTGTCGATGCTGGCCGCGCAGACGGGCGCGGAGATGACCTGTGTCTTCGACGGGGCGGAACTGGCCGCCCCGGTGCTGCTCGCGCCGCCGCGCGGGGTGCGGGTGCTGTTCTCCAAGGCCGGGGTGACGGCGGACGAGCTGATCCGCCAGCTGGTGCGGGCGGAGCCGCCCGGCCGGCCGGTGGTCGTGGTCTCGACCGACCGGGAGGTCGCCGACGGGGTGGCCAAGGCGGGTGCGCGGCCGGTGGCGTCCGCATTGCTGCTGAAGCGGCTTTCGCGCGTTTCATAACTCCTGCCCCGCATGCCCGAATTGGCAGGGGTCTCAGGGAACGTACCGTCAAGTGCCCGGCACAGAGCGTGCGCTGTAGGTAAAGAAGCTGGTCGGCGAGCGGATTTTTACCCGGCGGGATTTGAACTGATCACAGCGAGGTCACTAGGGTGCGTTCAAACCTTCGTGCGGTAGATCACTCATTCGGGGTGGCGGCGGAGGTGCTGCCGAGTTGCGTTCTTCGGCGGCTCTAGGAAGAAGGAGCTCGCCTCCGTGGCGTCCCACCGTCGACCCAAGCAGCCGAACCGCGCCCGTGTGACCGTCCTCGGTGCGACCGCGGCCGCCGTGGTCGCCCTCACCTCCCAGTCCGCCTCGGCCGCTCCGGCGAAGCCGGGCAAGGACGAGGTCAAGTCCCAGGTGGACGCCCTCTACGAGGAGGCGGAGCAGGCCACCGAGAAGTTCAACGGGGCCAAGGAGCGCCAGGAGAAGCTCGAGAAGGAGATCGGGCAGCTCCAGGACCAGGTCGCGCGCGGCCAGGGCGACCTCAACGAGCTGCGCAGCACGCTCGGTTCGATGGCGAGCGCGCAGTACCGCAACGGCGGCATAGACCCCTCGGTCGCCCTCCTCCTCTCCGAGGACCCCGACAGCTACCTCGACAAGGCCTCCTCCCTGGAGCACCTGAGCGGCAAGCAGGTCGAGGCCGTCCAGAAGATCCAGGCCAAGCAGCGCACCCTCGCGCAACAGCGCCAGGAGGCCGCCGGCAAGCTCGCCGACCTCGACGCCACGCGCAAGGAGCTCGGCGAGAAGAAGAAGGTCTCGCAGGACAAGCTCGCCGCGGCCCAGGCCCTGCTCAACACCCTCACCGCCCAGGAGCGCGCCGCCCTCAAGGACGAGGAGACCCGCGCCAGCCGCAGCGACGCGGGCCGCGTCGACCTCGGCAACGAGAAGGCCTCCGGCCGTGCCGGCGCCGCCCTCGCGGCCGCCAAGACCAAGGTCGGCAGCGCGTACATCTCGGGCCACGAGGGCCCCAGCTCCTTCGACTGCTCCGGGCTGACCCAGTGGGCCTACAAACAGGCCAACGTCAGCATCAGCCGCGTCACCTACACCCAGGCCAACGACGGCACGCGCATCAGCCGCAGCCAGCTCCAGCCCGGCGACCTGGTCTTCTTCTACGGGGACCTGCACCACGTCGGCCTGTACGCGGGCAACAACATGACGCTGCACGCCTCGAACCCGCGCGGCGGCGTCAAGTACGAGTCGATGGACAACATGCCGTTCCAGTTCGGCGTCCGCATCGGCTGACCCTCCCCGCGCCGCGGTCCCCGCTGCGGGACGCGCCGTACACCGCCCATCCGGGCGAATTGCGGGACCTCGCTCTGACCCCACGCCCCGCCGGTGACCTGCGTCTCCGGCGGGGCGTCACCGTGCGTGCCCGTCGGCGGTCGTTGGTCGGTGCCCGGTGGCGCCGCTACTGTCTGCCAGCGCGTAACCCGGCACACGTCCGTCCACGGGGGGCGGACCCGGGCCACGCCCAGCGGAAGGGAGCGGTTTCACGTGGCGTCCCATCGTCGGCCCGGGCTCGGCAGCCTCGACCGGAACACGAAGGTCACCGTCCTCACCGCCGCCGCGGCCACCGCAGCGGTCGCCATGGCGGGCGCACCCGCCGGCGCGGCCCCCGGCCTGCCGCAGGACCCGGCCGCGGGCTCCCGAGCCCAGGTCGACCGGCTCTTCGAGGAGGCCGAGCAGGCCACCGAGCGCTTCAACGAGGCGGGCGAGAAGGCCGACCGGCTGCGCGCCCAGGTCGACCGTGCCCAGGACGCGGTCGCCCGCGGCCAGGAGCGCATCAACACCATGCGGGGCGTCCTCGGCACCTTCGCCGGGGCCCAGTACCGCAGCGGCGGCATCGACCCCGCCGTCGGCCTGATGCTGGCCGAGGACCCCGACGCCTACCTGGAACAGGCCGCCGCCCTGGACCGGCTGACGGGCCGCCAGGCGCGGCAGCTGGACGAACTGCGCGAGGAGCAGCGCCGGCTCGGCCAGGAGCGCCGGGAGGCCTCCCGCAAGCTCGCCGAGCTCGACGCGCTGCGCGCCGACGTGGCCCGGCACAAGCGCTCCGTCACGGCCAAGCTCGCGGCCGCCCGGCGGCTGCTGAACGCCATGCCCTCCGAGGAGCGGGCCGACTTCGAGCGCGCCTCCCGCTCGGGCGGCCGGCCCGACGCCCTGCCCGACCTGCCCTCGCCCGGCGCCTCCTCGGGCCGCGCCGCGACCGCCGTGATGGCGGCCCGGGCCGCGGTCGGCCGCCCGTACGTGTGGGGTTCCACCGGCCCCTCCGGCTTCGACTGCTCGGGGCTGATGGTCTGGTCCTACCGCCAGGCCGGGGTCTCGCTGCCGCGCACCTCGCAGGCCCAGCGGCACGCCGGCCGCCAGGTCCCGCTGTCGCAGGCCCGCCCGGGCGACCTGGTGACGTACCGCTCGGACGCCAGCCACGTCGGCATGTACGTCGGCAACGGCCAGGTGGTGCACGCGCCGTACCCCGGGGCCCGGGTCCGCTACGACCCCGTCGGGATGATGCCGGTGTCGGCCGTGACCCGGCCCTGACGCCGGGACGCCGGCCCATGCGTACGATCGGCTGATGCTCCCGGGTCGCCGTCTCGTCCGCGTACTGCCGCTCCTGCCGCTCCTGCTGTGCCTGCTGTCCGCCGGCTGCGCGGTGCGGCCGGCGGACACGGCCGGGCAGGACGTCCGCCGGGCCGTGGCCGAGTGGTCGCGGACGCCGCCCGAGCGGCTCGCCGGGATCCCGGTCGAGGACTGGGCGTACGAGGTCGACTCGGTGCGGCGGGACGGCGTACGGGCCCACGTCCGGGCCCAGCTGCGCTACCGGCTCACCGGCTACGACCCGGCCCCGGGCGGCTCGGCCCGCGAACTCGAGCTGCTCCAGGAGGGCGGCACCTGGCGGGTCACCGCGGACCGGCCCGCCCCGGGCACCCCTCCGCAGCTGTGGGACCAGGGGCCGGTCTCGGTGGTCCGTGGCACGCACACGCTGGTGCTGGGCGGCTCCGGGCAGAGTGGGGAGACCCTGCGCGCCATCGCCGCCGAGGCGGACCGGGCGGTTCCCGCGGCGAGCGCCGCGTGGCCCCGGCCGTGGGCCGGGCGCGTGGTGGTGCTGGTCCCGGGGTCGCTGGAGCGGATGGCGGAACTGCTGGGCGGCACGGCCGGCGCCTACCGGGGCATGGGGGCGGTCACCACGGGCCGGGTGGGCGCGGGACCCGCCCCCGCGGACCGGGTCGTGGTCAACCCGGAGGGGTACGCCGGGCTGGGCGAGGCGGGCCGCCGGATCGTGCTGACCCACGAGGTCACCCACGTGGCCACCCGGGCGGCGACCACGGCCACCACCCCGCTGTGGCTCTCCGAGGGCTTCGCGGACTGGGCGGCGTACCGCGGCGGCCCCACCACGCCGGAGCAGGGCGCCCCGGCGCTGGCCCGCGCCGTACGGCGGGGCGAGGTGCCGGCCGGGCTGCCGGCGACGGAGGCCTTCGCCTTCGGCGGCGACCCGCAGGCGCTGGCCCGGGCGTACGAGGGCGCGTGGCTGGCCTGCCGGCTGATCGCCGACAAGTGGGGCGAGGAGGCGCTGGTCGGCCTGTACGAGAGGGCGGGCCGCGAACCGCTGCCGACGGCCCTGGACGAGGCGCTGGGCGTGGACCAGGCGGGGCTCACGAAGGCCTGGCAGGAGGCCCTGCGCGGCTGGCTCGGCTGAGGGCGGCGGGCGTCCGGTACTGTCGGCAGGCAATGCACAAGACGCTGATCGTGACCAACGACTTCCCCCCGCGACCGGGCGGCATCCAGGCCTTCCTGCACAACATGGCACTGCGGCTGGATCCCTACCGGGTCGTCGTGTACGCCTCCACGTGGAAGCACGGCGCGGAGGGCCGCGAGGCCACCGCCGCCTTCGACGCCGAGCAGCCCTTCCAGGTGGTGCGCGACCGCACGACCATGCTGCTGCCGACCCCGCGCGTGACGCGGCGGGCCGTGGGCCTGCTGCGCGAACACGGCTGCCGGTCCGTGTGGTTCGGCGCGGCCGCCCCGCTCGGCCTGATGGGACCGGCGCTGCGGCGGGCGGGGGCCGAGCGGATCGTGGCGACCACGCACGGGCACGAGGCGGGCTGGGCCCAGCTGCCGGCGGCGCGGCAGCTGCTGCGCCGCATCGGCGAGGGCACCGACACGCTGACCTACCTGGGGGAGTACACGCGCTCCCGGATCGCCTCGGCGGTGACGGACCGGGCGGCGGAGCGGATGGTGCAGCTGCCGCCGGGGGTGGACGAGAAGACCTTCCACCCGGAGTCGGGCGGGGCGGAGGTCCGGGCGCGGCTCGGGCTGACCGACCGGCCGGTGGTGGTGTGCGTGTCGCGGCTCGTGCCGCGCAAGGGCCAGGACACGCTGATCGAGGCGATGCCGCGGATCCTGGCGGCGGTGCCGGACGCGGTGCTGCTGATCGTGGGCGGCGGGCCGTACGAGTCCGACCTGCGGAAGCTGGCGGTCTCCGTGGGCGTCGCGGACTCGGTGGTCTTCACGGGTCCGGTCCCGTGGTCCGAACTGCCCGCCCACTACGGGGCCGGGGACGTCTTCGCCATGCCGTGCCGGACCCGGCGGGGCGGGCTGGACGTCGAGGGGCTCGGGATCGTCTACCTGGAGGCCTCGGCGACGGGCCTGCCGGTGGTCGCGGGCGACTCCGGCGGGGCGCCGGACGCGGTGCTGGACGGGGAGACGGGGTGGGTCGTCCGGGGCGGCGAGCCGTCCGAGGCGGCGGACCGGATCACCGCGCTGCTCCTGGATCCGGCGCTGCGGGAGCGGATGGGCGAGCGGGGCCGGGCCTGGGTCGAGGAGCGCTGGCGCTGGGACCTCCTGGCGTCCCGCCTCCGCGCCCTCCTCTGACCCGCCACCGCCATTGGCCCGGCGGGGCTGGGAGGGCCGGGCTGCGCCCTGGCGCCCTGCGTCGATCGCGGGCGCGGCTTCAAGACCGGGGCTCCGCCCCGCACCCCGCGCCTCAAACGCCGGCGAGGCTGAAAGATCGGGGCTCCGCCCCGGGCCCCGCGCCTCAAGCGCCGGCGGGGCTGGATGTGGCCTGGCGGTGCCGGGTCGGGTGCGGCGCCGTTGGTCCGAGCTCCCGCGCCTCAAACGCCGGCGGGGCTGGATGTGGCTTGCCTGGTGCCCCCTGTGGGAGGTCAAGGTGTCCTCGGCGGCGGCATCAGGCACCTCCAGCCCCGCCGGCGTTTGAGGCGCGGGGGTTCGGGGGCGGAGCCCCTGACAGCGGCGGCGCGTGGGTGGAGTCGGGGCCCGGCGTGGGGCCGGTGGGGTGTCTGGGGTGGGGCGGGCGACATGGGGGACTGTCTCTCCGATGTCTGGCAGCGCAGCGTATGGGTGGAGGGGTTGATTCCGCCCATCATGCGGCCATGACACCAAACCTGACGCGCCGTCACCTTCTCGGCCTCGGCGCCCTGCAGACCGCCGCCGCGCTCGGCTTCACGCGGATCGGCCTCGGCTCCGCCTCCGCCGCCGAGCCGGGCGCAGCCCACTACGCGCCCGCCATCGTCGTCGGCTCCGGCTACGGCGCCGCCGTCGCCGCGCTGCGCCTCGGCCAGGCCGGCATCCGTACCGTCGTCCTCGAGATGGGCCGGCTCTGGGACACCGCCGGGCCCGACGGCAAGGTCTTCCCCTCCACCTCCGCCCCCGACCACCGCTCCATGTGGTTCCGCACCCGCACCGAGGCCCCGCTCGCCCAGTTCCTCTGGCTCGACGTCGTCAACCGCGACATCAGCCCGTACCCCGGCGTCCTGGACCGCGTGAACCACGGCGACATGTCCGTGTACGTGGGGCGGGGGGTGGGCGGAGGATCGCTCGTCAACGGGGGCATGGCCCCGACGCCCCGCCGCTCGTACTTCTCCGAGGTGCTGCCCGGGGTCGACGCCGCCGAGATGTACGGCACCTACTACCCGCGCGCCCGCGCCATGCTCGGCGTCAACGACATCGACCCGGCCTGGTTCGAGTCCACCGAGTGGTACCGCTTCGCCCGGATCTCCCGCAAGCACGCCCACCACACCGGCCTGAAGACCGTCTTCGTCCCCAACGTCTACGACTTCGCCTACATGAAGCGCGAGGCGGCCGGCACCGCCCCCAGGTCGGCGCTGGCCGGAGAGGTCATCTACGGCAACAACCACGGCAAGAAGAGCGTCGACAAGACCTACCTCGCGGCAGCGGTCGGCACGGGCAACGTCACCATCGAGACCCTGCAGCGCGTGGTCGGCGTACGGCAGGACCCCGCGGGGGGCTACGTCCTCACCGTGCGGACCAGCGACCTGGCCGGCCGGGTCACCCAGGTCCGCGAACTCGGCTGCCGGCAGCTCTTCCTGGGGGCCGGGAGCCTGGGGACCACCGAGATCCTGCTGCGCGCCCGCGAGACCGGGGCGCTGCCCGCGCTCAGCGACCGGGTCGGGCACGGCTGGGGCCCCAACGGCAACGTGATGACCGCCCGCGCCAACCACCTGTGGGACACGGTCGGCGCCAACCAGGCCACCATGCCCGCCCTGGGCATCGACGACTGGGACAACCCCGCGAACCCGGTCTTCGCCGAGATCGCCCCGCTCCCCATGGGCCTCGAGCACTGGATCTCGATGTACCTGGCCATCACCAAGAACCCCGAGCGCGGGCACTTCACGTACGACGCGGCCACCGACTCGGCCCGCCTCAACTGGCGGCGGGAGCAGAACACGCCCTCGGTGAACGCGGCGAAGAACCTCTTCGACCGCATCAACCGGCGCAACTTCACGATCTACCGCTACGACCTGTTCGGCGGCAACAGGGCCTTCGCCGACAACTTCACGTACCACCCGCTCGGCGGCTGCGTCCTCGGGGAGGCGACCGACCTCTACGGCCGGGCCAAGGGCTACCAGGGGCTGTACGTGGTCGACAGCTCCCTGATCCCCGGCTCGCTCGGCGTGAACCCGTTCGTCACCGTGACCGCCCTCGCCGAGCGGAACATGGCCCGGATCCTCGCCGAGGACTAGCTCCGGCTAACCCCGGTACAGGGCTTCGATCTCGTCCGCGAAGTCCTTCGCGACCACATTCCGCTTGAGCTTCAGAGACGGCGTGATGTGGCCCGACTCCTCCGTGAACTGGGAGGGCAGAATGCGGAATTTCCGCACCGATTCCGCCTTGGACACCGCCGCGTTGCCGTCGTCGACGGCCTTTTGGACGGCGGCGTTGAGTTCCGCGTCGTCGCGCAGCTCCGCCGCCGTCACACCGGCCGGCTTGCCGTTCTCCGCGGCCCACCGGCCGAGGAACTCCTCGTCGATGGTGACCAGCGCGGCCACGAACGGCCGCCCGTCGCCGACGACCATGCACTCCGCGACCAGCGCGTGCGCCCGGATCCGGTCCTCGATCACGGCGGGTGCGACGTTCTTGCCGCCCGCGGTGACGATGAGCTCCTTCTTGCGCCCGGTGATCGTGAGGTAGCCGTCCTCGTCGAGGGTGCCGACGTCGCCGGTGTGGAACCAGCCGTCGGTGAGCGCCTCGGCGGTGGCCGCCTCGTTCTTCCAGTAGCCGGTGAAGATCTGCTCGCCGTGCAGCAGCACCTCGCCGTCGTCCGCGATGCGCACCACGGAGCCCGGCATGGGCTGGCCGACCGTACCGATCTTCTGCTTGTCCCACGGGTTGAAGGTGGTCGCCGCGCAGGACTCCGTCAGGCCGTAGCCCTCCAGCACGGTGAAGCCGATGCCGCGGAAGAAGTGCCCGAGCCGCTCGCCCAGCGGGGCGCCGCCGGAGATCGCGTACTCGCCGCGCCCGCCGAGGACCGCGTGCAGCTTGCTGTAGACGAGCTTGGTGAAGACCTTGTGCTTGAGCTTCAGGCCGAAGGACGGCCCGCGGGGGGTGTCCAGCGCCCGGCTGTACGCGATCGCCGTCTCGGCAGCCGCGTCGAAGATCTTGCCCTTGCCCTCGGCCTGCGCCTTGGCGCGCGCCGAGTTGTAGACCTTCTCGAAGACGCGCGGCACACCGAGGATCAGGGTGGGCCGGAAGGACTGCAGCTCGTCGGTCAGGTTCTTGATGTCCGGTACGCAGCCCAGCCGGATCGGCGCCAGTACGGCCGCCACCTCCACCAGGCGGCCGAAGACGTGCGCCGCCGGGAGGAACAGCAGGACCGAGCACTCGCCGGTCTTGAACAGCGGCTTCAGCCGCTCCACGGCGTTGCCGCACTCCGCGAAGAAGTTGCGGTGGCTGAGCACGCAGCCCTTGGGGCGGCCGGTGGTGCCCGAGGTGTAGACGATGGTGGCCGGGTCGTCGGCGCACGCCAGGCTGCTGCGCTCGTCGACCTCGGCGTCGGTGATCCCGGCGCCCGCGCTCTTCAGCGCTTCCAGGGCTCCCTGCTCGATCTCCCAGACGTCGCGCAGTTCCGGCAGCCGGTCGCGCAGCGAGGCCACGGCCGCGCCGTGCCCGGCGCTCTCGACGACCGCGGCGACGGCGCCGGAGTCCCCGAGGATCCACTGGATCTGCTCGGGGGAGCTGGTCTCGTAGACCGGGACGGTGACGCCGCCCGCGGTCCAGATCGCGAAGTCGACCAGCACCCACTCGTAGCGGGTGCGGGAGATCAGGGCGACCCGGTCGCCGGGGCGGATGCCCGCCGCGATCAGGCCCTTGGCCGCGGCCCGGACCTCGGCCAGGAACTCGGTCGCGGTCACGTCCTGCCACCGGCCGTCCACCTTGCGGCTCATGACGGCGGTGTCGGGATGCTGCGCGGCGTTGCGGCGGATGAGATCCGTCAGGTTCCCGTCCGACGGGACCTCGTACAGGGCCGGAAGGCTGAACTCGCGCAAGACTGCTGCTCCTCTGGGCGCCATCGCCACCATGTGGACCGACCGGACGTTACCCACCGGTAGTGGGTTCCGGATAGAGGGAACCGGCCAGATGTTCCCTGCGTCACATGCCGCGGCCTTTTCCAGGCGACACTAGTCGACCCCGTCGGCGACTCGGAAGTAACCGCAGGTCCGGCTGTATCCGGCACCCCCGCTACCCCGCCGGCACCCGGCCGCCCTAGGGTGGCCGCATGGCTGGCAGCAGGCGGGGCGGGACGTCGGACACGAGCGGATCGAGCCGCGCCGGGCTCCGTTCCGCGGCCCGCACCCGGGTCCACGTCGTGAGCGACGTGCACGGCAACGCCGAGGCCCTCGCCCGGGCCGGGGACGGTGCGGACGCACTGATCTGCCTCGGCGACCTCGTGCTCTTCCTCGACTACGCCGACCACTCGCGCGGGATCTTCCCCGACCTGTTCGGCGTCGAGAACGCCGACCGGATCGTCGAGCTGCGCACCGCACGCCGCTTCGCCGAGGCCCACGCCCTCGGGCGCCGGCTGTGGGCGGGGCTGGACCGGGAGCGGCTGATCGAGGACGCCGTGCGCCGCCAGTACGCGCAGATGTTCGCCGCCTTCCCCACCCCCACGTACGCCACCTACGGCAACGTCGACATCCCGTCCCTGTGGCCGGAGTACGCCGACCGCCCCGGCGTCACCGTGCTCGACGGGCAGCGCGTGGAGATCGGCGGCCGGGTCTTCGGCTTCGTCGGGGGCGGCCTGCCCTCGCCGATGCGGACCCCGTACGAGGTGGACGTCGAGGAGTACGCCGCCAAGGTGGAGGCGCTGGGCGAGGTCGACGTACTGTGCTCGCACATCCCTCCGGAAGTGCCGGAGCTCTGCTACGACACGGTCGCCCGCCGCTTCGAACGCGGCAGCGAGGCCCTGCTCGCAGCGATCCGGCGCACCCGCCCCCGGTACGCCCTCTTCGGGCACGTCCACCAGCCGCTCGCCCGGCGGATGCGGATCGGCGGCACGGAGTGCGTGAACGTCGGGCACTTCGCGGCGACCGGCAGGCCCTGGGCCCTGGAGTGGTGAGCTCCGCACGCACGGTAGCCTTCGAGCGGCGGCCGGAGGCCGCACACTTCCTCGAATAACTCCACGGAGGAGCGACTGCGATGGCGGAACACACCAGCTCAAGCATCACGATCGAGGCTGCGCCGGCCGACGTGATGGCCGTGATCGCAGACTTCGCCCGTTACCCGGAGTGGACCGGCGAGGTGAAGGAGGCCGAGGTACTGGCCGCCGGCGCCGACGGCCGGGCCGAAAAGGTACGGCTGCTGCTCGACGCGGGCGCGATCAAGGACGACCACACCCTCTCCTACACCTGGAAGGGCGAGCACGAGGTCAGCTGGACCCTGGACAAGTCCCAGATGCTGCGCCAGCTGGACGGCTCGTACCGGCTGGCCCCGCTGGACGGCGGCAAGCGCACCGAGGTCACCTACCAACTGACCGTGGACGTCAAGATCCCCATGCTCGGCATGATCAAGCGCAAGGCCGAGAAGGTCATCATCGACCGCGCCCTGGCCGGCCTGAAGAAGCGCGTGGAATCGACCGGCTGAGGCCCGAGACCGTGCACACCTTGCTGATCACCGGCCCCGGCGGGGCCGGGCGGACCACCGTGGCCGCGGCCACCGCCCTCGCCGCGGCCCGGCAGGGGCGGCGGGTGCTGCTGCTGTCCGGCGACGTCGGGGACCCCCTCGCGGCCCTGACCGGGGAACCGGTGGGGGAGCCCGCCGAGGCCGCCCCCGGTCTGCCGGCCGTGCCGGTGGCCGGCGGGATCCGGGTGGCCCGGGTCGACTCCGGCGAGGAGTTCCGCGAGGAACTCGTCGCCCTCCAGGAGCGCGGATCCGCCCTCCTCGGCATGCTCGGGGCCCGGCCGCTGGGCGCCGAGGAGCTCACCGAACTGCCCGGCGCCGAGCAGTTCGCCCTGCTGCGCGCCCTGCGGCGGGCCGCCGCCGCCCCGGGACACGACCTCGTCGTCGTCGACCTGCCCCCGCTGCACCAGGCCCTGGCCACCCTCGCCCTCCCCGCCCAGCTGCGCCGCTACCTCGCCCGGCTGCTCCCCGCGCAGCGGCAGGCCGCCCGCGCCCTGCGGCCCGTACTGGCCCAGCTGGCCGGCGTGCCGATGCCCGCGCAGTGGCTCTACGAGGCCGCCGCCCGGTGGGACGAGGAGCTGGCCGCGGTGCAGGAGGTCATAGAGGCCCCCACCACCGAGGTCCGGCTGGTCGCCGAACCGGGGCCGGCCGCCGCCGACGCGGTCCGGGCCGGGCGCCTCGGGTTCGCCCTCCAGCAGCTGCCCGTGGCCGCCGTCGTCGTCAACCGCCTGCTGCCCGGGGGCTCCGTCGACCCCTGGCTCGCCGGGCTGGCCGCCCAGCAGGAGAAGTACGCCTCCCTGTGGGCCGGGGAGCTGCCCGTGGTCCGGCTCGACCACCTCGGCCGCGACCCGCGCGGCCCGCAGGACCTGGAACCGCTCGCCGCCGCCGGCGCCCTCGTACCGCGGCCGCCCGCACCCCGCCGGGCCTGGGCGGTCGAGGACCGGCTCGCCGAGGACGGGGTGCTCGTCTGGGTGGTCCCGCTGCCCGGTGCGCACAAGCGCGAGCTCGACCTGATCCGCCGGGGCGACGAGCTGCTGCTCAGCGTGGGCCCGTACCGAAGGATCGTTCCGCTGCCCGCGGCGCTGCGCCGCTGCACCGTCTCCGGAGCGGCCCTGGCCGAGGACGGCCTGCGCATCCGGTTCACCCCGGATCCCGGACTCTGGCCCCGCACGACCTGATCCGCGTACCGCCGTTCGGGTACCGTCGAAGGTAGCCAGTACCGCACGCACCGCAGCTGCCGCAGGAGAGTCCGCCATGAGCGAGGCCACCGACCGCCCCACCGACGACGACGCCTGGGCCAAGGCCTGCGCCGAGGACCTCGCCGCCGAGAAGGAGCGCCTGCGCGGGCAGGGCGGGACGGGGGGCCAGGCCACCGGGACCGCCGCCGAGGAGCTGTTCAAACTCTTCGAGGCCGTCGCCGACAAGGTCTCAGGGCTGAACAACCCCCTCATCGGCAGTGCGGCGCAGGGAGCCGTGCGCCAGTTCGTCAACCAGGCGAAGACCGCCGCCAAGCCCGTCATCGAGCGCAACCCCGAGGTCTTCGACCACCTCGCGGCCGCCGGATCCGAGCTGCTCGCCGCCTACCGCTCCGCCGTCGAGGGCCACGAGCGCCGCTGGACCCAGGGCGAGCCCCCGACGCCCCGGCCGACGCCCGGCGAGCGCGACCCCCGTGACGAGGGCCCCGACGACGGCCCGGCCGAGCGGATCGATCTCGACTGAACCCCCTCCGCCCTCGGGTACGGTGGGCCGTGGCGGGGTTTGACCGGAAACCGAGGGACTAATGGGACTCACCATCGGCGTCGACATCGGCGGCACGAAGATCGCGGCCGGCGTGGTCGACGAAGAGGGCACCATCCTTGAGACGTACAAGGTGCCCACCCCGCCGACCGCGGACGGAGTGACGGAGGCCATCTGCGCCGCCGTCTCCGAAGTCAGCAGCAACCACACCATCGACGCCGTGGGCATCGGCGCCGCGGGCTACGTGGACGACAAGCGCGCCACCGTGCTCTTCGCCCCCAACATCAACTGGCGCCACGAGCCGCTCAAGGACAAGGTCGAGCAGCGCATCGGCCTGCCCGTCGTCGTCGAGAACGACGCGAACTGCGCCGCCTGGGGCGAGTACCGCTTCGGCGCCGGCCAAGGCCACGACGACGTCATCTGCATCACGCTCGGCACCGGCCTCGGCGGCGGCATCATCATCGGCAACAAGCTGCGGCGCGGGCGCTTCGGCGTCGCCGCCGAGTTCGGCCACATCCGGGTCGTCCCCGACGGCCTGCTGTGCGGCTGCGGCAGCCAGGGCTGCTGGGAGCAGTACGCCTCCGGGCGCGCGCTCGTCCGCTACGCGAAGCAGCGGGCCAACGCCACCCCGGAGAACGCGGCGATCCTGCTCTCCCTCGGCGACGGCACCCCCGAGGGCATCGAGGGCAAGCACATCAGCCAGGCCGCGCGGCAGGGCGACCTGGTGGCCATCGACGCCTTCCGCGAGCTGGCCCGCTGGGCCGGCGCGGGCCTGGCCGACCTGGCCTCGCTCTTCGACCCGTCGGCGTTCATCGTCGGCGGCGGGGTCTCCGACGAGGGCGACCTCGTCCTCGACCCGATCCGCAAGTCCTTCAAGCGCTGGCTGGTCGGCGGCGCCTGGCGTCCGCACGCCCAGGTACTGGCCGCCCAGTTGGGCGGCAAGGCCGGACTCGTGGGCGCGGCGGACCTGGCGCGCCAGGGCTGACCCGTCCTGCTCGTACGTGACCGCCCGCCGCGCCCCTTGGGGGAGCGGCGGGCGCCGTCATATCTTGCGGTGCATGGACCAGCTGCCGAAGTCCCGTACGGAGCCCGACGGTTCTGCCGTGATCCGGGTGCTCAGCTACAACATCCGCTCGCTGCGCGACGACGAGGAGGCACTGGCCCGGGTCATCCGGGCCTGCGCCCCGGACCTCGTGTTCGTACAGGAGGCGCCGCGGTTCTTCCGCTGGCGCAAGCACGCGGCGAGGCTCGCCGCGAAGTGTGACCTGGTGGTGCTGGGCGGGGGCGCGACGGCGGCCGGACCGCTGCTGATGTGCTCGCTGCGGGTCTTCGCGGAGCGGACGCAGGACATCCTGCTGCCGCGCACCCCCGGCCTGCACCGGCGGGGCTTCGCGACGGCGGTGGTCCGGATCGGCGGGGTCCGGGCGGGGCTGGTCTGCGCGCACCTGTCCCTGGACCGGAGGGAGCGGTCGGCGCACGCGGGTCTGCTCCTGGAGCGGCTGGCGGGGCTGGACACCCCGTACGGGATCGTGGCGGGCGACGTGAACGAGGGCCCGGACGGCCCGGCCTTCGGGGCGCTCGCGGGGGCCTTGCAGGACTGCTGGTCGGTCGCCCCCTGGGGCGGGGAGCGGACCTTCCCGGCGGCGGCGCCGGACCGGCGGATCGACGGGGTGTTCGCCACGGGAGGTGTGGAGGTGCTGGCCTGCGGGGTCCCCACGGGGCTGGCGGGGGTGACCGCGGCGGACCTGGCGGCGGCGACGGACCACCTGCCGGTGCTGGCCGCCCTCCGCCTGCCGGCCGCGCGGTAGCCCGCCGGTGCGGCGCCCCGCCGTTCAGGGGCTCCGCCCCCCAAACCCCCGCGCCTCAAACGCCGCGGCGGGGCTGGATCTGGCCGCTGCCGTCGCCAAGTGCGGGTGGTGGGCCCGGATTCCCCGAGGGCTGTGGCCGGCCAAATCCAGCCTCGCCGGCGGCTGAGGCGCGGGGTCTGGGGCGGAGCCCCAGGGGCTGGGCGCAGCCCTGGCCCCGCAGCCAGGGCCCCGGGCGGAGTCTGGCGCGGGGCGCGGGGCGGAGCCCCGGTGGCGGGCCGGGGGTCAGACCACGGCTCCGCGGCCCGGGTCGTCGTCTTCGTCGTCGCCCTGGGCCATCCGCGCGACCAGCGTCGCGAAGCCGCCCAGGAAGCCGCCGATGCCCAGCGTCGTCAGCCACCAGGTCATCTCCCACTGCAACAGCACCGCCAGGAGCAGCAGCACCGGCCCGCCGACCACGGCCAGCCAGGCGAACTTCGACGTGGTGTCCGCCTCCGGCAGCTCCGGCTCCGGGGGGACGAAGTGCCCCTCGTCCGCCGGCTCCGCGAGCGAGTGGTCGCGCGGCCCCGGGCCGACGCCCGGGCCCGCGCCGACACCCGGGGCGAAGACGACCGAGCTGCCCAGCGCCTTCGGGGGCTCCGGCTCCGGCTCGGTCTCGGGTCTGGGCAAGGACTCGGGCTTCGACTCCGCCTCGGGGTCCGGCTCCGGCTCCGGCGGCAGCGGCTTCACGTCCTCCTCCGGCAGCAGAAGGTTCTCGATCGGCTTGAACGGCCGGGCCCCCGGCGGGTCCGGCGGCTCCTGCCCGTACCCGGCGACGATCGCCGCCCACGCCGCTTCCTCGTCCAGCGGCGGAACCCCGCCCGACTGCTCCTCGTGCTCAGCCACCCGCCTGCGCCCCCTCCCTGCCCACGCTCTCCGCCAGTCGGCCGACGAACGCATAGCTGTCCGCGAAGATCCGCTCCGCGTCATGGTCCAACGTCGCGACGTGGTAGCTCTGTTCCAGCAGGGTCTCGGTGACGTCGGTGGACGAGATCCGCGCCAGGATCCGGGCCGAGTCGACCGGCGGTACGACGTGGTCCTGCGGGCTGTGCAGCAGCAGCACGGGCTGCGTGACCTGCGGCAGCTCGGTGTCCACCAGCTTGAAGAACTTGCGCAGCGAGTGCGCGGCCCGCGTCGGGACCCGGTCGTAGCCCACCTCGACCGAGCCCGGCTTGGCGATGTCGCTCGCGATGCCCGGCGTCGACCGGACGAAGTGCCGGGCCACCGGAAGGGCGAAGGCCAGCGGGTCGTGCACCTTGTTGGCCGGGTTCACCAGGACGATGCCGCTGATGGCGTCCCCGTGCTTGGCCGCCAGCCGCAGGGTCAGCGCACCGCCCATCGACAGACCGAAGACGAACACCTGCTCGCACCGGTCCAGCAGCTCCCTCAGCGCCCGGTCCACCTCCGCGTACCAGTCCTGCCAGCCCGTGAGCTGCATGTCCTGCCAGCGCGTGCCGTGCCCGGGCAGCAGGGGCAGCGACACCGTGAGCCCCCGCCCGGCCAGGTGGTCGGCCCAGGGCCGCAGCGACTGCGGGGAACCGGTGAAACCGTGGCAGAGGAGGACGCCGACCTCTCCGCCCTCGTGGCGGAACGGCTCGGCTCCAGGGAGGACGGGCACCAGGGTCTCCTTGATCATGATGTACATCAGGTGGGTGCGTTGCTCTGTGTGACTTCACCGTACGCGACCGGGGTGGCACCGACCAGGGTCGTCGGGCCGCTGCCGGGAGAGCCACGGGATATGGTCTGTTCGACAGACACAGGAAGGCTTTCGAGTTGATCTACGGCGCAATGAAGTTCTCCATCGGCGGTTCCCTGAAGCTCGCCTTCAGGCCGTGGGTGGAGGGCCTCGAGAACATTCCCGCGGAGGGGCCGGCGATCCTCGCGAGCAACCACCTGTCCTTCTCCGACTCCTTCTTCCTCCCGGCCGTGCTGGACCGGAAGGTCACCTTCATCGCGAAGGCGGAGTACTTCACCTCCCCCGGCGTCAAGGGCAAGCTGACGGCCGCCTTCTTCAAGGGCGTCGGCCAGCTCCCGGTGGACCGCTCCGGTGCGCGCGGGGCCGGCGAGGCCGCCATCAAGAGCGGCATCGACGTCATCGAGCGGGGGGAGCTGTTCGGTATCTACCCCGAGGGGACGCGTTCACCCGACGGCCGGCTCTACCGCGGCAAGCCCGGCGGCCTGGCCCGCGTGGCCCTGGCCACCGGCGCCCCCGTGATCCCGGTGGCGATGATCGACACCGAGAAGATCCAGCCGCCCGGCAAGGTGGTCCCCAAGCTGATGCGGCCGGGCATCCGGATCGGCAAGCCGCTGGACTTCAGCCGCTACCACGGCATGGACGGCGACCGCTTCATCCTGCGCTCGGTGACCGACGAGGTCATGTACGAGATCATGAAGCTTTCCGGCCAGGAGTACGTGGACATCTACGCGACCGCGGCCAAGCGCCAGATCGCCGACGCGGAGAAGGCCGCCGCCAAGGCGGAGAAGGCCGAGAAGGCCGAGAAGGCGGAACGGGCAGACGGCGCGGCTGAGTAGCAACGGGCGCACCGCCCGCGGGGGGTGGGGGAGATGGCGAAACGCGAACGCGTCGTACGCATGTCGGTCGAGCAGCCGCTCTGGCGCGCCCTGACCGTCTACCGGCTGCTGACCATGGTCTACGCCGTGGTGCTGTTCGGCGCCGCGTACCAGCGGTTCGACCGCCCCGGGATCGCGGCCGGCTACCTCGCCGTCCTCGCGGTCTGGACCCTGGCCACGCACGGCAAGGCGGCGAACGCCGTCAGCTGCACCAAGCGCTTCCTCGGCGCCGACCTGACGGTCGCCCTCGTCGGGATCCTGCTGACCCCGCTCGCCGACACCCACGAGCGGATCGCGGCCGGCGGTCCGACCCTCCCCTCCATCTGGACGGCCGGCTCGGTCCTCGCCTTCGCCATCAAGGGCGGCTGGCGCTGGGCGTGCGTCGCCTCCACCTTCGTGGCCGCGGCCAACATCGCCGTGCACGGCGGCGAACCGACCCGGGACGCCCTGCACAACGTCCTGCTGGTCTGGGTCGCCTCGGTGGCCATCGGCTACGTCGTCGAGGTGGCCCGGGCCAGTGAGGCGACCCTCGCCCGCGCCCTGGAGATCGAGGCGGCCACCCGCGAACGCGAGCGCCTCGCCCGCGACATCCACGACGGGGTCCTCCAGGTCCTCGCCATGGTCCAGCGGCGCGGCACCGAACTGGGCGGCGAGGCGGCCGAGCTGGGGCGGATGGCCGGGGAGCAGGAGGTGGCGCTGCGCACGCTGGTCACCAGCGGGCTGGTGCAGCCCTCCCGGATCTCCCGCGACGGGTCCCGGGGAGCGCTGGTGGACGCGTACGAGGTCGAGGAGCCCGGCGCGGACGAGGGCGAGCTGGACCTGCGGACGCTGCTCGCCCCGCACGCCGGGTCCCGGGTGAGCTTCGCCGAGCCGGGCACCCCGGTGCCGCTGCCGGTGCCCGCGGCGAAGGAGCTGGCCGCTGCCGTCGGCGCTGCCCTGGACAACGTGCGCAGGCACGCCGGGGAAGGGGCCAGCGCCTGGATCCTGCTCGAGGACTGGGGCGACGAGGTGATCGTGACCGTCCGGGACGACGGGCCGGGCATCGCGGCGGGCCGGCTCGACCAGGCGGAGGGCGAGGGCCGGATGGGCGTGGCCCTGTCCATCCGCGGGCGGTTGCGTGACCTCGGCGGCAGCGCCGAGCTGGTGTCCGTCCCCGGGCAGGGCACCGAGGTGGAACTGAAGGTACCGAGGGGGAGGACCCAGTGAGCGAGTTGCACGAGATCAAGGTGATGGTCGTCGACGACCATCCGATGTGGCGGGACGCGGTCGCCCGCGACCTGGCCGCCGCGGGGTTCGACCTGGTGGCCACCGCCGGAGACGGCCCCGAGGCGGTGCGCCGGGCGCGCGCCGTCACCCCCCACGTCCTGGTCCTCGACCTCAACCTGCCCGGCATGCCCGGGGTCCAGGTCTGCAAGGAGCTGGTCGGGGCCAACCCCGCGCTGCGGGTGCTGGTGCTGTCGGCCAGCGGCGAGCACGCGGACGTGCTGGAGGCGGTCAAGTCCGGCGCCACCGGCTACCTGTTGAAGTCGGCCGGAGCCCAGGAGCTGATCGACGCGGTCCGCCGCACGGCCGCCGGCGACCCCGTCTTCACCCCGGGCCTGGCCGGGCTGGTGCTCGGCGAGTACCGGCGCCTGGCCACCGATCCGGCGCCGGCCGCCTCCGACGAGGCGAAGGCTCCGCAGCTGACCGACCGGGAGACCGAGGTGCTGCGGCTGGTGGCCAAGGGGCTCTCGTACAAGCAGATCGCGGAGCGGCTGGTCATCTCCCACCGGACGGTCCAGAACCACGTCCAGAACACCCTCGGCAAACTCCAGCTGCACAACCGCGTCGAGCTCGTCCGGTACGCCATCGAGCGGGGCCTCGACGACGCGTAGCCGGTGGCGTCGGTCGTACTTATGTCCTCGTACGAGTGAACGGATGTCGGCAACGCCCCGTGATTCCGCCCGAATTGACTCTTCCGGACCTCTCGCTGTGACCTGGGTCACCACTAGCGTGGCCGTCATGGCGAAGGGAGATTCCATGAAGGTCGGAGTGCTGACCGGCGGCGGTGACTGCCCCGGGCTCAACGCGGTGATCAGGGCCGTCGTCCGCAAGGGCGAGCAGGAGTACGGATACGGGTTCGTCGGGTTCAAGGACGGCTGGCGGGGCGCGGTCGAAGGGGCGACGGTCCCCCTGGACATCCCGGCCGTCCGCGGCATCCTGCCGCGGGGCGGCACCATCCTCGGGTCCTCGCGCACCAACCCGTTCAAGACGGAGAACGGCGTCCGCGGCATCAAGGACAACCTGGCCAAGTACGAGGTGGACGCCCTCATCGCGATCGGCGGCGAGGACACCCTCGGGGTCGCGGCCAAGCTGTACGAGGAGTACGGCATCCCCTGCGTCGGTGTGCCGAAGACCATCGACAACGACCTGTCCGCCACCGACTACACCTTCGGCTTCGACACCGCCGTCGGCATCGCGACCGAGGCCATCGACCGGCTGCACACCACGGCCGAGTCGCACATGCGGGTCCTGGTCGTCGAGGTGATGGGCCGGCACGCCGGGTGGATCGCCCTGCACTCGGGGCTCGCGGGCGGCGCCAACGTCATCCTCATTCCGGAGCAGCGCTTCGACGTCGACCAGGTGTGCGCCTGGGTGACCTCCCGGTTCAAGGCGAGCTACGCGCCGATCGTGGTGGTCGCCGAGGGTGCGATGCCCACGGACGGGGAGATGGTCCTCAAGGACGCCACCAAGGACTCCTTCGGCCACGTCCGCCTGTCCGGCGTCGGCGAGTGGCTGGCCAAGGAGATCGAGGCGCGGACCGGCAAGGAGGCCCGTACGACGGTGCTCGGGCACATCCAGCGGGGCGGCACGCCGAGCGCCTTCGACCGGTGGCTGGCGACCCGCTTCGGGCTGCACGCGATCGACGCGGTGCGCGACGGGGACTTCGGCAAGATGGTCGCGCTCAAGGGCACGGACATCGTGCGGGTGCCCATCGCCGAGGCCACGGCGAAGCTCAAGACGGTGGACCCGGCGCTGTACCGGGAGGTCGGCGTCTTCTTCGGCTGAGCGGCGCGGGACGCGGGACGCGGGGCGAGCGGCGGCCCGGACCCATGGGTCGTATGGTGACAAACGACCCATGGGTACGAGGTACGGGAGCCGGCGTGGAGATCCTGGCATTCGGTGTGACCGCCGACGAGAGGCCGCTCCTGGAGCGCGCCTTCGCCGGGCAGCACGAGGTGCGCTGCCTCGACGTCTTCATGAGCGAGGACACCGCGCCCATCGCGGCCGGGTACGAGATCGTCTCCTCCAGTGTGAACGCCGACCTGAACGGCCGGGTGCTGCGGACCCTGGCGGCGGGCGGGACGAGGATGATCGCCCAGCGCTCCACCGGCTTCAACAACATCGACCTGGACGTGGCCCGGCAGCTGGGCATGACCGTCAGCCGGGTCTCGTACTACTCCCCCTACTCGGTGGCCGAGTTCGCGTGGGCGCTGGCGATGGCCGTGAACCGGCGGATCGTCCGCGCCTCGAACCGGACCCGGGACTTCGATTTCCGGCTGAACGGGCTGATGGGCCGGGACATGCGCGGCCGTACGGCGGGCGTGCTCGGCACCGGAAAGATCGGCGAGGCGTTCACCCGGATCGCGCACGGCTTCGGGATGAACCTGCTGGGCTGGGACGTCGCGCAGAACCCGGCCTGTGTGGAGCTCGGCATGAAGTACGTGGACAAGGACGAGCTGCTCGCCTCCTCGGACCTGATCAGCCTGCACGTGCCGCTTCTGGAGTCCACCCACCACATCATCGACGCGGCGGCGCTGCGGCTGATGCGGGACGACGCGCTCCTGGTGAACTCCAGCCGCGGCGGCCTGGTGGACACGGACGCGCTGGTCGCGGAGCTCAGGGCGGGACGGTTCGCGGGGGTCGGCCTCGACGTGTACGAGGCCGAGGCCGGGGTGTTCTTCCTGGACAAGTCCCTGGAGGCCGTCGAGGACGACACCCTGGCGCGGCTCGTCACGTTCCCGCACGTGGTGGTGACCTCGCACCAGGCGTACTACACCGCCGACGCCGTGGGCCAGATCATCGACACCACGGTCGCCAACGTCGCCGACTACCTGGCGGGCCGCCGCTCGCAGAACACGCTCGTCCCGCCCGCCGCGTAGCCCGCGGCGGGCGGGCCCGTCCCGCGGTCAGGCCGGGGCCGTGACCCCCGTCAGGAGCTCGCGCAGCAGCTCCGCCCCGCGCAGGGTGAGCACGGACTCCGGGTGGAACTGGACCCCCGCGAACCGGCCCGAGGCGGAGCGGAGCGCGTGGACCTCCCCCGTCACCGGGTCCCGGGCGACCTCCACCCCCGCGGGCTCGCCGCCGGCCTCGCACCGCGCGGTGTACGTGTTGTAGAAGCCGACCACCTCCGCGGCCCCGAACAGGTCGATCCGCGTCTGCGCACCCTGCGCCGGCTCGGCCTTGCGGACCAGCGGCAGCCCCAGCTCCGCGGCCAGCAGCTCGTGGCCCAGGCAGACCCCGAGCAGCCCGCCCCGGTGCGAGGCCAGCAGCTCGGCCGCCAGCCCGCGCAGCATCCGCATCTTGGGGTCGGCCGTGTCCGCCGGGTTGCCCGGGCCCGGGCCCAGCACGATCGGGCCCTCCCAGGCCAGGGCCGCCGCCCGCAGACCCGCATCGTCGTAGCGGCGTACGGTCACCTCCAGCCCGGCCACCCGCAGGACGTGCGCCAGCATCGCGGTGAAGGTGTCCTCGCCGTCCACCACCAGCGCGTGGCCGGCCGGAGCGGCCGGCCGCTCCTGCATGCGCAGCCAGAACGGGGCGAGGTCCGCCCGCCGGGCCGCCAGGGCCGCCCGCACCCGGGGATCGTCCGCAAGGCCGGCCCCCTCGAAGGCCGGGCGGGGCGCCGCGGGCCCGACCCCCAGCGCCGCCAGCACCCCGGCCGCCTTCGCGTGGGTCTCCGCCACCTCGCCCGCCGGATCGGAGTGCCGCACGAGGGTGGCGCCGACCGGCACCCGCAGCACCCCGTCCCCGTCGATGTCGGCGGTGCGGATCAGGATGGGGGAGTCGAGGGTCTGGCCGCCCGCCGGGTCGAGGCCCAGCAGGGCCAGCGCCCCCGCGTAGTAGCCGCGGCCCCCCGCCTCGTACCGCTCGATCACCCGGCAGGCGTTCTGCACCGGCGAGCCGGTCACCGTCGCGGCGAACATGGTCTCCCGCAGCACCTCGCGCACGTCCAGCGAGGAGCGGCCGCGCAGCTCGTACTCGGTGTGCGCGAGGTGGGACATCTCCTTCAGCCGCGGCCCGACGACCACCCCGCCCATGTCGCCGACGGTGCACATCATCTTCAGTTCCTCGTCGACCACCATCGACAGCTCCTCGGTCTCCTTGCGGTCGCCGAGGAAGGCGAGGAGCGACTGCGCCGTGGGGCCCCCGGCGGGATACCGGTAGGTGCCGCTGATCGGGTTCATCACGACGGTCCGGCCGGACATCCGCACGTGGACCTCGGGGCTGGCCCCGACCAGGGTGCGGTCCCCGGTGTGCACGACGTACGTCCAGTACGCGCCCCGCTCGCCCTCCAGCAGCCGCCGGAACAGGGCCAGGGCGTCGGCCCGGCCGAAGCCGTCGATCCGGCCCTCGTAGGTGCGCCGGATGACGAAGTTCGCGCCCTCCCCGCGGCCGATCTCGTCCTCGATGACCCGCTCGACCGTGGCCGCGTACTCCTCGTCGGGAACGTCGAAGCCGCCCCCGTCGACCCGAACGGCATGCGCGGGCAGCGCGGCCAGCACCTCGGCGAGGGGGATCTCGTACGCCTCCTCGGCGGCCAGCACGCTCAGCGGCGTGCCGTCGTCGCGCACGTCGAACCCGCGCTCCCGGATCTGCCGGAAGGGGACCAGGGCGAGGGTGGGCAGCTCCCGGACGGGCAGGTCGGCGAGGCGGGCGGCCTCGTGGACCGGGCCGAGCAGCACCTCGACGGTGTCGTGGTCGCGGCCGGGGGTCCGCCGGCGCAGCAGGGCGAACGGCGGGCAGGAGTCGTCGAGCAGTCGGCTGAGGTTCATTCGGGGCGGCGTCCTTCCGGTGGGAGGAGCGGCCCCTGTTCCGCGCACGAACGCGGAAGGCCGCCCCTCGGGGCGGCCTTCGCGTCGGTCGTGTCGTCTCTACGTACGCGCGAGGAGTGGGCCGCCGGAAGCGGGCCACCACCAGTTCAGGTTCATGTGCGCGTACATGCAGCGCACCTTAGCCCAGATCCGCCCCCGGGCGCCGGATGCGTCTCAGGGCGCGGGATGACCATGGATTCCGAATCTTCGGGACCCGTCAACCTTCGAGCCTCTTGCGTCTCATCAGGTGGGCGCAAGGCTGGACGGGGCGAATGACACCGTAATGTGTACGAGGTGACCGTGAACGCTGAAACCCAAGCCCCCGCCGCCAAGGCGACCTGGCGAGACCTTCCCGCGGCGCAGCAGCCTTCGTACCCCGATGCCGAGGCTCTGCGCGCTGTCGTCGCGGACCTCGAGTCGTATCCTCCCCTCGTTTTCGCGGGCGAGTGCGACCAGCTGCGTGCCCGTCTGGGAGCCGTCGCCAAGGGCGAGGCGTTCCTGCTGCAGGGCGGCGACTGCGCCGAGGCCTTCGACGGCGTGTCCGCCGACCACATCCGCGCCAAGCTGAAGACGCTGCTCCAGATGAGCGCCGTCCTGACGTACGCGGCCTCCGTGCCGGTCGTCAAGGTCGGCCGCATCGCGGGCCAGTACTCCAAGCCGCGCTCCAAGGACACCGAGACCCGCGACGGCGTCACCCTGCCGACCTACCGCGGCGACTCCGTCAACGGCTTCGCCTTCACCGAAGAGGCCCGGATCCCGGACCCCGAGCGGCTCAAGCGCATGTACAACGCGTCCGCCTCGACGCTCAACCTGGTGCGCGCCTTCACCACCGGCGGCTACGCCGACCTGCGCCAGGTGCACGCCTGGAACCAGGACTTCGTGAAGTCCAGCCCGTCCGGGCAGCGCTACGAGCAGCTCGCGCGGGAGATCGACAACGCGCTGAACTTCATGAAGGCCTGCGGCACCGACCCGGCCGAGTTCAAGGCCGTCGAGTTCTACGCCTCCCACGAGGCGCTGCTGCTCGACTACGAGGGTGCGCTGACCCGCACCGACTCGCGGACCGGCAGGCTGTACGACACCTCGGGCCACATGGTCTGGATCGGTGAGCGCACCCGCCAGTTGGACCACGCGCACATCGAGTTCTGCTCGCAGATCGCCAACCCGATCGGCATCAAGCTCGGCCCGACCACCACGGTGGACGAGGCGCTGACCTACATCGACCGGCTGGACCCGGAGCGCGAGCCGGGCCGGCTGACCTTCGTCGTCCGCATGGGCGCCGACAAGGTCCGCGACAAGCTCCCCGAGCTGGTCGAGAAGGTCACCGCCTCCGGTGCGACCGTCGCCTGGGTCACCGACCCGATGCACGGCAACACCTTCGAGGCGGCCTCCGGCCACAAGACGCGCCGTTTCGACGACGTGCTCGACGAGGTCAAGGGCTTCTTCGAGGTGCACAAGGGCCTGGGCACCCACCCGGGCGGCATCCACGTCGAGCTCACCGGTGACGACGTCACCGAGTGCGTGGGCGGCGGCGACGAGATCTTCGTCGACGACCTGCACCAGCGCTACGAGACGGCCTGTGACCCGCGGCTCAACCGCAGCCAGTCCCTGGACCTGGCGTTCCTGGTCGCGGAGATGTACCGCGATCAGTAGGGAGAAACGTACGACGATGGGGCGCGGATCGATGTGATCCGCGCCCCATCGTCGTATCGGGGGCTTTTAGGCGACCCTAACTTTGGGTACGGTTAGGTAAGCCTCACCGAATCGGGGTGGCTCGCAGAACCAGTCCCCCAGGGAGGTGAACCGCGTGTACGTCTGCTCTTGCTTCGGGATCACCGACAAGCAGGTCAAGGACCACGCGGCAGCCGGGGCGTGCACCCCCCGCCAGATCGCCTCGGCCACCAAGGCCGGCACCGACTGCGGCTCCTGCGTGCGCACCATCCAGGGCATACTCGGCCGCGGTGCGTGCCCGCGCCGGGAACTGCTGGAGAAGGGCAACGCGGCGGCCGTGCTCGCCGCCGAGGTCTCGCCCGGCCCGCTCCCTGCACCCTCGCTCGCGGAAGCCGCGTAGATCCCGCAGGCCGCGCAGGCCGCGCAGGCCGCCGGCCGTCCGCCCGGCGTGACCCGTTCGGCGTGACCCGTTCGGGCGCTCTTAGCTCGGCTGCTCGATCAGCTGCGCGATGTACAGCGCCTCACCCAGGGACTCGATGAGCTCCAGCTGGGTGTCGAGGTAGTCGATGTGGTGCTCCTCGTCCTCCAGGATCTCCTCGAAGAGGCGGGCGGAGGTGATGTCGCCCTTGCCGCGCATGACCTCGATGCCCCGCTTGAGCCGGTCGATGGCCTCGACCTCGACCTGGCGGTCCGCCTGGAACATCTCGGTGATCGTCTGCCCGACCCGCACGTGGAAGAGGCGCTGGTAGTTCGGCAGACCGTCGAGCATCAGGATGCGCTCGGTGATCTTGTCCGCGTGCTTCATCTCGTCGATGGATTCTTCACGCGTGTACTTGGCGAGCTTGGTCCAGCCCTTGTTGTCCTGGATGCGGTAGTGCAGCCAGTACTGGTTGATGGCGGTCAGCTCGCCGGTCAGCTGCTCGTTCAGAAACTCAAGGACCTCGGGGTCGCCCTGCATCGCAGAGGCTCCTTCCAGGCAATGTCATCAATGACGGGGCTGGGGGCACCTCCCAGCCGTGGCCGGGGGATTGCGCGCATCCTTGCACCGCCACTGAAGGGCGTCCAGTAAGTGCCTCCTTAGTGGGAGTTGCCCGAATCGGTCCAGACCTGGTCATGACCACCCCACCGCGTCTGTCACCATGGAGTCATGGGTCAGCCGGAAAGCCGGGAATCTCCGGGAGCAGAGCAGTCGGAGCTTCCACCGGGGCAGCGGTTGCAGCGGGGCTGGCCGGTCACCCACTACGGTCCGGTGCCCAAGTTCAAGCCCGACCGCTGGGAGTTCCGCGTCTTCGGCGCGACGGCCGACGGCGACAAGCACTGCTGGAACCACGAGGAGTTCGCGGCGCTGCCGTTCGAATCGGTCGTGGCCGACCTGCACTGCGTGACGAAGTTCAGCATGCCCGGCGCCGAATGGGGCGGTGTGCTCGCCGGTACGATCCTCGCCCTGGCGCCGCCCGCGCCGCAGGTCACGCACGTGATGGTGTGGGCCGAGTACGGCTTCAGCTCCAATATGCGGCTCGCGGACTTCGCCTCCGAGCGGACCGTCTTCGCCACCCACGAGGGCGGTGAACTGCTCACCGCGGAGCACGGGTTCCCGCTGCGCCTGGTCGTCCCGCACCTGTACGCGTGGAAGGGCCCCAAGTGGGTCCGCGGCGTCGAGTACATGACCGCCGACCGCCGCGGCTTCTGGGAGGAGCGCGGCTACCACAACATCGGCGACCCCTGGCGGGAGCAGCGCTACTCGTACCAGGAGGAGCCGGGGGACGGCCCCGAGCTGTAGGGCGCGTCCGGCAGGTCAGTGGTACCGGTGGACGACCGCGTGCCCCTTGCCGCGGCCGATCAGCCACTTGTTGACCGGGACCGTGATCACGAAAGCGGCCGCGAGCGCGATCGCCAGGACCGTCCAGAACATCGGGTCCGACAGGTGGGCGTCCATCGCGCCCGGCCACAGGGCGATCACCCCGTTGTCGATCAGTTCCATGACGGTGATCGAAAGAGTGTCCGCGGCGAGCGCCACCCGGACGGCCGTACGGAAGTCAACGCCCGCCGCGAGGACCCCGCGCAGGGTGAACGCGTAGCCGAAGAGGAACGCCAGGGCGATGGCCAGGGCCATCGTCGGGACGTTTCCCCAGCCCAGCGCGGTTCCGATGACCATGCCGAGCACCTCGCCGATGGCGCACCCGGTGAGGCAGTGCAGGGTGGCCCGGGCGGCCATGCCCCAGCCGGCGCGCCCCTGCCGTCCGTGGCCGTGGTGCTCGTGGCCGTCGTGCAGGTGCCGGTCGTCGTGCCGGTCGTGTGCGTGGTGCGCGTGCTCCATGTCGACCCCCTGGTGGGAACAGCCGGGCAGCGGTTCCGCCGATAGAGCAGAACCGTATACCCCCCAGGGGTATTCCTCAACGAGCCGCGCGATCACTCGGCCCCGCGCAGCTCCTTCAGCAGGGCCACGTCCGCCGCGTGCCCCTCCTTGCCGCCGGGAGTCTCGATGATCAGCGGTACGCCCGCCATCGCCGGGTGCGTGAACAGCTCGGCGAAGGCCTCGCGGCCGATGTGGCCCTGGCCGACGTTGGCGTGCCGGTCCTTGTGCGCGCCGACCCCCTCCTTGGAGTCGTTCGCGTGGACCAGCTTCAGCCGGCCCTCGCCCACCGTGTCCACCAGCAGGTCCAGCGTCAGCTTCGTCCCGCCCGGCTCCGCCAGATCGTGTCCCGCCGCGAAGATGTGGCAGGTGTCCAGGCAGATCCCCAGCTTCGGGTGGCGGTCGAGGGCGTCGAAGTACGGCCCGAACTCCTCGGCCCGCGAGCACAGCGAAGAGCCCTGCCCGGCCGTCGACTCCAGCAGCAGGAACGGGTCGTCGTCCTGCGTCAGCTCGTCCAGCAGCGGCAGCATGAACTCCCTGACCTGCGCGTACGCCGCCTCGCGCGGGCGCCCTCCGGTGGCCGAGCCGGTGTGCACGACCACCCCCAGCGCACCGATCTGCCGGCCCCGGCGCAGCGAGTGGCGCAGGGACTCCACCGACCTCTCGACGGTCGCCTCGGTGTGCGAGCCGAAGTTGATCAGGTACGGGGCGTGGACGTAGGCCGGGAGCGACTCCTCGGCGCACCGCGACCGGAACAGCTCGTCCTGCGCCGGGTTGCCCACCGGAGTGGCCCAGCCGCGCGGATTGGCGACGAAGACCTGGACCGCCTCGGCGCCCATCTCCCGGGCGTACGTCAGCCCCACCGAGGCCAGCCCGCCCGCGACGGGGACGTGCCCGCCCACCGGATTGCGTATCACCACTGCTCACAGCCCCTTGGTCTTGATGACGACCGTGGTGCCCTCAGGGGCGTTCTGGCCGCCGGCCACCGACTGCGACTCCACGGTCTTGCTGAAGGAGATGAGCGGCCGTTCCACCTTCACCTTGAAGCCCGCGCCCTCCAGCGCCTTGCGGGCCGCGTCCACGTCCTGGCCGGTCACGTCCGGGACGGGGAGCTGACGGGGGCCCTTGGACAGGGTCAGCGTCACGGTGTCCCCGGCCGCGGCCTGGGTTCCGGCGCCGACCGACTGGTTGGCGACCGTGCCGGCCGGGGAGGGGGCGTTGACCTGTTCGGGTGCCGCGGCCACCTTCAGGCCGAGGCCCTCCAGCGTCGAACGGGCCTGCTCGAAGGGGGCGCCGGCCACGCTCGGCACCGGGACCGGGCGGCCCTTGCTGACGATCATGGCGACGGCCGTGTCGGGGGCCCGCTTCTCGCCGCCCGCCGGGTCGGTGCTGATCACCGAGCCCTGCGCGACGTCCTGGCTGAAGGCCTGGGTGACGATGCCGGGGGCCAGCCCGGACTTGGCCAGCTCGGCCTTGGCCTCCTCCAGCGGGCGGCCCTTGAGGTTGGGCACGGCCACGACCTCGGGCCCGCGGGAGATGGTGAGGGTCACCGTGCCGTTGCCGCGGATCCGCTTGCCGCCCGGCGGGTCGGTGTTCATCACGGTGCCGCGGTCGAAGGAGGTGCTGAACTTCCGCTCGATCCGCTTCACGCCGAGGCCGGCCGCCGAGAGCTGCGACTTGGCCTGCTCCTCGGTCTTGCCGAGCAGGTTCGGCACCTTGGTGAACTGGCCGGAGTTGATGTACCAGACCCCCGTGCCGAGCCCGAGGGCGAGCAGCACGCCCGCGACGACCAGCAGCACGCCGCGCCGGGGCCCGCGGGCGGCCGGCGGGGCGGGCGGAGGCGGCGGCGGAGCCTGCAGCCGGGAGGTCTGGTGCACGGGCTGGTGCGCGGTGACCGGGCGGGGGATCACGCTGGTGCGGTCCTCGGCGGCCGTCCGCTCCTCGGCGCGCGCCTGCGGCGGTACGGCGTCCAGCTCGGGGTCGCTGAGCTGTGCGCGGGCCTCGCGGGTGAGGCCGAGCAGGGCGGCGGCGTCGTAGGGGCGCAGCTCCGGGTTGCGCGCGGTGGCCTGCGCGACGAGTTCGTCGAGGCCGACGGGGAGGCCGGGGACGGCGGCGGACGGGGGCGGCACGTCCTCGTTGAGGTGCTGGTAGAGCACCTGCGCGGGGGAGCCGCCGGTGTGCGGCTTGGTGCCGGTGAGCATCTCGTACAGGACGACACCGCAGGCGTAGACGTCCACGCGGGTGTCGGTGACGCCGTTCTCGATCTGCTCGGGGGCCAGGTAGGAGACGGTGCCGAGGACGGAGCCGGTGGTGTGGGTCACCGAGTCCACGGACCGGACCAGCCCGAAGTCGGCCACCTTGACCCGGCCGTCGTCGCCGATCAGGACGTTCTCGGGCTTCATGTCGCGGTGTACGAAGCCGGCCCGGTGGGCGGCGCCGAGGGCGGCCAGCACGGGCTCCAGGATGTCGAGGGCGGCCCTCGGCTGGAGCGCGCCGCGCTCGCGGAGCACGTCGCGCAGGGTGCAGCCGGAGACGTACTCCATGGCGAGGTAGACGTACGGCCCGTCCGTGCCCTGGTCGAAGACGGCGACGACGTTGGGGTGGGCGAGCCGGGCCACGGACTTCGCCTCGCGGATGAACCGGTCGACGAAGGCGGCGTCCGCGGCGAGGGCCGGGTGCATCACCTTCAGGGCCAGGACGCGGTCCAGGCGGGTGTCGACGGTCCGGTAGACCGTGGCCATGCCGCCGGCCGCGATACGGGCGTCAACGCGGTAGCGGCCGTCGAGCACGCGCCCGACGAGGGGGTCATCCAGGGTCGTATCCACCCGGCGATTCTATTGGCGCGCCGACGCGGCCCGGCCGGGGCGGGTCCCCTTGCAGCGCACCTGTGACGCACCCGCCTGCGAACCGTTGCCGGGGGCCGGCCGCAGACCATCCGCCTCGATCGCCGGCGAGGCTCGACGATCGGGGCTCCGCCCCGGCCCCCGCGGGTCAGAACGCCGGGCGTTCGGGGTCCAGGGTGGCGCGGCCCTCCGCAGGAGAGGAGGCTTCGGCGAAGCGGCGCTGCGGGATGCGCCCCGCGCGGAAGGCGAGGCGCCCCGCCGACACGGCGTCCCGCATCGCGCCGGCCATCAGCACCGGCTCCTGGGCCCGGGTCACCGCTGAGGCGAGCATCACGGCCGCGCAGCCCAGTTCCATCGCCAGGGCGACGTCCGAGGCCGTCCCGGCGCCCGCGTCCAGGATCACCGGGACCCCCGCCCGTTCCGTGATCAGCTCGAAGTTGTGCGGGTTGCGGATCCCCATCCCCGAGCCGATCGGCGACCCCAGTGGCATGATCGCCGCGCAGCCCACGTCCTCCAGCTTGCGCGCCAGCACCGGGTCGTCGTTGGTGTAGGGAAGGACGGTGAAGCCCTCGTCCACGAGGGTCTCGGCCGCGTCGAGGAGTTCCACCCCGTCCGGCAGGAGGGTCCGCTCGTCCGCGACCACCTCCAGCTTGACCCAGTCCGTGCCCAGCGCCTCCCGCGCGAGCCGCGCCGTCAGCACGGCCTCGCCCGCCGTGAAGCAGCCCGCCGTGTTGGGCAGGACCGCGATGCCGAGCTTCGAGAGCACGGAGAGGACGGAGCCCTGGACCGTCGGGTCCAGCCGCCGCATCGCCACCGTCGTGAGTTCCGTGCCGGAGGCCGCCAGGGCCCGCTCCAGCACGTCCAGGCTCGGGGCCCCGCCCGTACCCATGATCAGGCGGGAGGAGAAGGTGCGGCCGCCGAGTGCGAAGAGGTCGTCCGCCATGCCGCTCAGCCTCCCTGGACCGCGGTGAGGACCTCGACCCGGTCGCCGTCGCCCACCGGCGTGGCCGGCCACTGCCCGCGCGGGACCACGGTCTCGTTGAGGGCGGCGGCGACCCCGGAGGGCGCCGCGGTCAGGGTGGCGACCACCGCGTCGAGCGTGGTGCCGGCCGCGACCTCGCGCGGCTCGCCGTTGACGGAGATGGTCATGCGTACGACTCCTGACGTGCGGCGGAGAACCGGCGGGGGGTGAAGGGGCGGGCGATCGGCGGCAGTTCGCCGGTGGTCAGCAGGTCCGCCATGACCTCGCCGGTGAGCGGGGTCAGCAGCACCCCGTTGCGGTAGTGGCCCGTGGCCAGGTGCAGGCCCGGCAGGTCGGTCGGGCCGAGCATCGGCGCGTTGTCGGGCGAGCCGGGGCGCAGCCCCGCCCGGGTCTCCACCAGCGGGAGTTCGGTGATGCCGGGCACCAGCTCGTGGGCGTCGCGCAGGAGTTCGTAGACCCCGCCCGCGGTGACCGTGGTGTCCCAGCCGAGTTCCTCGCTGGTGGCGCCGATGACGAGCTCGCCGTTCTCCCGCGGCACCAGGTAGACGTGGCTGCCGCGCACGACGGCCCGGACCGTCCGCGACAGGAACGGCGCGTAGGCGGGGGGCACGGACAGGCGCAGCACCTGCCCCTTCACCGGTCGTACGGGTGCCACCACCTCGGCCGGTACGCCCGCCAGCCGGCCGCTGAGCGAGCCCGCCGCCAGCACCACCTGGTCCGCGCGCAGCTCCGTACCGTCGTCGAGGACGGCGCCGGCCGCCCGGTCCGCGGTGACCAGCAGCCGCTCCGCGCTCGCCCGCCGGACGTCCACGCCGGCCCGCTCGCACGCGGCCAGCAGGGCGGCCGCGAGCCGGCGGGGGTCGACCTGGTGGTCGCCGTCCACGCGCAGCCCGCCGCGCACGCCCGGGGCCAGCATCGGCTCCAGGCGGCGGCACTCGCGGCCGGTGAGCCACTCCGAGTCCAGGCCGCAGCGGCGCTGGAGGGCGTGCAGCTCGCGCAGGTGGAGCCGGTCGTCGGCGTCGAGGGCGACGGCCAGGGTGCCGCAGGCGCGGTAGCCGATGTCCACCCCGCCGCTCGCCTCGGCGAGCTCGGCGGCGAACCCCGGATAGCGTGCGGCGGAGGCGAGGCCCAGGCCCAGCAGGGCCTCCTCGCCGTAGTGCAGCTCCGTGACCGGGGCGAGCATCCCCGCCGCGACCTGGGCGGCCCCGCCGCCGGGGGCGGGGTCGGCCAGTACGGTGCCGAGGCCCCGCCGGGCGGCCCGCCAGGCGGTGACGAGCCCGATGATCCCGCCCCCGATGACGAGGACGTCGGATCCCTTTCGAGATGAGTGCATGGGCGTCCAGCCCCTCCCTTCGCCGGCATGACCCGGATCAGGTTCGTACGGTCGGAGGCCGTCCAGCCTCCCTCTCAGCCCGGTGCGCCCGGACTCCCGCGATAGGTACGGTGGCCAGACTAACCCCGCCGCCGACACCGGGTAAGGGGCACCTATTCCTGACGAGTCGTCAGGTGATTAGGGTGGCCGGGTGAACGAGCAGACGGAACAGACTGAGAGCGGCGTCGTGATCGTCGGCGCCGGAATGGCCGGTGTGCAGACCGCGGTCGCCCTGCGCGAGCGCGGATTCACCGGACCGGTGACCCTGCTGGGCGCCGAGCCCCACCAGCCCTACGACCGGCCCCCGCTGTCCAAGGCGGTCCTGCTCGGCAAGGCCGAGGACTCCGCCTTCGACGTGGACTTCGAAGCGCTGGACATCGAGCTGAGGCTCGGCACGGAGGTCACCGGGCTCCGGGCCGCCGCACGCGAACTGGACACCGAGGCCGGACCGGTCCCGTACGGCGTCCTCGTCCTGGCCACCGGCGCCCAGCCGCTGACCCTGCCCGGCACCGACGGGGTCCCGGGCGTGCACCTGCTGCGCACCCTGGACGACGCCGAGCGGCTGCGCCCCGTACTGGCGGCCGCGCCCTCGATCGTGGTCGTCGGGGCGGGCTGGATCGGCGCGGAGTTCGCCACCGCGGCCCGGGAGGCGGGCTGCGAGGTGACCGTGGTCGAGGCCGCGGACCGGGTCCTGGCGGGCGCGCTGCCCGCGGAGGTCGCCGAGCCCATGGCCCGCTGGTACGCGGAGGCGGGCGCCGAGCTGGTCACCGGCGCGAAGGTCGCCGGGATCGACGGGGACCGGGTGCTGCTCGCGGACGGGCGGGCCCTGCCGGCCGGCGCGGTCGTGGTGGGCATCGGCGCCCGCCCCGCCACCGGCTGGCTGGCCGGGACCGGCGTATCGCTCGGCCCCGACGGCTCGGTCACCGCCGACGCCCACCTGCGCACCTCGCTGCCCGGGGTGTACGCGGTCGGCGACTGCGCCTCCTTCCCGTCGGCCCGCTACGGGGCCCGGCTGCTCGTGCACCACTGGGACAACGCGCTCCAGGGGCCGCGGACGGTCGCCGCGAACATCCTGGCCGCGGAGCCGGCCGAGGCCTACGACCCGGTGCCGTACTTCTGGTCCGAGCAGTTCGGGCGCTTCGTCCAGTACGCCGGCCACCACGGCGGGGCCGACACCCTGCTGTGGCGGGGCGACCCGGGGGAGCCGGCCTGGTCCGTGTGCTGGCTGAAGGACGGCGCCCTGGTCGCACTGCTGGCCGTCGGCCGCCCCCGCGACCTCGCGCAGGGCCGCAAGCTGATCGAGACGGGGGCGCCGCTGGACCCGGCCAAGGTCCGCGACCCGGCGATCGCCCTCAAGTCGGCCGCGGCCTGACGGACGGCAGGCTCCGCCCCGGCCGCGCCCGCGGACGGCCGAACCGCGGGTACGGGGCGGAGCGCCGCGGCCACGGACGGGTCGCCCCGGTACCGGCGGCCGATCCGAGGTGGCAGGCTTGTCCCCGTGACCGAGATTGACGCAAAGATCGATGCCCTTGTCCCCTCGTGGCTGTACCTCCCCGACATCGCGGAGATGCTCGACATCGAGGTGACCCGGGTCCGCCAGATGGTCAAGGAGGGGCAGCTCATCGCCGTACGCCGGGGCGAGAACCGCGCCCTGCAGGTACCGGCCCCCTTCATCGACGGCGACAAGGTCGTCAAGGGCCTCGTCGGCCTGCTGACCGTGCTGCGCGACGACGGCTTCTCCGACGAGGAGATCCTGGAGTGGCTCTTCACGGCGGACCCGACCCTGCCCGGCACCCCCGCCCAGGCGCTGAGCGAGAATCGCGGCACGGAGGTCAAGCGCCGCGCTCAGGCGCTCGCCCTCTGACCTGATCCGCATCCGCTCCACCGCGGTGTACGGGCCCCGGGGCCCGTACACCGCCTCCATCACGGGGGGTACACCCATGCAGCTGTCCGACGCCCGGCTCTACCTGTGCACGGACGCCCGCAAGCGGCAGGGTGACCTCCCCGAGTTCCTCGACGCCGTACTGGCCGGCGGCGTGGACATCGTCCAGCTCCGGGACAAGGGCATGGAGGCGGGCGAGGAGCTCGAACACCTCCAGGTGTTCGCCGAGGCCGCCCGCCGCCACGGCAAGCTGCTCGCCGTGAACGACCGCGCCGACGTCGCCCACGCCATCGGCTCCCACGTCCTCCACCTGGGCCAGGGCGACATCCCCGTGCCCGCCGCCCGCGCCATCCTCGGCGGCCCCGACTCCGTGCTCATCGGCCGCTCCTGTCACGCCGAGTCCGAGGTCGACGCCGCCGTGGCCGAGCCCGGCGTGGACTACTTCTGCACCGGCCCCTGCTGGCCCACCCCCACCAAGCCCGGCCGCCACGCCCCCGGCCTCGGGCTCGTCCGGTACGCGGCCTCGCTCGAGCAGGACCGGCCCTGGTTCGCGATCGGCGGCATCGACAGCGCCAATCTGGACGAGGTGCTGGACGCCGGAGCCACCCGCGTCGTCGTCGTGCGCGCCCTCACCGAGGCCGCCGACCCCGGCGCCGCCGCGGCGGAACTTGCCAAGCGGGTCCGCGCCCGCCTCGACCAGGCCTGACCCCGGCGCCGGAGGGTGTCCAAAAACGTGTCCAAAAGGCGGACAGCGCTTCGGCCTCCGGCGGCCCGCGTCTAACCTGCCCGTATGGCCTCTGGTACCGCTTCCACCTGGTCGGACCGTGCGCACACGGTCCGCGACCTCCTCGCGTCCGGGCGCTCGTACTCGTTCGAGTTCTGGGCCCCCAAGACGGAGAAGGGCGAACGCAACCTCTGGAACGCGCTGCGGCGGGTCGAGGCGGTCTCCCCGAGCTTCGTCTCCGTGACCTACGGAGCCGGCGGCTCCACCCGCGGCGGCACCGTCAAGGCCACCGAGCAGATCGCCTCGGACACCACCCTGACCCCGGTCGCCCACCTCACCGCCGTGGACCACTCCATCGCCGAGCTGCGCCACGTCATCGGCCAGTTCGCCGACGCCGGCATCCGCAACATGCTCGCCCTGCGCGGTGACCCGCCGGGCGACCCGATGGCCGAGTGGGTGGCGCATCCGGAGGGCGTGCACTTCGCCGCCGACCTGGTCCGACTGCTCAAGGAGTCCGGCGACTTCTGCGTCGGCGTCGCCGCCTTCCCCGAGATGCACCCGCGCTCGACGGACTGGGATACGGACATCCGGCATTTCGTGGACAAGTGCCGCGCGGGCGCCGACTATGCGATCACCCAGATGTTCTTCGATCCGGAGAATTATCTGCGGCTGCGCGACAGCGTCGAAAAGGCGGGCTGCGACACCCCGATCATCCCCGAGGTCATGCCTGTTGTGGGTATCAAGCAGCTCGACCGGCTGCCCCAACTGAGCACCGCGGTCTTCCCCGCGGACGTGAAAGAGCGCATGCTCGCCGTCAAGGACGACGCGGCCGCTGTACGCTCCATTGGCATCGAGTTCGCCACGGAGTTCTGCGCGCGGCTGCTGTCCGAGGGTGTCCCAGGGCTGCACTTCATCACGCTGAACAACTCCACGGCGACTCTCGAGATCTACGAGAACCTGGGCCTGCACCAGCGGGCCTGACCGGCGGGCCCCCGTTCCCTGGGCGGTCGGCCGTACCGAGAGGGGCCATGCATGGGTATGACGGTCCTCTACATCGCGTTCGGCTTCGTCGCGCTGTGGTTGCTTGCCGAGGTCCTGATGCAGTACAAGGCCCGGCTCCGCTGGCGCCTGCTCGCCTTCACCGGCTTCCTCGGCGTGGTCGCCGGGGTCATCCTGCCGTCGGTGCCGGTCATCGGCGCCGGCGCGGCCGCGTTCGCCGTGGGCCAGACCCTGGTGACGCTCTCCTTCCGCAAGGGCTTCGTGGCCGGCTGGGCGCTGCGCCGCGGCGGGGAGCCCGTACGGCAGTCCAGCCGCCGCCGCTCCGGCGGTCCGCGTCCGGAACCGGCACTCGAGGTCACCGCGCTGGAGTACGGGGGTGCGGACGGAGCCCCGGAAGCGGGCGAAGACCGCGTGTCCGAGCGGCAGTTCCAGACCGCCGCCGACGAGGTCTACAGCCCGCAGCCGATGCCCGAGGACACCGGTTCGTACGGGATACAGAGCTTCGCGCCCACCGCCGACGCGGGCCAGACGGCCGCGTTCGCCTCGCCGTTCACCACGGCCGAGCAGGACGCCCACCAGTACGCCGCGTACTACGACCCCACGGGCCAGGGCGGGGGCGCCGGCTACGACTACTCCGGCGGCTACCAGACGGGGGAGCAGCAGCAGGTCTACGCCGCCTACTCGGACCCGTACATCGGCACCGGCGGGGGTCTCGGCCAGCCGGCGGCCTACGACTACGGGAGCGACGCGAACTACGCCCCGTACGCCGCCTACCCCCCGTACCCCGACCACGGGCAGCAGTACTCCACGGACACCCCGCCCGGCGGGGTCTGGGTCCCGCAGCAGCGCACCACCGACGGGGGCGGCCAGCCCTACCCGGGCGAGGAGCAGGGCGAGCCCCCGCAGCAGTACCCGTACCCCCAGCAGGGCGAGTACGAGCAGTACCGCTACTGAGCCCGGGCCGGCCGGGGGCGGGTCACTGGGAGCCGCGGAACTCCGCGCCCTCCACGATCAGCCCGGCCACCAGGGCCCCGGTCATGCCGGCGTGCGCCAGCCCGCCGCCGGGATGCGCCCAGCCGCCCGCCAGGTACAGACCCGGCACGGCCGTGGCGTTGGCCGGGTAGAGCAGCCGCCCGCCGGCTCCCGCGAGGGCGGGTGCGGGCACCGCGCCGCCCGGGGCGCCCGTCGCCGCCTCGATATCGGCGGGCGTGTGCGCCTCGTGCCACAGCAGCCGCTCCCGCAGCCCCGGCACCGCCCGCCCGGCCAGCTCCAGCAGCCGGTCGGGGGACGCGCCCGCCGCGTCCCCGGGCCCGCACACGGCGGTCACCGTGACCGCCTCGTGGTCCGCGTCGGGGCGGGTGGCGGGGTCGTCGGGGCGCAGCACGGTGACGTCCAGGCCCGGGGAGTGCACGAGGGTGCGGTGGACGGTCCCCGGGGGGCGGGCGCCGCGCAGCGCGAGGAAGAGGGTGAGCCGGCTCGGCAGGTCCGCCCCGCGCGCCGGGACCGCCCCGCGCGGCCAGGGCAGGGAGGCGGCGGGCAGCAGCCGCGGGTCGATCCCGCAGACGACGGAGTCGGCCGCGACCTCGCCGCCGTCGGCCAGCAGCAGACCGGCCGCACGGCCCCCGGCGGTGCGGACCTCCCGGACCTCCGCGCCGAAGACGAACTCGACCTTCCGCTCCCGGCAGCGCTCGTGGACGGCGGTCGCCAGGGCCCGCATCCCGCCGCGCACGTACCAGCTGCCGAAGGTCTGCTCCATGTACGGCAGCACGGCGGCGGAGCCGGGGGCCAGGTCCGGGTCGATCCCGTAGGCGCGCACCCGGCCGGCCAGCAGTTCGCCGAGACCGCCGCCCAGCTCCCGGTCGGCCACCTCGGCGAGGGTCGGGGGGCGGCGGCGCAGCAGGCCGCCGCGGCGCAGGGCGGGGTACGGGTCGGCCGCCAGCCCCCGGCGGTCGGCGGGCAGCGGCTCCTCCAGCAGGGGGCGGCGGGTGGCGTCCCAGGCGTCGCGGGCGCGGCCCAGTACGGCGTTCCAGCGCTCGCCGGCGCCTTGGCCGAAGGCCCCGTCGAGGGCGGCGGCGACGCCGCCGCGGGAGGCTCCGGGGAGGGCGACGTCCACGCCGTGGTGGGGGAGGAGGTGCCGGACGGCCGGGTCCGCCTGCGCCATGTCCACGCAGGTCTCCAGCGGCCGCTTGCCGGTCTTGACGAACAGGTCGCGGTAGACGGCGGGCAGGTGCAGCAGGCCCGGCCCGGTGTCGAAGGCGAAGCCCTCGCGCTCGTACCGGCCGACCGCGCCCCCGTACGTCGCCCCGCGCTCGTACACCGTCACCCGGTGCCCTGCCACGGCCAGCCGGGCCGCCGTCGCCATCGCGCCCATCCCGGCGCCGATCACCGCAATTCGTGCCATGCGGCTGAGCCTATCGAGGCATCCCGCGCGGTCAGCGGGGTGGGGAGGAGGTCTGCGCGCGTGCTTCGGCCGCGAGCCGCTTCTCCTCGCGGCGCTGGGCGCGGCGGCGCAGGAAGCGGCGGATCCGCGTCCAGAGGAAGATCAGCAGGGCCAGCCCGGCGGCCAGCAGGACGGCCGCGATGACGGCGGCGGCCTGGGGGTTGAACATCGCGAAGGTGACCAGGCCCGCCACGCCGAGGTCCTCGGCGATGCTCATGGCGATGTTGCTGAACGGCTCGGGCGAGGTGTTGATCGCCATCCGGGTGCCGGCCTTGACGAAATGGCTGACCAGGGCGGTGGAACCGCCGACCGCGCCGGCGGCGATGTCGGAGAGCGAACCGCTCTGTCCGGCCAGCAGGGCGCCCACCGTGGCGCCGGCGACCGGGCGGATCACGGTGTGGACCGAGTCCCAGACCGAGTCCACATAAGGGATCTTGTCGGCGACCACGTCGCAGAGGAACAGCACACCGGCGACGATGAGCACGTCGGTGCGCTGCAGGGAGGCCGGGACCTCGTCGGTCAGGCCGGTCGCGCCGAAGATGCCGAGCAGGAGGATCACGGCGTAGGCGTTGATCCCACTGGCCCAGCCGCTGGTGAAGACCAGGGGGAGCACACTCACCCCCACATCATGCCGCAGTGTCGTGCCGCAGAGCAGTGAGGGGACGGAAGCCGGCGGGCTTCCGTCCCCTCACTCACGTGTGTCCGGGGCGCTACTGCCCCTGTTCGTCACGGCGGCGCTGCCACCGTTCTTCGATGCGGGTCATCATCGACCGACGCTGCCGGTTCTGGCCACGGGCCGAACCGCCTGCACTTTCGGAGACGGGCTGCTCGCCAGGCTTGGGTGCCTTGCGCCAACCGGTGACCACGAGGACCGTGCAACCCAGCATGACGAGAAAACCCACCACACTGACCCAGAGCACGTCCTGCCAGATCACGCCGGCCATGAGGAGCGCGATACCCACCACAATGCCTGCGACTGCCTGGTAGACCCGTCGCCGGGTGTACGTGCGCAGTCCGCTTCCCTCAAGCGCTGTCGCGAACTTGGGATCTTCGGCGTACAGCGCTCGCTCCATCTGCTCGAGCATGCGCTGCTCGTGCTCCGAGAGCGGCACGGGAGTCCTCCTCATCCGTCGGTCGCGGGGGGGTAGCGACCAGGGGTCCCCTTCAGGATAGGCGGGGAATCGCCCCCGTGATACCCGCCCTCTACGCCACGTTCTCGAATAGATCAGTCATGGATCCGTATCGAAAACGATCAGTGCCGCCGCGGTAGCGTTCACTGAGGCGCTTATTCCCCAATGGCACGTCCACCATGCCGGTCACTGCCCCGATCATACGGGGCCGATCGCCGGTTCGGAGGGTGTGTGGCCGACTCCGTCCGATGAAGATCGCAGATCAGGACTGCTTCTCGCCCAGGACGTGCAACTGCGTGGCGACCGCGTGGAAGGCGGGCAGCTCCGCGGCGGCCTCCTCCAGGCGCAGCAGCGCCTCCACGGCGCCCGGCTCGGTGTCCACCAGGACCCCCGGGACGAGGTCGGCGAAGATCCGCACGCCGTGCACCGCGCCGACCTCCAGGCCGGCTCCGCCGACCAGCTCGGCGAGGGTCTCGGCGGTGAAGCGGCGGGGGACCGGGTCGCCCGAGCCCCAGCGGCCGGCCGGGTCGGTGAGGGCGGTACGGGCCTCCGTGAAGTGCCCGGCCAGGGCGCGCGCGAGCACGGCTCCGCCGAGCCCGGCGGCCAGCAGGCTGAGCGTGCCGCCGGGTCGCAGGGCCGCCACCGCGTTGGCCACGCCCTCGGCCGGGTCGTCCACGTACTCCAGTACGCCGTGGCAGAGCACCACGTCGTAGGCGTCGCGCTCGACGACGTCCAGCAGGCCCTGGGCATCGCCCTGGACCCCGCGGACGAGATCGGCGACTCCGGCCTCGGCCACCCGGCGCTCCAGCCCGAACAGCGCGTTCGGGCTGGGGTCGACGACGGTGACCCGGTGGCCCAGGCGGGCCACCGGTACGGCGAACTTCCCGGTGCCGCCCCCGGTGTCGAGCACGTCCAGGACATCCCGGCCGGTCGCCTTCACCCGGCGGTCGAGCGCCTCCTTGAGGACCTCCCACACCACGGCGGTGCGGAGGGAGGCACGGGGGCGGGAAGTGTCCGACACGGCTGATGGCTCCTCGGCGCGGTAGGCAGGGGTGGGCGGTCAGTGCCCCACCCGGCCCCACCCTATTGCCTTCCGCACCCGGGGCCCGTCTTTCGGCCCCGGGCCGGCCCCCCGGCGGCTCATCCCGCCTCCGGATGTTCCGGACGGGGCTGCGGCAGGGTCTGCTGGGGCGGCTGGATCGCGAGCATCCGCTCCACCAGGCGCAGGAACATCGAGACCGCGCGCACCAGATCGTCCGCGTCCCGGCTGGTGGCCGCGTCCGGTATCCCCGCCTCCGCCCGGGCCCGGCGGGCGGCGCCGGAGGCGAAGAGCGCGCTCCACTCCGCCAGCTCCGGCGCTATCTCCGGCAGCACCTCCCACGCGCTGCGGATCCTCGGCCGCCGCCGGGGGTTCACCGGTTCGGGCCGCCCGCGGGCGGCGAGCACGGCGGCGGCGGTGCGCAGCGCGGCCAGGTGGGCGGTGGCGTAACGCTCGTTGGGACGGGACAGCCGGACGGCCTCGGTCAGGCCGCTGCGGGCCTTGGCGAGCAGGTCGAGGGCAGCCGGCGGAGCCGCCGACCTCCGCAGGACGGGGTGGACAGGGGACGGGGACGGTGTGGCCATGACGAACCTCCTGTCGATGCGTTGCCTCCATCGTGACCGGCCCCACTGACAATCGCCCTGACCTGCGGTTTTTGTGGTTTCGTCAGGGCAACTGCCCCCCGCTGCGCGCCTGGTGCACCACAAGCTGATAGTTTTTGAACTGACCGGTCAGTTCAAAACGAAGGGGGACGGTGTGGACAGCCCGCACGGCGCGGCCGTCAAAGCCGAGGACTTCGGACTCAAGGGCCCGCGCGGCTGGGCCTTCCGGGGCGTCGGCATCGATGCGCGGCCCGGCTCGCTCATCGCGGTCGAGGGCCCCTCCGGCAGTGGCCGTACCTGCCTGCTCCTTGCCCTCACCGGACGGATGAAACCCACCAGTGGACACGCCGAGGTCGGCGGCCACCGGCTGCCGAAGAGGATGGCCGCGGTCCGCCGGATCGCCGCCCTCGGACCGGTCTGCGGCGTCAACGAGCTCGACCAGGCCCTCACCGTCGCCGAGCAGCTGCGCGAGGGAGCCCTGCTCCAGCGCCGCTACGAGGCCCCGCTCCGCGCCCTGCTGCGCCCGCGCGGCGAACGCCGCGCGAGCAGCAGGGCCCGGATCGAGGCCGCCCTGGACGCCGCGGGACTGGACCTCGCGACGCTGCCCAAGGGGCCGCGCACCTCCGTACGGGACCTGGAACGCCTGGAGGCCGTACGGCTGTCCGTGGCCATCGCACTGCTCGGCTCGCCGCGGCTGCTGGCCCTGGACGACCTCGACATGAAGCTCTCGGACGCCGAACGCGCCGAGGCCTGGGCCCTGCTCCGCTCGGTCGCCGCCGAGGGGACCACCGTCCTCGCGGTGTGCAGCGAGGCCCCCGACGACGCGCTCGTCCTGCGGACCGGCCCGGCGGAACCGGCCGCCGGGCAGGACACCGACACCGACACCGACACCGACACCGAGAACGACGACGACACGAAGGGGGCGGACGATGCGCTCGCCGAAGCTGGCCGCGCTTGAGCTGAAGCGGTTCGGGCGGGGGAAGCTGCCCCGGGCCGCTCTCGTCGCACTGCTCCTGCTGCCGCTGCTCTACGGAGCCCTGTACCTCTGGTCCTTCTGGGACCCGTACAGCCGCCTCGACAAGGTGCCCGTCGCCCTCGTCAACTCCGACCGGGGCGCCACCGTCGACGGCAAGCGCATCGACGCCGGCGACGAGATCACCAAGAAGCTCCACGACAGCAAGACCTTCGACTGGCGCGAGGTCAGCGCCGAGGAGGCCGCCAAGGGCCTGGAGAACGGGACGTACTACCTGTCCCTCACCATGCCGGCCGACTTCAGCGAGAAGATCGCCTCCAGCTCGGGCGAGGACCCCGCCACCGGAGCCCTCCAGGTGCGCACCAACGACGCCAACAACTACATCGTCGGCTCGATCTCGCGCACGGTCTTCTCCGAGGTCCGCTCGGCGGCGTCCACCAACGCCTCCCGCGGTTTCCTCGACAAGATCTTCGTGAACTTCTCCGACCTCCACGACAAGACCGCCGAGGCCGCCGACGGAGCCGACCGGCTCAAGGACGGCGCGGGCAAGGCCCAGGAGGGCGCGAAGGAGCTCGCCGACGGCCTCGACACGGCCAAGGAGAAGACCGGCGAGCTCGCCGGCGGCCTCCGGAAGCTGAACTCGGGCGCCGGCAAGCTGGAAAGCGGCTCCAAGGACGTCGCGTCCGGCACCCAGAAGCTCGCCAACAAGGTCAACGGCGCCGCCGACAAGGCCCGCCCCTTCGTCCAGGACCCCAAGAACCTGGCGGACACCGCCGAACTCGTCGCCGACACCGCCAAGGTGGTCAAGAACCACCTCGACACCTTCGCCGACAAGGCCCCCGCCGCCGCCTCCGCCGCCCAGAAGGCCTCCCAGGGCGCGGACGCGTACTACACCAAGCACTGCGTCACCCCCGGCAAGGAGCCGCACCTGGCCTCCTGCCCCGACCTGAAGAAGATCAAGGACGACGCGGCCGAGGCCGCCGAACTCACCGGTGACGTCAGCACCCTGGTCAAGAACGCGAACGGCGACGTCGCCAAGCTCCGCACCCAGCTGACCGACCTGGAGAAGAAGGCCCGCCTCCTCGTCGACAAGGCCCCCGGCCTCGCTTCCGACCTCGACGCGGCCGTCGCCCAGGTCAACGCCCTCAACGACGGCGCCCACCAGGTCGCCGGCGGCATGGCCGAGCTGCACACCGGCATCGGCACCGCCACCACCGGCTCCGGCGCCCTCAGCGAGGGCGTGGGCAAGCTCGGCGACGGCGCGCACACCCTGAGCGGCGGCATGTACAAGCTCGTCGACGGCAGCGGCGAGCTCGCCGGCGGCCTCCACGACGGCGCCGGCAAGATCCCCGACTACGACCAGCAGCAGCGCGACGCCCGTACCGAGGTCATGGCCGACCCGGTCCGCCTCGCCAACCAGTCCCTGCACAAGGCGCCCAACTACGGGACCGGCTTCGCCCCGTACTTCATCCCGCTCTCCCTGTGGGTCGGCGCGATGGTCGCCTACATGCTCATCACCCCGCTCAACCGGCGGGCCCTGGCCGCCGGCGCCTCGCCCTGGCGGGTCGCGCTGGCCGGCTGGCTGCCCGTGGCGGGCCTCGGCGCCGCGCAGGTGAGCCTGCTCATGGCCGTGCTCCACTGGGGCCTCGGCCTGGAGATGGCCCGCCCGGCCCTCACCGTCGGCTTCCTGATGCTGGTCACCGGCTGCTTCGCGGCGATCGTCCAGTGGCTCAACGCCAAGTTCGGCGCCGCCGGGCGGATCCTGGTGCTCGCCGTCCTGATGCTCCAGCTGACCTCCGCGGGCGGCACCTACCCCGTCCAGACCAGCCCGGGCTTCTTCAACGCCATCCACCCGTACCTGCCGATGTCGTACGTCGTCGAGAGCCTGCGCCGGCTCATCACGGGCGGCGACCTCGCCCCCGTGTGGCAGGGCGGCGCGGTCCTGCTGGCCTTCACGGCGGGCGCCCTCGCCCTCACCGCCCTCGCCGCCCGCGGCAAGCAGGTATGGACCATGGACCGGCTCCACCCCGAACTGAGCCTCTGAGGAGCCGGTGACCTGTGAGAATCAGCGCCATGGAAAGCAGCAGCACCTCCGCCGCCGTGGGCGGCCGGCGGCAGGCCACCCGCCAGAAGCTCTACGAAGCGGCCGTGACCCTCATCGCCGAACAGGGCTTCTCAGCGACCACGGTCGAGGAGATCGCCGAGCGGGCGGGCGTGGCGAAGGGCACCGTCTACTACAACTTCGCGAGCAAGAACGACCTCTTCGAGGAGCTGCTGCGGCACGGGGTCGGGCTGCTGACCGTCTCGCTGCGCACGGCAGCGGAGGAGACGGAGGCGCGCGGCGGCAGCCGCGTCGAGGCGCTCGACGCGATGATCCGGGCCGGCCTCGTCTTCATCGACCGCTACCCGGCCTTCACCCAGCTGTACGTCGCCGAGCTGTGGCGGACCAACCGGGCGTGGCAGTCCACGCTGATGGTCGTCCGGCAGGAGGCGGTGGCCGTCGTGGAGACGGTGCTGCGGGAGGGCGTCGAGCGCGGTGAGCTGAGCGCCGAGATCGACGTGCCGCTGACCGCGGCCGCGATGGTCGGGATGGTGCTGGTGGCCGCGCTGGACTGGCAGTCCTTCCAGAGCGAGCGGTCGCTCGACGACGTGCACTCGGCGCTGTCGCTGCTGCTGCGGGGCCGGGTCAGCGGGCACTGACCCCCCAGTCGGCGGTGCCGCCGCGGCGGCGGAGCCCGTACAACTGGTGGGGCCCGCCGCGGCGGCTGAGTATCCGTACCTAGGCACGGAAATGAGTACCTGCGCGGATGGGCCCCCACCTGCGCGGACGCCAGACTGGGGGCAACGGACAGGAGGCCCGGTCCGCACCGCGGACACGGGGCTGCGGAGCGGACCGGGTACCTCCTCCGTGACGTGGTACGCGAACGCGGCGGGGCTCGGGGGGATCGAGCCTCGCCGCGTTCGTGCGTCCACCGGTGCCGCGCCCGCGCTCAGCCGCGGCCCCGCAGGGGGATGCGGAGGCGGACGCGGGCCGACAGGGCGCTCGCCCGGTCGGCCAGGGCCGACCAGCGGCGGGACGCCGACCAGGCGAGACGGGCCGCCGAGCGCGGCAGCAGCAGCGCCCGCAGCCGGCCCGGACGGCCGGCGCCGGCCAGCAGCCCCGCCCGCGCCAGCAGGACGTCGTCCGCCAGCCCCTCGTACGACACGGCCGCGCCCGGCGGCGCGTACAGGGCCCGCTCCAGCGCCCCCGCGACCCGGTGCACCGCGGCGCCGGCCTCCGCGTCCAGCCCGCCGAGCTCCACCACCCGCACGGCGGCCCGCCGCGGCGACAGCGCCTCGTCCGGCCGGACGCCCACGTCCCACGCGGCGTCGCCCAGCTCGCGCCACGCCGCCCGCACGTCCCCGGCGCCCAGCCGGCGCGCCCGCACCCGGGTGCGCCACAGCAGCGGGAGCAGCGGCAGGACCAGCACCGCCAGCACCCCGCCGGCCCAGCCCAGCACCGCCGACACCGACGGCCCGCCGCCACCGGAGGCGCTCTGCTGCGGCGCGGCGGCCCCGCACTCGCCGAGCTTCTTCAGCTCCGGCGGGCACTCGTCCGCCTTTGACGGCGCGGCCGAGGGCTGCGCCGCGCCCTGCGAGGGCAGGGCCGCGGGCGCGGACGGCTGCGCCGTGGGAGCCTGCGCCCGGGAGTAGTCCGGCACGTTGATGCCCGAGCGGGGCGTCGGCTCGAACCGGGTCCACCCCACGCCCTCGAAGTACAGCTCCGGCCAGGCGTGCGCGTCCCGCATCGACACGTTGACGCTGCCGTCGGCCTGCCTCTCGCCCGGCGTGAAGCCCACCGCCACCCGCGCCGGGATGCCCAGCGAACGGGACATCGCCGCCATCGAGAAGGCGAAGTGGACGCAGAAGCCCTCCTTGTCGGCCAGGAAGCGGGCCACCGCCTGCGGACCGGTGCCCGAGGCCGTCTTCGTGTTGTAGCGGAACCCGCCGTTCACGGCGAAGAAGTCCTGGAGCTTCACGGCCCGCGTGTAGTCGTCCTTGGCCCCCTGCGTGACCTGGCGCGCCGTGTCGCCGACCACGGGCGGCAGGTTGTCCGGCAGCTTCGTGTACTCGGCGCGGACCGCCGGGTCCGGCTCGGGCGCGCTCCGCAGCTGCTGCGCCGTCGGCTTCAGCAGCAGGCTCCGCACGGAGTACTGCGCGCCCTGCACGTTCTGGAACTTGTCCTTGCCCAGCTGGTCCCCGACCAGGGTCCGCCCGGCCGGCTCGAACCGCCACTTCCCCTTGATGTCCACCGAGGTGGCCGGGTACGGCATGGGCAGGTAGCGCTGGGTGTAGGTTTCCGCGGCCGACACGTTGGTCTGCACCTCGGCCGCGCCCTGGCGGAGATCCCCGCTGAGCCCGGGCGGGTTCGGCAGCCGCTCCGGGACGTCGGCCAGGGACCGCCCGGAGGCCTCCCACTTGCTCCCGTTGAACTCGTCCAGCGCCAGGATCCGCAGGTACTGCTCGCCCTGCTGGGGGTTGTCCGTCCGGTACTTGAGCACCACCCGGTTGTCCTGCGCGTTCAGGTTGCTCTGCAGCGAGACCAGCGGGTTCACCGCCGAGATCGTCCCGCCGACCCCGCCGTCGGTCGCCTCGCCCTCGCCCGGGCCGCCGATCAGCCCGCCGCCGAGGGAGGGCAGCGCCGCCGGCACCGCCAGCGCCAGGCCCAGGGCCATCGCGCCGAGCCGCCGGCCGGTCCGCACCGGGGCCGTGAGCCGGCCCTCCTTGCCGCCGCCGAGGCCGGAGGCGGCCGAGATCCGCTCGCGCGGGGCCGCGCCGAAGACCCGGCCCCACTGCGCCAGCCGGTCCCTGCTCTCCGACAGAAGCATCATCAGGTAGCCGCAGCCCGCCAGCAGGAAGGCGAGCCAGGAGGCGTCCCCGCCGCCCGACAGGCCGGCGGCCACCGAGTACAGCGCGAGCAGCGGCAGCCCGGCCGCGGCGGCCGTCCGCAGGGTCACCGCGAGCGTGTCCACCAGCAGCCCGATCAGCAGCACCCCGGACACCAGCAGCAGCCGGATGCCGTCCGTCAGCGGGGCCGGGATCGCGAACTCGCTCACGTCCTGCGCACCGCGCTGGAACAGCGTACCGAAGTCCGTGACCAGGTAGGCCAGCGGCCCGCTCCCGGTCGACTCGCCCTTCCCCGCGAAGAGGACCGCGAGGACCAGCAGCGACACCAGCAGCTGCGCGGCCACGGTCAGCGACCGCGCCAGCGGCACCCGCCGGGCCCCAGCCCCCACCGCGCTCTGCACGGCCAGCAGCAGCGCCGCCTGGAGCAGCCAGCCCGCCGATTCGACCAGCGGGACCAGCGACCACGCGGTGAGCAGCGTCGCCAGCGCCGCGAACAGCGTCACCCTCGCGCGCCCGCTCATACCCGGCCTCCAGAGGTTCCCGTACCGAACGACGTGCTCCCGGCACGCCGCCACAGCTCGCCGAAGGCCGCCCCGGGCGGGGCGGCCAGGGCCGTCCAGCCCGCGTCGCGCAGCCGGTGCAGCCGCTGTTCCAGCGGGGGCAGGGCAGGGTCCCGCGCCGGCTGCCCGGCCCAGGTCGCGGAGTCCAGCACGAAGGCCACAGCGCCCCCGGTGCGCTGGCGCATCCTGGCCGCGAGCTCGGTCTGTACGTCGTCCAGGTCGCCGAGGAAGGCGATGAGGAGCCCGTCCCCGCCGGCTTCGCCGAAACCGCCCCCGCCGCCGCGCACGGCGTCGTAGGCCCGGGTGAGCCCGGTGCCGTCCGAGTGCCCGACGACCGCGAGGGTGTCCATCATCAGCCCGGCGGCCTCCGCGGACTCGTGCCCGCCCGAGGAGAAGCCGCCGCCGCCCAGACCGGGCACGCAGTCCCCGGTGTCGGTGAGCAGCCGTACCGCGTAGCCCTGCTCCAGGAGGTGGACCAGGCTGGAGGCGGCCGCGGAGACGGCCCACTCGAAGGCGGAGTCGGGGCCGGCGCCCTCGAAGGCGAGCTGCCGGGTGTCCAGCAGGACCGTGGCCCTGCTGCGCTGCGGCTGCTCCTCGCGCCGGACCATCAGCTCGCCGTAGCGGGCGGTGGAGCGCCAGTGCACCCGGCGCAGGTCGTCGCCGCGCCGGTAGCCGCGCGGGATCACGTCGTCGTCCCCGGCCAGGGCCAGCGAGCGGCGCGAGCCGTCGCCGTAGCCGGAGGACTCGCCGGACAGTCGCACCGGCGGCAGGGGCTCGGTGCGCGGAATGACCGTGAGGGTGTCGAAGGCGCTGAACGAGCGGGTCAGCTCGACCAGCCCGAAGGGGTCGGTCAGCCGCAGCTGGAGCGGGCCCAGCGGGTAGCGGCCGCGCAGGTCGGAGCGGACCCGGTAGGACACCTCGCGGCGGCCGCCGGGCTCGACCCGGTCCAGGACGAACCGCGGCCGCGGTCCGAGGACGTACGGCACCCGGTCCTGGAGCATCAGCAGGCCGGTCGGGAGCCGGGAGGTGTTGTCCATGCGCAGCTGCACCCGCGCCTCGGCGCCCGCGGGGACCCGCCCCGGGGTCAGCCGGCGGCTCCCGGAGACCCGGTAGCGGGTGCGGTGCAGGGCGTAGACGCACAACAGCGGCAGCAGGGCGAGCAGCAGTCCGACCCGGAGCAGTGCGCCCTGCCCCAGCACGTACGCGCACACGGCCGCGGCGACCCCGGCGGCCAGGAAGGAGCGGCCGCGGGTGGTCAGACCGGAGAGCGACGCGCGCAGCCCGCCGCCCTGACCGCCGGCGCCGCGCGGGGCACCGGCGCTCATCAGAAGCCCCGGATGCCCGCGCCGGGCGGCATCTCGCCGCGGGCGTGCGCGGCCGGGACCGGGGTGCGCTGGAGGATCTCGCCGACGACCTGTTCGGCGGTGCGCCGGTTCAGCTGGGCCTGGGCGGTGGGCAGCAGCCGGTGCGCGAGGACCGGACCCGCCAGCGCCTGGACGTCGTCGGGCAGGACGTAGTCCCGGCCGGCGAGCGCGGCGGAGGCCTTCACGGCGCGCAGCAGGTGCAGGGTGGCCCGGGGCGAGGCGCCCAGGCGCAGGTCGGGGTGGCTGCGGGTGGCCGAGACCAGGTCGACGACGTAGCGCCGGACCGGCTCGGCCACGTACACCTCGCGGACCGCCTCGATGAGCTTGACGATCTCGTGGGCGTGCGCGACGGCCGTCAGGTCGTCGAGCGGGGAGAGCCCGCCGTGCACGTCAAGCATCTGCAGCTCGGCCTCGGGGCTGGGGTAGCCGACGGAGACCCGCGCCATGAAGCGGTCGCGCTGCGCCTCGGGCAGCGGGTAGGTGCCCTCCATCTCCACCGGGTTCTGGGTGGCGACGACCATGAAGGGGCTCGGCAGCGTGTAGGTGGTGCCGTCGATGGTGACCTGGCGCTCCTCCATCGACTCCAGCAGCGCGGACTGGGTCTTCGGCGAGGCGCGGTTGATCTCGTCGCCGATGACGATCTGCGCGAAGATCGCGCCCGGCTTGAACTCGAACTCGCGGCGCTGCTGGTCGTAGATGCTCACGCCGGTGATGTCCGAGGGCAGCAGGTCCGGCGTGAACTGGATGCGCTGCACCGAGCAGTCGATGGACTTGGCGAGGGTCTTCGCGAGCATCGTCTTGCCGACGCCGGGGACGTCCTCGATGAGCAGGTGTCCCTCGGCGAGCAGCACCGTCAGCGCGAGGCGCACGACCTCGGGCTTGCCCTCGATCACGCTCTCGACCGAGTGGCGGACCCGCTCGGCCGTGCTGGTCAGATCCGCGAGGCTCGCTCGGTCGTCATACGTCGTCACCAGGTTCTCCTCGGCCCATTTCCAGGGCCGACGCCCTTGGCGCATGACCGGCCCACCCCACACACGGACACCGGCCCCGGGGGGTTCCCGGGGGGCGTCTCCCCGCATTGTTGACGGCGTTGCGGCCCCGTGTCACTCAGGAGCTGGGATCGATCTCCCGCAGGAGGCCGGTGTGCACATCGAAGACGAAGCCTCGCACATCGTCCCGGTGGGGCAGGAAGGGGTTGGTCCGGACCCGCTGCATGGACTGGCGTACGTCCTGGTCCACGTCCCGGAAGGCCTCCACGGCCCAGGCGGGGCGCTGGCCGACCTCGTCCTCCAGCTCGTGCCGGAAGTCCTCGGTCAGGCTTTCGAGACCGCAGCCGGTGTGGTGGATGAGTATCACCGCGCGGGTGCCCAGCGCCCGCTGGCTGATGGTGAGCGACCGGATGGTGTCGTCGGTGACCACGCCGCCCGCGTTGCGGATGGTGTGGCAGTCGCCGAGCTCCAGGCCGAGGGCGGCGTGCAGGTCGAGGCGGGCGTCCATGCACGCGACGACGGCCACCTGGAGGACCGGACGGGCGTCCATGCCGGGGTCGGCGAACTTGCCGGCGTAGCGCCGGTTCGCCTCGACGAGGCGGTCGGTGACGGAGCCGGCACCGGCCGCCAGGGGCGCGGAGTCGGCGGGCAGGGGTGCGGAAGTCGTCATGCGTACGACGGTAGTGGTCACAGCGGGTACGGGCATCGAGTGAGGGTGGACAAAGAAGGTCAACAAGCCTTGTTGTGAGCTAACCCACAGGAGTGGGGAGGAGGCGGCCGTCCGGGTGATTCGCGGCTTTTGCGGGTTCCGCCGGAGCCGTCCGGACGCCGCGCGGGGCGGTTCGTTGACCGCGGCGACCGTTGCACTAAAGTGGCGCGAACCGGCCGGAGCCCGGCCCTGACCGGCCGCCCGGCCCCTTGGTAACACTCCGCGTGCGCGGCGCGGCGTATGCCTGCCGCGCCGTTATCTGAGAGGGCGCTTTGACTAGCGAGTCCCGACATGTCCCGGTGATGCTCCAGCGGTGCCTGGACCTGTTGGCCCCGGCGCTGGAGAGGCCGGGGGCCGTCGTCGTCGACTGCACCCTCGGCCTCGGCGGCCACAGCGAGGCCCTGCTGACCCGGTTCCCCGAGGCCCACCTGATCGGCCTCGACCGCGACAAGGAGGCCCTGCGCCTCTCCGGCGAGCGACTCGCGCCCTTCGGCGACCGGGCCACCCTCGTCCACGCGATCTACGCCGACCTCGCCGAGGTCCTCGACGGCCTGGGCATCCCGGCCGTCCAGGGCATCCTCTTCGACCTGGGCGTCTCCTCCATGCAGCTGGACGAGGCCGACCGCGGGTTCGCCTACGCGCAGGACGCCCCGCTCGACATGCGGATGGACCAGACGACCGGGATCAGCGCCGCCGAGGTGCTCAACACCTACGCGCCCGGCGAGCTCGTGCGGATCCTGCGCCAGTACGGCGAGGAGAAGCAGGCCAAGCGGATCGTGTCCGCGGTCGTCCGGGAGCGGGAGAAGGAGCCCTTCACCAACAGCGCCCGGCTGGTCGAGCTGATCCGCGACTCCCTGCCGCAGGCCGCGAAGCGGACCGGCGGCAACCCCGCCAAGCGGACCTTCCAGGCGCTGCGGATCGAGGTCAACGGGGAGCTCTCGGGGCTGGAGCGGGCCATTCCGGCGGCGGTGGACCGGATCGCGGTCGGCGGCCGGATCGCCGTGCTCTCGTACCACTCGCTCGAGGACCGGCTGGTGAAGCAGGTCTTCGCGGCGGGCGCGACCTCGACGGCCCCGCCGGGGCTGCCGGTCGTCCCGGAGAAGTACCAGCCGAAGCTCAAGCTGCTGACGCGCGGCGCGGAGCTGCCGACCGAGGAGGAGATCGCCGAGAACCGGCGGGCCGCCCCGGCGAGGTTCCGCGGGGTCGAACGCATCCGGGAGGCGCGACTGTGACCAAGGGCGGGAAGGCCGCCACGCGGCTCGGCCGGGTGATCGGCGGGCGCCCCGTCCGCCCCCGGCCCCGCCCGCGTCCGGGCGGGCAGGCGGCGCGGATGCCGTTCGTCCTGCTGGTGGTGGCACTGCTCGGCGGCGGGCTGATCAGCCTGCTGCTGCTGAACTCGGCGCTGAACGAGGGCTCCTTCCAGCTGAGCCGGCTGAAGAAGGAGACCACCGCGCTCACGGACGAGGAGCAGGCCCTGCAGCGGGACGTGGACGGGTACTCGGCTCCGGACGCGCTGCAGCGGCGGGCGCAGGAGCTGGGGCTCGTCCCCGGCGGCAGCCCGGTCTTCATCGGCCCGGACGGCAAGATCGCCGGCACCCCGGCGGCCGCCGAGGCGCCGCCTCCGCCGCCTCCGCCGTCCCCGCCGGCCTCGGCCCCCGCCGCGGCCGCGCCTACGGCCGCTCCTTCGGCCGCTGCCTCGGCCGCGCCGACCTCCGGGGCCCCGGCCCCCCAGTCCCAGCCTCCGCAGCAGCCCACCCCCGATCCAGGCAGGTGACGTCGTGACGCCGATGGCCGCGGTGCCGTTGCGCAGCCCTGCGGGGCTCTTCCCCACCCCGCCCTTCCCGCGTTCCCCGGGCTCCGCCCGGACCCGCCAGGGGCTCCGCCCCAGGTCCCCCGGGAGGCCGGGAGCGGCCCGGTCCGCGGCGGTGGCGGCATGAGCCCGCAGGAGCCCAGGCGTCGGGTGCCCGGGCCCGGGCGGCCCCGCGGCGCGGCCTCGTCGCGTCCGGCGGCCTCGCGCCCGGCGACCCGGCAGCCCACCCCGCAGCGCAAGCCGCACACGATCCGGCTCGGCCGCCCCCGCCCCCGCCTGCGCCTCGTCAGCGTCGGCCTCACCCTCGTCATGCTCGCCTTCGTCGTCCGGCTGTTCCAGGTCCAGGCCGTCGACGCGCGGGCCGTCTCCGCCGAGGCCTCGAAGAACCGCTACACCAGCGTCAAACTGGCCGCCGAACGCGGTGAGATCACCGACCGCAAGGGCGTGGCCCTCGCCACCAGCGTCGACGCGTACGACATCACCGCCGACCCGAAGATGTTCACCCCGCAGGACAGCAAGGCGCCAGACGCCCCGCAGCAGGCCGCCGCGCTCCTCGCGCCCATCCTCGGCAAGGACGCCAAGGAGCTCGCCGCACGGCTGAGCACCAAGAACACCCGGTACGTCGTCCTCGCCCAGCGCCAGACCCCGCAGGTCTGGAACCAGATCAAGGACCTCAAGCGGGTCTTCGCGGAGAAGGCGACGGCCGACAAGAAGAACAACGGCCCCGGCGCGAACGTCCTGGCCGGCGTGTTCAACGAGAACAGCAGCAAGCGCGTGTACCCGGGCGGCGACCTCGCCGCCGGGATACTGGGTTACGTCAACGCCGAGGGCAAGGGCGGCGGCGGCCTGGAGTCCTCCCTGGACAAGAAGCTGTCCGGCAAGGACGGCGAGGTCACCTACGCCCAGTCCGGCGGCCGCCGGGTGCCCACCGCCGGCTCCAGCGAGAAGCCCGCCGTGCCCGGCGAGGACATCGAACTGACCATCGACCGCGACATCCAGTGGGCGGCGCAGAGCGCCATCGCCGAGCAGGTCCAGAAGTCCGAGGCCGACCGCGGCTACGTCATCGTCCAGGACACCCGCACCGGCGAGATCCTGGCCATGGCCAACGCCCCCGGCTTCGACCCCAACGACCTGACCCGGGCCCGCTCCGCCGCCATGGGCAACGCCGCGCTCCAGGACGTGTACGAGCCCGGCTCCACCGCCAAGGTGATGTCGATGGCCGCCGTGCTCGAGGAGAAGAAGGCCACCCCCGGCACCCACGTCGAGGTCCCCAACCGGCTCCACCGCGGCGACCGGCTGTTCAAGGACGACATCGACCACCCGACCTGGTACCTGACCCTCAACGGGGTCCTCGCCAAGTCCTCCAACATCGGCACCATCCTGGCCACCGGCCAGCTCGGCCCCACCCAGCCCGAGGCCAACAAGGTCCTGCACTCCTACCTGACCAAGTTCGGCATCGGACAGCCCACCGGCCTGGACTACCCCGGCGAGTCCCGCGGCATCCTCGCCAAGCCCGAGGACTGGTCCACCTCCCAGCAGTACACGATCCCCTTCGGCCAGGGCCTGTCCCTCAACGCCATGCAGGCGGCCTCCGTGTACTCGACCATCGCCAACGGCGGGGTCCGCACCGAACCGACCCTGGTCCGCGGCACCAAGGGCCCCGACGGCCGCTTCACCCCGGCTCCGGCACCCGAACGCAGGCAGGTGGTCAGCCCGGAGACCGCCAAGACCCTCGCCGAGATGCTCGAATCCGTGGTCGACGACCAGGAGGGCACCGGCACCAAGGCCCGCATCCCCGGCTACCGGGTCGGCGGCAAGACCGGCACCTCCAACCGGGTGGACCCGGCCACCGGCCGCTACAAGGGCTACACCGCCTCCTTCGCCGGGTTCGCCCCCGCCGACAACCCGCGCATCACCGTCTACTGCGCCATCCAGAACCCCACCAAGGGCAGCTACTTCGGCGGCCAGATCTGCGGACCGATCTACAAGAAGGTCATGGAGTTCGCCCTGAAGACCCTCCAGGTCGCCCCCACCGGCAGCGCCCCCGCGGGGCTCCCGGTCACCTTCGACCCGGGCCCGCAGCCCAGTACGCAGCCGAGTACGCAGCCCAGTCCGCAGCCCGGCCGGTGACCCCCAGCACCCGGCCGGCCCGCCAGAAACGCGTGAGGCACCATCAGTGACAACGATCACCCCGAAACCCGGGAACCAGTCGGCCGCCGGCGGCGAGGCCGGGCCCTCACTTCGCGGGCGGCCCGCCGCGCCCGGTACGCTCACCGCCGTGCCCCACGCTGATCAGCCCAGAACCACCCAGAAAGACGCCCCGGCAGCGCCGCCGGGAGCGCCCCGGCCCGTGTCCGCCCGCCCGATCCCCCTGGACGAGCTGGCCGCCCTGCTGGGCATCCGAGCGCCAGGCGCGGCGCAGATCACCGGCATCACGCACGACTCCCGTGCGGTGCGCCCCGGAGACCTGTACGCGGCCCTGCCGGGAGCCAGGACGCACGGCGCCGACTTCGCCGCGCAGGCGGCCGGCCTCGGCGCCGCCGCCGTGCTGACCGACCCCGCGGGCGCCGAGCGCGCCGCCGCGACCGGCCTGCCGGTCCTCACCGTCGCCGACCCGCGCGGCCGGATGGGCGAACTCGCCGCGACGGTCTACGGCACCCCCGGCGAGGACCTGCTCCAGATCGGCATCACCGGCACCTCCGGCAAGACCACCACGGCGTACCTCGTCGAAGGCGGCCTGCGCGCGGCGGGCCGCAGCACCGGACTGGTCGGCACCGTCGAGATGCGCATCGGCGACGAGCGCATCAAGTCCGAGCGGACCACCCCCGAGGCCACCGACCTCCAGGCCCTCTTCGCGGTCATGCGCGAACGCGGGGTCGACGCCGTCGCCATGGAGGTGTCCAGCCACGCCCTGGTGCTCGGACGGGTCGACGGCTGCGTCTTCGACGTCGCCGTCTTCAACAACCTGAGCCCGGAACACATGGAGTTCCACTCCGACATGGAGGACTACTTCCAGGCGAAGGCGGGGCTCTTCACGCCCCGCCGCGCCCGCCTGGGCGTGGTCAACCTCGACGACGAGTACGGCCGCCGCCTGGTCAAGGAGGCGTCGGTCCCCGTCGTCACCTTCTCCGCCGCGGGCGACCCGGCCGCCGACTGGCGCGCCGAGGACGTCGTCTTCGGACCGGCGAGCTCCACCCTGACCCTGCTCGGCCCCGAAGGGCAGCGCGTCCGCGCCGCCGCGCCGCTGCCCGGCCCGTTCAACGTGGCCAACACCGTCGCGGCGATCGTCACCCTCGCCGCCGCCGGCCTCGACCCGCAGACCGCCGCCGACGGCGTCGCCGCGGTCCCCGGGGTCCCCGGCCGGCTGGAGCGGGTGGACGCGGGGCAGCCGTACCTGGCCGTCGTGGACTACGCGCACAAGACGGACGCCGTCGAATCGGTCCTGCGCGCGCTGCGCGAGGTCACCGAGGGCAGGCTGCACATCGTGCTCGGCTGCGGCGGCGACCGCGACACCACCAAGCGCGGCCCGATGGGGGCCGCGGCCGCCCGGTACGCCGACGTGGCCGTCCTGACCTCCGACAACCCGCGCTCCGAGGACCCCCTCGCGATCCTCGCCGCGATGTTCGAAGGCGCCGTCTCCGTGCCGCCCGCCGAGCGGGGCACCGTCCTCGTCGACGCCGACCGGGCCGCGGCCATCGCCGCCGCCGTCGCGCGCGCCCGGCCCGGCGACACCGTGCTGGTGGCCGGCAAGGGCCACGAGCAGGGCCAGGACACCGGGGGCGTCGTACGCCCCTTCGACGACCGCGAGGTGCTCCGCGCGGCCATCGAGACACAGCAGAGCAGTGCCCGACAGGCCGAGGAGAACCAGTGATCGCCCTCTCCCTCGCCGAGATCGCCGACATCACCGGCGGGCGGCCCCACGACATACCGGATCCGTCCGCGCGGGTCAGCGGTCCCGTCGTCATCGACTCCCGCCAGGTGGAGGCCGGCAGCCTGTTCGCCGCCTTCGAAGGCGAACACGTCGACGGCCACGACTACGCGCAGCGCGCCGTCGCCGCCGGAGCCGCGGCCGTCCTCGCGGCCCGGCCCGTCGGCGTACCCGCCATCGTCGTCCCCGACGTGGAGAAGGCGCTCGGCGCCCTCGCCCGGGCCGTCGTGGAGCGCCTCGGCACCGATGTGGTGGCCCTGACCGGCTCGGCCGGCAAGACCTCCACCAAGGACCTCATCGCGCAGGTGCTCCAGGCCCACGCACCCACCGTGTGGACCCCCGGCTCCCTCAACAACGAGATCGGCCTGCCGCTCACCGCCCTGAAGGCCACCGCGGAAACCCGCCACCTGGTACTCGAGATGGGGGCCCGCGGGATCGGCCACATCGCGTACCTGACCGGCCTGACCCCGCCGCGCATCGGCCTCGTCCTCAACGTCGGCACCGCCCACATCGGCGAGTTCGGCGGCCGCGAGCAGATCGCCCAGGCCAAGGGAGAGCTGGTCGAGGCCCTGCCGTCCGAGGCGGAGGGCGGAGTCGCCGTCCTCAACGCCGACGATCCGCTGGTGCGCGCGATGTCCGCCCGTACGAAGGCCCGCACGGTGCTCTTCGGAGAGGCCGACGACGCCGATGTCCGGGCCACCGAGGTGCGGATGACCCCGGGGGGACAGCCCGCCTTCACACTCCACACACCGACCGGGTGCAGTGATGTGACCTTGCGGCTGTACGGTGAGCACCACGTGTCGAACGCGCTCGCCGCGGCCGCCGTGGCCCATGTACTGGGCATGTCCGTCGAGGAGATCGCCACCGCGCTCTCCGGGGCGGGCACCTTGTCCCGGTGGCGGATGGAGGTCACCGAGCGGGCCGACGGCGTGACGATCGTCAACGACGCCTACAACGCGAACCCGGAGTCCATGCGGGCCGCCCTGCGCGCGCTTGCCGCGATGGGCGGCAGCGCCAGGGCGAACGGGGGACGCACGTGGGCGGTGCTCGGCCCCATGGCCGAACTCGGTGACGCATCGTTGGCCGAGCACGACGCGGTGGGACGGCTTGCCGTCCGGCTCAACGTGAGCAAGCTCGTCGCAGTCGGGGGCAGGGAAGCGTCCTGGCTGCAACTGGGCGCATATAACGAGGGTTCGTGGGGTGAGGAGTCGGTGCTCGTGTCCGACGCGCAGGCGGCGGTCGACCTGTTGCGCAGTGAACTGCGCCCGGGAGACGTCGTGCTGGTGAAGGCTTCCAGGTCGATCGGTCTGGAGCGGGTCGCGCTGGCGCTGCTGGAGCGCGAGGGCGAGGGCGCCGACCGATGAGGCAGATCCTGTTCGCCGGCGTCATCGGCCTGTTCCTGACGCTCACCGGTACTCCGCTGCTGATCAAGCTGCTGGCCCGCAAGGGCTACGGCCAGTTCATCCGCGACGACGGCCCCCGCGGCCACGCCGGGAAGAAGGGCACGCCCACCATGGGCGGCATCTCCTTCATCCTGGCCACGCTCATCGCGTACGCCCTGACGAAGGTCATCACCGGTGAACCGGTGAGCTTCTCGGGCCTGCTCGTGCTGTTCCTGATGGCCGGCATGGGCCTGGTCGGCTACCTCGACGACTACATCAAGATCGTCAAGCGTCGCTCCCTCGGCCTGCGGGCCAAGGCGAAGATGTCCGGCCAGCTGATCGTCGGCATCGCCTTCGCGGTGCTCGCGCTCCAGTTCAAGGACTCGCGCGGGCTGACCCCGGCCTCCATGAGGCTGTCGTTCGTCACGGACTTCGGCTGGTCGATCGGCCCGGTGCTGTTCGTGGTCTGGGCGCTGTTCATGATCCTGGCGATGTCCAACGGCGTGAACCTGACCGACGGCCTGGACGGCCTGGCCACCGGCGCCGCGGTGATGGTCTTCGGTGCGTACACCTTCATCGGCGTGTGGCAGTACCAGGAGTCCTGCGTGAACGCGCAGGACCTCACCAACCCGGGCGCCTGCTTCGAGGTGCGAGATCCGCTGGACCTCGCGGTCGTGGCCTCCGCGCTGATGGGCGCCTGCTTCGGCTTCCTGTGGTGGAACACCTCGCCGGCCAAGATCTTCATGGGTGACACCGGATCGCTGGCCCTCGGCGGCGCGCTCGCCGGCCTGGCGATCTGCTCCCGCACCGAGTTCCTGATCGCCCTGCTCGGCGGCCTGTTCGTCCTGATCACGATGTCGGTCGTCATTCAGGTCGGCTCCTTCAAGCTCACCGGGAAGCGCGTCTTCCGGATGGCCCCGCTGCAGCACCACTTCGAACTCAAGGGGTGGTCCGAAGTCCTTGTCGTGGTCCGCTTCTGGATCATCCAGGGCATGTGCGTGATCGTGGGTCTGGGTCTCTTCTACGCGGGATGGGCAGCCGACAAGTGACCTCCTGGCAGGGCATGAACATCACCGTCGCCGGCCTCGGCGTGAGCGGCGTCAGCGCCGCCCGCGCCCTGGCCGGCCTCGGCGCGGTCGTGACCGTCGTCGACGGGGGCGACGGCGAGGGCCACCGCGCCCGCGCCGCCGAACTGGCCGAACTGGGCGTCTCCGTACGCCTGGGCGACGCGCGGACCCTTCCCGAGGGCACCGAGCTGATCGTCACCTCGCCCGGCTGGAAGCCCGACAGCCCGCTGTTCGAGGCCGCCGCGAAGGCGGGCGTCGAGGTCGTCGGGGACGTGGAGATCGCCTGGCAGCTGCGCGGCGAGGACGCCGCTCCGTGGCTGGCCATCACCGGGACCAACGGCAAGACCACCACCACCCAGATGCTGGCGTCGATCCTCAAGGCCGCCGGCCTGCGGACCGCGGCCGTCGGCAACATCGGCACGCCCATCATCGACGTGGTGCTCGGCGAGCAGCGGTACGACGTGCTCGCCGTCGAACTCTCCAGCTACCAGCTGCACTGGGCGCCCTCGCTGCGCGCCCACTCGGCGGCCGTGCTCAACCTGGCCCCCGACCACCTCGACTGGCACGGCTCCATGGAGGCGTACGCCGCCGACAAGGGCCGCATCTACGAAGGCAACACGGTGGCCTGCGTCTACAACGTCGCCGACCCGGCCACCGAGAAGCTCGTCGAGGAAGCCGACGTGGAAGAGGGCTGCCGGGCGATCGGCTTCACCCTCGGCGCCCCCGGGCCCTCCATGCTCGGCGTCGTCGACGGCATCCTCGTCGACCGCGCCTTCGTCGAGGACCGGCACAAGAACGCCCAGGAGCTCGCGCACGTCGAGGACGTGACCCCGCCCGCCCCGCACAACATCGCCAACGCGCTCGCCGCTGCGGCCCTGGCCCGCGCCTTCGGCGTGGAGCCGCGCGCGGTCCGCGACGGGCTGCGCGACTTCCGCCCCGACGCCCACCGGGTGGCGCACGTGGCCGACGTGGACGCGGTCGCCTACGTCGACGACTCCAAGGCCACCAACACGCACGCGGCGGAGGCCTCCCTGGCCGCCTTCGACACGGTCGTGTGGATCGCCGGCGGCCTCGCCAAGGGCGCGACCTTCGACGAGCTGGTCCAGAAGTCCGCCAAGCGGCTGCGCGGCGTGGTGCTGCTCGGCGCCGACCGGGCGCTGATCGCCGAGGCGCTGGCGCGACACGCCCCCGAGGTCCCGGTCGTCGACCTCGAGCGGACCGACACTGGGGCGATGCTCGCGGCGGTCCGGGAAGCGGCCCGGCTCGCCGAGCCCGGCGACACCGTCCTGCTGGCGCCGGCCTGTGCCTCGATGGACATGTTCGCGAACTACAACAAGCGCGGGGACGCGTTCGCCGACGCGGTGCGCGAACTGGCCGCCGAGAGCGGTGCGGACACGGCCCAGGCCTAGGTTCCGGAACGGGTTCCCTCCGGCCGGCCGGCGGCTCGCCCCGTACGAGTGGAGGGGAAGATCACAGATGCCGGCCAAGCAGATGCTGCCGGGGCGGCGGCCGTCCGCCGTCAAGGCGCAGGGCCGCAAACGCCCCGCGGTGAGCGTGCGGCGGCCCGCCGGGCGCGGGCCGCTGACCCGGCTGAGGCGTACGCAGGAACAGCTGCGCAAGGCCTGGGACCGTCCCCTCACGGCGTATTACCTGATCTTCGGCAGTTCGCTGCTCATCACCGTGCTCGGCCTGGTGATGGTCTACTCGGCTTCGATGATCAAGGCGCTCCAGCTCGGCCTGGGGGACGCGTACTTCTTCAAGAAGCAGTTCCTGGCCGCCCTGATCGGCACCGGCCTGCTGCTGGTCGCCTCCCGGATGCCCGTGAAACTGCACCGGGCGCTGTCCTATCCGGTGCTCGCCGGAACCCTGTTCCTGATGGTGCTGGTCCAGGTCCCGGGGATAGGGGTCGCCATCAACGGCAACCAGAACTGGATCTCCCTCGGCGGTCCGTTCATGTTGCAGCCCAGCGAGTTCGGCAAACTGGCCCTGATCCTGTGGGGCGCCGACCTGTTGGCGCGCAAGGGCGACAAGGGCCTGCTCAGCCAGTGGAAGCACCTGCTGGTGCCGCTGGTCCCGGTGGCCTTCCTGCTGCTCGGGCTCATCATGCTGGGCGGGGACATGGGCACCGCGATGATCCTCGGCGCCATCCTGTTCGGCCTGCTCTGGCTGGCGGGCGCCCCGACCCGGCTGTTCGCCGGAGTGCTGGTCTTCGCGGGTGTGATCGTCGCACTGCTGATCAAGACGAGCCCGCACCGGATGGACCGGCTGGAGTGCCTCGGCGCCACGGACCCGGGCAAGAACGACCTCTGCTGGCAGGCCGTGCACGGGATCTATGCCCTGGCCTCGGGCGGATGGTTCGGTTCCGGTTTGGGTGCCAGTGTGGAAAAATGGGGGCAACTACCCGAAGCCCACACCGACTTCATCTTCGCCATCACCGGGGAGGAACTGGGACTGGCGGGGACGCTGTCGGTCCTCGCCCTGTTCGCGGCTCTAGGCTATGCGGGTATCCGCGTGGCCGGACGCACGGAGGACTCCTTCGTACGGTTTGCCGCGGGAGGCGTGACCACCTGGATCACGGCCCAGGCCGTGATCAACATCGGTGCGGTGCTCGGCCTGCTGCCGATCGCCGGAGTCCCGCTCCCGCTGTTCTCCTACGGGGGGTCGGCCCTGCTGCCGACGATGTTCGCGGTCGGACTGCTCATCGCGTTCGCGCGGGAGGAGCCGGCGGCGCGCGCGGCGCTCGCGATGCGCCAGCCGAAGACCGGCTGGAGGCGGACCGGGCCCAGATGGAAGTCGATGAGACGGCGCGTCAAGAAGCGTCCGTCCGGAGAGCGGTGAATTTCGGTGCATGTCGTACTCGCCGGTGGGGGGACCGCCGGCCACATCGAGCCGGCGCTCGCCCTCGCGGACGCCCTGCGCAGGCAGGACCCTTCAGTGGGCATCACCGCCCTCGGCACCGAACGCGGGCTGGAGACCCGCCTCGTGCCGGAACGCGGCTACGAGCTGGGCCTGATCCCCGCCGTGCCGCTGCCCCGCAAGCCCACCCCTGAGCTGATCACCGTCCCCGGGCGGCTGCGCGGCACGATCAAGGCCGCCGAGGAGATCCTGGAGCGCACCAAGGCCGACTGCGTCGTCGGCTTCGGCGGCTACGTGGCCCTGCCCGGCTACCTCGCGGCCAAGCGGCTCGGTGTGCCGATCATCGTCCACGAGGCCAACGCCAGGCCGGGACTGGCCAACAAGATCGGCTCCCGGTACGCGCACGCCGTCGCGGTCTCCACCCCCGACAGCAAACTGCGCGGTGCCCGCTACGTGGGCATCCCGCTGCGGCGCTCCATCTCCACCCTCGACCGGGCCGCCGTCCGCCCCGAGGCGCGTGCCGCCTTCGGCCTGGACCCCAACCTGCCCACGCTGCTGGTCTCCGGCGGCTCGCAGGGCGCCCGGCGCCTCAACGAGACGATCCAGCAGGTCGCGCCGACCCTCCAGCGCTCCGGGATCCAGATCCTGCACGCCGTCGGCCCGAAGAACGAACTGCCGCGTGTCGACAACATGCCCGGGATGCCGCCCTATGTGCCGGTACCGTACGTGGACCGGATGGATCTCGCGTACGCCGCCGCCGACATGATGCTGTGCCGCGCGGGTGCGATGACCGTCGCCGAACTGTCCGCCGTCGGGCTCCCCGCCGCCTACGTCCCGCTGCCGATCGGCAACGGCGAACAGCGGCTCAACGCCCAGCCGGTGGTGAAGGCCGGCGGCGGCCTGCTCGTGGACGACGCGGAACTGACGCCCGAGTGGGTGCTCAGCCAGGTCCTCCCGGTGCTGTCGGACCCGCACCGGCTGTACGAGATGTCCCGCGCCGCCGGTGAGTTCGGCCGTCGCGACGCCGACGAGCTGCTGGTCGGCATGGTGTACGAGGCGATCGCGGCCCACCGGAACCGCTGAGGCGGGACGCACAGACGCAGGAGGCGCAGCAGTGGCCGGAGCGACGACGGCACAGCGTGGGACCCCGGGCCCCGGCCCGTCCGCCCGCAAGGGCGGCGGCTCTCCCAAGCCGCCCAAGGCCCCGAAGCCGTCGCGGGGATCCGGCCCCCGGGGCCCCGGCGCACGCCTGCGCCGCCGGGGCCCCCTGCTGGCCTCCCTGGTCGCCGTGGCGCTCATCGCCGGGGGCGGCACTTGGGTCCTGTACGGCTCCTCCTGGCTCCGCGTGGAGAAGGTCACCGCGGCCGGCACCGACGTGCTCACCCCCGAGCAGGTGCTGTCCGCGGCGGCCGTCCCGGTCGGCGCCCCGATGGTGGGCGTGGACACCGAGGAGATCGAGAGCCGCGTCCGCGGCCGGCTGTCCCGCATCGATTCGGTCGATGTGGTGCGGGCCTGGCCGCACGGGATCGGGCTGAAGGTGACGGAACGCAAACCCGTCCTGCTCATCAAAAAGGACGCCAACTTCGTGGAAGTGGACGCTTCGGGTGTGCGATTCGACACGGTTCCGAAAGCACCCGCGGGCGTTCCGGTCCTCGAATTGAACGCGAAGCAGTCACCGAGCGCCCGCCGCTTCGACGAGGAGCGGCTGCTGCACGAGGCCGTGCTCGTCGCCGGATCCCTGCCGGAGCCGATCGCCAAGGAGACCTTGCAGGTCAAGGTGGGTTCGTACGATTCGGTGGTGCTGCTGCTCGCCGGGGGCCGGACGGTGGCGTGGGGGAGCGGCGAACAGAGCGAGGCGAAGGGGCGCGCCCTGACCGCTTTGCTGAAGGCCGCGCCCAAGGCCGCACACTTCGACGTGAGCGTTCCCACCGCCCCTGCGGTGTCCGGGAGTTGACGTCCGGTCGAACAGCGACGCACCCTGGTTGGCCAGCGATACGGGTGATCACATAGGGTGAAAAGAAAAACGGGAGGTTCGGCGTGTTCGTTGAACACGCGCTACTTGTCGACTTAGTGTCCTGTTCGGAAGAGTCCAGAGAACAGACACACCCCTAACCCTAAACTTCAGGGTGAGGGTTCGGGTCGGCGCGTTCGGACCGCCCCATTTCGGCATCAGTCGTCGCAACGCAGGCCCGCGAGGCGGCGACACGTAACTCGAGGCGAGAGGCCTTCGACGTGGCAGCACCGCAGAACTACCTCGCAGTCATCAAGGTCATCGGTGTCGGCGGCGGTGGTGTCAATGCCATCAACCGAATGATCGAGGTCGGTCTCAAGGGCGTCGAGTTCATCGCCATCAACACGGACGCCCAGGCGCTGTTGATGAGCGACGCCGACGTCAAGCTCGACGTCGGCCGCGAACTCACCCGGGGCCTCGGCGCCGGAGCCAACCCGGCCGTCGGCCGCAAGGCGGCAGAGGACCACCGCGAGGAGATCGAGGAGGTCCTCAAGGGGGCCGACATGGTCTTCGTCACCGCCGGTGAGGGCGGCGGCACCGGCACCGGCGGCGCACCCGTCGTCGCCAACATCGCGCGCTCGCTGGGCGCCCTGACGATCGGTGTGGTCACCCGGCCGTTCACCTTCGAGGGCCGGCGCCGCGCGAACCAGGCGGAGGACGGCATCGCCGAGCTCCGCGAAGAGGTCGACACCCTCATCGTCATCCCCAACGACCGGCTGCTGTCCATCTCGGACCGCCAGGTCAGCGTGCTCGACGCCTTCAAGTCGGCCGACCAGGTCCTGCTCTCGGGCGTCCAGGGCATCACCGACCTCATCACCACCCCGGGTCTGATCAACCTCGACTTCGCCGACGTCAAGTCCGTGATGTCCGAGGCCGGCTCGGCACTGATGGGCATCGGCTCGGCCCGCGGCGACGACCGCGCCGTGGCCGCCGCCGAAATGGCGATCTCCTCACCGCTGCTCGAGGCGTCCATCGACGGCGCCCGCGGCGTGCTGCTCTCCATCTCCGGCGGCTCGGACCTCGGTCTCTTCGAGATCAACGAGGCCGCGCAGCTGGTGAGCGAGGCCGCGCACCCCGAGGCGAACATCATCTTCGGCGCCGTCATCGACGACGCGCTCGGCGACGAGGTGCGGGTCACCGTCATCGCGGCCGGGTTCGACGGCGGACAGCCCCCGGCCCGCCGGGACAACGTCATCGGCGCCGCGTCCACCAAGCGCGAGGAGCCGGCCCCGGCTCCGGTCCGCGCCGCCGAGCCGGCCCGCCCGGCCTTCGGCGGACTCGGCACGGTCACCCCGCGCGAGGACCCCCCGGCTCCGGTCGAGCCGGTCCCGGCCGAGGCCCAGGCCCCCGCGCCGCAGGTCCCGACGGCCCGGCCGTACCAGGACAGCCCGGCGGAGGAACTGGATGTCCCGGACTTCTTGAAGTGACACCGGAGCAGCATCACGTGGGCGGCGCCCACTTCGCCTTCACCGACCGGTGGGGCGGGGTGAGCGCCGTTCCGTACGAAGAGCTCAACCTCGGCGGCGCGGTCGGAGACGACCCGGCCGCCGTTCGCGCGAACCGGGCACGCGCGGCGGGATCCCTGGGGATCGACCCGGACCTGGTGGTCTGGATGAACCAGGTGCACGGCCGCGACGTCGCGGTGGTCGACGGCCCCTGGGGGCCGGACGCGCGGATCCCCGCCGTGGACGCGGTGGTGACCGCCCGCCGGGGGCTCGCCCTCGCCGTGCTCACCGCCGACTGCACGCCGGTCCTGCTGGCGGACCCCGTCGCCGGGATCGCCGGGGCCGCCCACGCCGGGCGGCCGGGACTGGTCGCCGGAGTGGTCCCCGCCGCGGTGGAGGCCATGGTCGCCCTCGGCGCCGAGCCCGGGCGGATCGTCGCCCGGACCGGGCCCGCGGTCTGCGGCCGTTGCTACGAGGTGCCCGCCGCGATGCGGGACGAGGTGTCCGCGGTGGTGCCGGCCGCCCGGGCCGAGACCAGCTGGGGTACTCCGGCCGTGGACGTGGTCGCCGGGGTGCACGCCCAGCTCGCGGAGGCGGGGGTGGCGGATCGTCTCCGGTCGGCGGTCTGCACACTGGAGTCGCGGGACCACTTCTCGTACCGCCGCGACCGGGTGACCGGGCGGCTTGCCGGATATGTCTGGTTGGAATAGGAAATGACGGACCGTAAGTCGGAGCTCGCGGACAACCTGGCGCGGGTGCAGGAACGTATCTCGTCCGCCTGCGCGGCCGCGGGGCGCAAGCGGGAAGAGGTGACGCTCATCGTGGTCACCAAGACCTATCCCGCGAGCGACGTACGACTCCTGGCGGAGCTGGGCATCCGTCATGTTGCGGAAAACCGTGACCAGGACGCCGCCCCCAAGGCCGCTGCCTGCGCGGATCTGCCGCTCAGCTGGCACTTCGTCGGCCAGTTGCAGACGAACAAAGTCCGTTCCGTGGCGGGATACGCGCAAGTGGTGCAGTCGGTCGACCGCTCCAAGCTCGTGACCGCCCTGTCGGCGGCCGCCGTGAACGCGGGCCGCGAACTCGGCTGCCTCGTGCAGATCGCCCTCGACGCCGAGTCGGGCGAGCGGGGATCCCGCGGCGGCGCTGCGCCCGAGCAGCTCGCGGAGTTGGCGGACCTCGTCGCCGGCGCCCCCGGACTGCGGATCGACGGCGTGATGACCGTCGCCCCGCTGTCCGGTCCGTACGCCGGACGCGAACAGGCCGCTTTCGAGCGGCTGGTGGAATTGTCATCCCGCCTGCGCGCGGACCATCCGGCTGCCACGATGGTGTCGGCCGGGATGAGCACGGATCTGGAACAGGCCGTTATGGCCGGTGCGACACATGTACGCGTCGGCACTGCGGTACTCGGCGCGAGACCCCGGCTCGGGTAACGTCGCCAAGAAAGTCGGACCACAGCAGAAAATATGGTCATTACCGCTGATGGGCGGGCAGACCACGTGGATCGCGGGCAGTTGGTGACATTCGTGACACAGCGGCACCTGCGACAGGGCGATCCACCACAGAGCGGAGGACTCGGAGAATGGCCGGCGCGATGCGCAAGATGGCGGTCTACCTCGGCCTCGTGGAGGACGACCGGTACGACAACCCGGGGTATGACCCCGACGACGAGTTCGAGCCCGAGCCGGAACCGGAGCGGCCGCGGGACCGGGCCCGGGAGCGAGACCGTCAGCCCGTGCACCAATCGCCCGTAACGGACGAACCGGTGCGATCCGTACAGCCTCCGGCGCAGCGGGACCCCATCCCAATTCCGGTGGAAAACGGACGTCCTGCGCGAATTGCCCCCGTGGCATCCATCACACCTGACCGCACCAACCTGGAGAAGAACGCCCCCGTGATCATGCCCAAGGTCGTCTCCGAGCGGGAGCCGTACCGCATCACGACGCTGCACCCCCGGACCTACAACGAGGCCCGTACCATCGGGGAACACTTCCGTGAGGGCACTCCGGTGATCATGAATCTCACGGAGATGGACGACACCGACGCGAAGCGTCTCGTGGACTTCGCCGCCGGTCTGGTCTTCGGTCTGCACGGCAGTATTGAACGCGTGACACAGAAGGTGTTCCTGCTGTCGCCTGCTAACGTCGATGTCACGGCGGAGGACAAGGCCCGCATCGCGGAGGGCGGGTTCTTCAACCAAAGCTAGACCGATCCGTCAGATACGGGACCGGGAACAGAGCGGGAAACGGGGAGAGGGAAGCGCGGGATGGGCGTCGCACTACAGGTGGTCTACATCGCGCTGATGTGCTTCCTCATCGTGCTGATCTTCCGACTGGTCATGGACTACGTGTTCCAGTTCGCACGTTCATGGGCACCCGGCAAGGCGATGGTGGTCGTTCTGGAGGCCACCTACACTCTTACCGATCCACCGCTCAAGCTTCTTCGGCGGTTCATCCCGCCGTTGCGTCTCGGGGGCGTGGCACTCGACCTGTCCTTCTTTGTTCTGATGATCATCGTTTACATCCTCATCAGCTTCGTGAGCACCGCTGCGAGAAGCGTGTGAACGATGAACTTCTCCGCGCGCGCGGGGACAGTCCCGATACGGTCTTGCCGACTGCCGACGACTACGTAGAGGTGAAGAAGACATGCCGCTGACTCCCGAGGACGTGCGGAACAAGCAGTTCACGACCGTCCGCCTCCGAGAAGGCTATGACGAGGACGAGGTCGACGCCTTCCTCGACGAGGTCGAATCCGAGCTGACGCGCCTGCTGCGCGAGAACGAGGACCTGCGCGCCAAGCTGGCCGCCGCCACGCGTGCCGCCGCGCAGAACCAGCAGCAGCAGGGCATGCGCAAGCCGGAACCCCAGGACCAGCGTGGCCCCGGCGCCCCCGTGCCCGCGGCCATATCCGGCCCGCCGCAGCAGCAGCAGCAGCCGCAGATGGGCCCGCCGCAGCTGCCGGGCGGCCAGCCGCAGCTGCCCGCCGGCCCCGGCGGACACGGACCGCAGGGTCCGGGCATGGGCGGCCCCATGCAGCAGCACCCCATGGGCGGACCGCAGGGCATGGGTCAGCAGTCCATGGGCGGCCAGAACCCGCTCGGCCAGCAGATGCAGCCCATGGGCCAGCAGATGCAGCCGATGGGGCAGCAGATGCAGCCCATGGGGCAGCAGATGCACCAGCAGCCGCAGCAGCTCCCGCAGCAGGGCCCCGGCGGCGACAGCGCCGCCCGCGTCCTGTCCCTGGCGCAGCAGACCGCCGACCAGGCGATCGCGGAGGCCCGCTCCGAGGCCAACAAGATCGTCGGCGAGGCCCGTTCGCGCGCCGAGGGCCTGGAGCGGGACGCCCGCGCCAAGGCCGACGCGCTGGAGCGGGACGCGCAGGAGAAGCACCGCGTCGCGATGGGCTCCCTGGAGTCCGCCCGCGCCACGCTGGAGCGCAAGGTCGAGGACCTGCGGGGCTTCGAGCGTGAGTACCGTACGCGCCTGAAGTCGTACCTGGAGTCGCAGCTGCGCCAGCTCGAGACCCAGGCCGACGACTCCCTGGCCCCGCCGCGGAACCCGGCCGGTCCGGCCCTGCCGCCGTCGCCGTCGCCTTCGATGGCTCCGGCCGGTGCGATGGGGCACTCCATGGGTGGTCCCTCGATGGGCGGCCCGTCCCCCATGGGCGGTCCCTCCCCGATGGGCGGCCCGTCGTACGGCGGCCAGCAGCAGATGTCCCCGGCGATGACCCAGCCGATGGCTCCGGTGCGGCCGGCTGCGCCGCAGCCGATGCAGCAGGCGCCGTCTCCCATGCGGGGCTTCCTGATCGACGAGGACGACAACTAAGCGCCGCCGCGCAGTCGGCAGCCACGGGCCGGGCCCGGTTCCCCTTCGGGGGCACCGGGCCCGGCCCGTTCCCGTTCCCGGGCGGTGCCGTTGCCCTGGCCGGGCGGTGTTGCTCCCGGGTGCGGGCCGGTGGCCGCGGTTGCCCTGGCCGGGCGGTATCGCTCCTGGGTGCGGGCCGGTTGCCGCCTTTGCCCTGGCCGGGCGGTATCGCTCCCGGGTGCGGGCCGGTGGCCGCGCCTCAAGCGCCGGCGGGGCTGGGTTTGTCTCCCTTGGCGGGGGTGTGACCCGTCGGGCGGGCGGTGGCTTCGGGTGGGGCGGTGCCCCTCCGGGGGCTCTCCTCGGCTCGGCGCGTGCGGCCAGGTCTCGGCCAGACGGCCCGGGTCGCGCGCTCGTCCTGCGGGGAGCCCCCGGAGTGTCCCCGCCCCACGGCCCCGCTTCGTCTGAGACGGGGTGTGTCCGCCGGGGTGGGGGTGTGGGGACGGTGGGGGGGTGTCCCCGCAGGTCGAGCGCGCGACCCGGGCCGTACGGCCGAGACACACCCGCACGCGCCGAGCCGAGGAGACACCCCCCCCCACGAGCTCGCTTCGTCTGAGGCGGGGTGTGTCTGCCGGGGTGGGGGTGTGGGGACGGTGGGGGGTGTCCCCGCAGGTCGAGCGCGCGACCCGGGCCGTACGGCCGAGACACACCCGCACGCGCCGAGCCGAGGAGACACCCCCCGGCGGCCCCGCACCCCCACCCCCCGATCCCGACCCCGCCCAGGGGCACCAAACCAGCCCCGCCGGCGCTTGAGGCGCGGCCACCGGCCCGCACCCGGAGAGCAGCGGCACCGCCCGGCGAGGGCAGCGGCACCGCCCGGCGAGGGCGAGGGTGGCCACGGGCACGCAAACGCAGAACGGCCCGCCCCCCCGGCGGGGAAGGGCGGGCCGTTCGGTCCTGGGTTATGCCTTGCGGAGGCGGAAGGTCAGGGACAGGGGTTCGTCCGTGAAGGCCTCGCCGTACGTGGCGTCGGCCTCGCCCGTCGCGAAGTCCGTGGCCAGGACCTCGTCCGAGATCAGGGGGGCGTGGTCCGACAGGGCCGTCGTGACCTCCGGGTCCGTGGAGGTCCAGCGCAGGGCGATCCGGTCCGCCACGTCGAGGCCGGAGTTCTTCCGGGCCTCCTGGATCAGGCGGATCGCGTCACGCGCCAGCCCCGCGAGCCGCAGCTCGGGGGTGATCTCCAGGTCGAGGGCGACCGTCGCGCCGGAGTCGGACGCCACCGACCACCCCTCGCGCGGGGTCTCCGTGATGATGACCTCCTCCGGGGTGAGGGTGACGGGCTCGCCGTTCACCTCCACCGAGGCCTCGCCCGAGCGCAGCGCCAGCGACAGGGCCGCCGCGTCGGCCGCGGCCACCGCCTTCGCCACGTCCTGGACGCCCTTGCCGAAGCGCTTGCCCAGCGCACGGAAGTTGGCCTTGGCCGTGGTGTCCACCAGGGAGCCTCCGACCTCCGAGAGCGAGGCCAGGGAGGAGACGTTCAGCTCCTCCGTGATCTGCGCCTGGAGCTCCGGGGACAGCGCGTCGAAGCCCGCCGCGCCGACCAGCGCCCGCGAGAGGGGCTGGCGGGTCTTGACCCCGGACTCGGCGCGCGTCGCGCGGCCCAGCTCCACGAGGCGGCGCACCAGCAGCATCTGCTGCGACAGGGCCGGGTCGATCGCCGCCGTGTCCGCGACCGGCCACGACGACAGGTGGACCGACTCCGGGGCCTCCGGGGTCACCGGGACGATCATGTCCTGCCAGACCCGCTCCGTGATGAAGGGGGTCAGCGGAGCCATCAGGCGGGTGACCGTCTCGACCACGTCGTGCAGGGTCCGCAGGGCCGCGGCGTCGCCCTGCCAGAAGCGGCGGCGCGAGCGGCGGACGTACCAGTTCGACAGGTCGTCGACGAAGGAGGACAGCAGCTTGCCCGCGCGCTGGGTGTCGTACGACTCCATCGCGTCGGTGACCTCGGCGACGAGCGTGTGGAGCTCCGACAGGAGCCAGCGGTCCAGGACCGTGCGCTCCGCCGGGGCCGGGTCGGAGGCCGAGGGCGCCCAGTTCGACGTACGGGCGTACAGCGCCTGGAAGGCGACCGTGTTCCAGTACGTCAGGAGGGTCTTGCGGACGACCTCCTGGATCGTGCCGTGGCCCACGCGGCGGGCCGCCCACGGGGAGCCGCCGGCCGCCATGAACCAGCGCACCGCGTCCGCGCCGTGCTGGTCCATCAGCGGGATCGGCTGGAGGATGTTGCCCAGGTGCTTGGACATCTTGCGGCCGTCCTCGGCGAGGATGTGGCCCAGGCACACCACGTTCTCGTAGGAGGACTTGTCGAAGACCAGGGTGCCGACCGCCATGAGGGTGTAGAACCACCCGCGGGTCTGGTCGATCGCCTCCGAGATGAACTGCGCCGGGTAGCGCTTCTCGAAGATCTCCTTGTTCTTGTACGGGTAGCCCCACTGCGCGAACGGCATCGAGCCCGAGTCGTACCAGGCGTCGATGACCTCCGGCACGCGGACCGCTTCGAGGGAGCAGCCCTCGTGGGTGCAGGTGAAGGTCACGTCGTCGATGTACGGGCGGTGCGGGTCCAGGCCGGAGTGGTCCGTGCCCGTCAGCTCGCTCAGCTCGGCGCGGGAGCCGACGCAGGTGAGGTGGTTCTCCTCGCAGCGCCAGATCGGCAGCGGGGTGCCCCAGTAGCGGTTGCGGGACAGCGCCCAGTCGATGTTGTTGTTCAGCCAGTCGCCGAAGCGGCCCTGCTTGACCGAGTCGGGGAACCAGTTGGTCTTCTCGTTCTCCCGCAGCATCGCGTCCTTGACGGCGGTGGTGCGGATGTACCAGGACGGCTGCGCGTAGTAGAGCAGGGCGGTGTGGCAGCGCCAGCAGTGCGGGTAGCTGTGCTCGTAGGCGATGTGCTTGAAGAGCAGGCCGCGGGCGTCGAGGTCGGCGGTCAGCTTCTCGTCGGCCTTCTTGAAGAAGACGCCGCCGACCAGCGGGACCTCCTCCTCGAAGGTGCCGTCGGGGCGGACCGGGTTCACGACGGGCAGGCCGTACGCCCGGCAGACCGCGAGGTCGTCGGCGCCGAAGGCGGGGGACTGGTGGACCAGGCCCGTACCGTCCTCGGTCGTGACGTACTCGGCGTTCACGACGTAGTGGGCGGGCTCGGGGAACTCGACCAGCTCGAAGGGGCGCTGGTAGGTCCAGCGCTCCATCTCCTTGCCGGTGAAGCTCTCGCCGGTGGCCTCCCAGCCCTCGCCCAGGGACTTCTCCAGCAGCGGCTGGGCGACGACCAGCTTCTCGGTTCCGTTGGTGGCCACCACGTACGTGACCTCGGGGTGCGCGGCGACCGCCGTGTTGGACACCAGGGTCCAGGGGGTGGTCGTCCAGACCAGCAGCGCGGCCTCGCCGGCGAGGGGGCCGGAGGTCAGCGGGAAGCGGACGTAGACCGAGGGGTCGACGACCGTCTCGTAGCCCTGCGCCAGCTCGTGGTCGGACAGGCCGGTGCCGCAGCGGGGGCACCAGGGGGCGACGCGGTGGTCCTGGGTGAGCAGGCCCTTGTTGAAGATCTCCTTGAGCGACCACCACACGGACTCGACGTACTCGGGGTCCATGGTGCGGTAGGCGTCGTCCAGGTCGACCCAGTAGCCCATGCGGGTCGTGAGCTCGGTGAACGCGTCGGTGTGGCGGGTCACGGACTCGCGGCACTTGGCGTTGAACTCGGCGATGCCGTAGGCCTCGATGTCCTGCTTGCCGTTGAAGCCGAGCTCCTTCTCGACGGCGAGCTCGACGGGCAGGCCGTGGCAGTCCCAGCCGGCCTTGCGGGCCACGTGGTAGCCGCGCATGGTGCGGAAGCGGGGGAAGACGTCCTTGAAGACGCGGGCCTCGATGTGGTGCGCGCCGGGCATGCCGTTCGCGGTCGGCGGGCCCTCGTAGAAGACCCACTCGGGGCGGCCCTCGGACTGCTCCAGGGTCTTGGCGAAGGTCTTGCTCTCGCGCCAGAAGTCGAGGACTGCGTGCTCGAGGGCGGGCAGGTCGACCTGGGCGGGTACCGGGCGGTACTGCGGCGGTGTGGTCATGAGGCTGAACTCTTCCTCCGGCGGGATGTCACGTCCGTCCGGAGGGACGAGAGCCGACTGCTGCTCCCGCGGTACCACCCTCCTTGGCCGCCGGACGGGTCCGGTGGCCCCCTCATTGGGGTGCGAAGCCGGTTCTACCGGCCCTACGGGGATCCGTACGGGCTTTCTTCCGGCGGCTCCGGGGTGATCCTTCACATCGCGCTCGCCCCCGGGCTCTCACCGTCCCCGGGTCGCTCCTGGCTGCGTCCGACGCTACTCGTCCCCATCCATGCCTTTCGCTGGGCCCAGTGTACGGGGCCGGGGGGCGCCCGGCAGACCGGTTTACGGGCGCCCGCGCGGGGGCGCCCGGCACGGCGTGGCGGGGGCTCCGGAGGGCCGCCCGGGTGACCCGAACGGGCCTGCGCGCCGGTACGGGCTCCCGTGGGGCGCGTGGGGCGGATTACCGGGCCTGCGGATGGGCACAACGGATGCAGGTTGGCCTCGACGGATGCGTGCCCCGTTGCCGCGGGGCTGGAGCCGATTTATCGTTCCGGCACGATTCGCGAGCAATGATCACAGTATGTGAAGGGGCCGCGGCCATGGTGGCGAAGAAGACCGCCGGTACTGCCGGAGAGGCGCTGGCCGAAGCACCCGTGAAGAAGGCGCCGGCGAAGAGGGCGACCGTGAAGAAGGCGGTCGTGAAGAAGGCCGTCGCGAAGAAGGCGGCACCGTCCGGGACGGCGGCGGCCGAGGAGGCGGACGTCGGGAAGGCGGCCGTGAAGAAGGCGGCCGTCAAGCAGGCGGCGGCCAAGGCCGCGGCCAAGAAGACGTCCGCGAAGAAGGTGCCGGCGAAGAAGGCGCCGACGACGACGAAGGCATCCGCGAAGAAGGCGGCGGCCACCGTGGCGGTGGCCGCCGGCAAGACGCCGTCCAAGGAGGCGAGCGCCGTCAAGAAGGCGACTGCCGTCGCGAAGCGGCAGGCCACGGCCAAATCGGCCGGGGCCGAGGGGGCGGCGCAGGCCGCGGAGAAGACGGGAGTCGGAACAGTGGTTGCCAAGAAGAGCACCGGTGCGGCGAGGAAGACGGCCGCGGCCGCGACCAGCGGACTGCCCAAGGCGAGGGTCACGGCGGCCACCACGCCCGGTGAGCTCGCCGTACGGCCCGGGGAGGACCCCTGGACGCAGGGAGAGGTCGACGAGGCCCGCAGCGAGCTGATGAGCGAGGTGCTCAGACTGCGCGCCGAGCTCGACGCCTCGGAAGTGGCCATCTCGGGCCTGATGCGGGACTCGGGTGACGGCGCGGGCGACGACCAGGCCGACACCGGCACCAAGAACATCACCCGGGAGTCCGAGCTGGCCCTCGCGGCGAACGCCACCTCGATGCTGGAGCAGACCGAGCGCGCCCTGGAACGCCTGGAGGCGGGCACCTACGGGATCTGCGAGAACTGCGGGAAGCCCATCGGCAAGGCCAGGATGCAGGCCTTCCCGCGCGCCACCCTGTGCGTGGACTGCAAGCAGAAGCAGGAGCGCCGGCACTAGCGGGGCGGGGGGCAGGCGGCGGGCGGGTGCCCTGACGTACCCTCGTGTCTCGTCAGGGTCCAGCAGGAGCCTGGTCCGATCCAGTTCGAGGGACTCACGTGGCAGAGGCGGAGCGCATCATCGGTACGCCGGACGTCGGGGACGACACCCAGCCGGAGTCCGCCGGGCCCAAGGGGCACCGGCGGATCGTGGCGCTGCTCGTCGTGGCCCTCCTCGCGTACCTGCTGGACCTCGGCAGCAAGATGCTGGTCGTGGCGAAGCTGGAGCACCAGCCTCCGATCGAGATCATCGGCGACGTGCTGAGGTTCGAGGCGGTCCGCAACGCCGGCGCCGCCTTCGGCTTCGGCGAGGCCTTCACGATCATCTTCACCTTCATCGCGGCCACCGTGATCGTGGTGATCGTGCGGCTGGCGCGCAAGCTCTACAGCCTGCCGTGGGCGATCGCGCTCGGCCTGCTGCTCGGCGGTGCGCTGGGCAACCTGACCGACCGGATCTTCCGCTCGCCCGGCGTGTTCCGGGGTGCGGTCGTCGACTTCATCGCGCCCTCCCACTTCGCCGTCTTCAACCTCGCGGACTCGGCGATCGTGTGCGGCGGCATCCTGATCGTCCTGCTCTCCTTCCGGGGCCTGGACCCGGACGGGACCGTCCACAAGGACTGATCGCGGGAAAGCTCCACTGCCGAGTCCTGCATACTCGACAGGTGAGTACGATTCCCGAGATCCGCACCCTGCCCGTTCCCGATGGCCTCGAGGGCGAGCGCGTCGACGCCGCCATCGCCCGTATGTTCGGTTTTTCCCGGACGAAGGCGGCCGAACTCGCGGCCGCGGGGAAGGTGTCGGTCGACGGCAGTGTCGTCGGGAAGTCCGAGCGCGTGCACGGTGGCGCCTGGCTCGAAGTCGAGATGCCCGCGCCGCCGAGGCCGGTCGAGCTCGTCGCCGAGCCCGTCCCGGGCATGGAGATCGTCCATGACGACGACGACATCGTCGTCATCATGAAGCCGGTGGGCGTCGCCGCCCACCCGAGCCCCGGCTGGACCGGCACCACCGTCATCGGCGGCCTGGCCGCGGCCGGCTACCGGATCTCGACCTCCGGCGCGTCCGAGCGCCAGGGCATCGTGCACCGCCTCGACGTGGGCACGTCCGGCCTGATGGCCGTCGCCAAGTCGGAGCGGGCCTACACCTCGTTGAAGAACCAGTTCCGCGAGCGGGTCGTGGACAAGCGCTACCACGCGCTGGTGCAGGGCCACCCGGACCCGATGAGCGGCACGATCGACGCCCCGATCGGCCGCCACCCCACCGCGGACTACAAGTGGGCGGTGACCCAGGAAGGCAAGGCGTCGGTCACCCACTACGACCTGATCGAGGCCTTCCGGGCCGCCTCGCTGCTGGACATCAAGCTGGAGACCGGGCGCACGCACCAGATCCGCGTGCACATGTCCGCGCACCGCCACCCCTGCGTGGGCGACCTGACGTACGGCGCGGACCCGACGGTCGCGAAGCGCCTGGGGCTGACCCGGCAGTGGCTGCACGCGGTGCGGCTGGGCTTCGAGCACCCGTCGGACGGGCAGTGGGTGGAGTTCGAGAGCACCTACCCGGCGGACCTCCAGCACGCGCTGGACGTGATCCGGGCCGAGAGCGAGTGACGTCCGCCGGCTTCACGGTCCGGGTTGCCTCGGGCGAGGCCGACACGGCGGCGTGCTTCGCGGTCCGCACCGAGGTGTTCGTGGGCGAGCAGTCCGTGCCGGAGTCGATCGAGTACGACGCGTACGACGCGGACGCGGTGCACGTGCTGGCCGTCGGGCCGGACGGGGTGGCGCTGGGCACCGGGCGGCTGCTGCACGGATCCGCGGCGCGCGCCAAGACGGGTGACCCGGCGGTCGGCTCGCTGGGGCGGCTGGCCGTGCGCAAGGCCGCGCGCGGGCTGGGTGTCGGCGTCGCGCTCGTCCGCGCCATCGAGGCCGAGGCGGTCCGGCTGGGGCTGAGCGCCGTGGACCTGGGCGCGCAGACGCATGCGCTCGGCTTCTACGAGCGGCTCGGGTACGTGGCGTACGGCCCGGAGTTCCAGGACGCGGGCATCGCGCACCGCGCGATGCGGCGTCCCCTGCCCTAGCGGGCGGGCGCGGAGGGCCGCCGCCGGGGTTTGGGCGGGGCCCGACACGGAGCCGCGGCCCCGTCGCCGCACGAGCGGGGCGCGGCGGCCTGGCAGGGTGGGGGAGTGGATCAGCTTGCTCTTCTGTTCGTGCTGCTGCTCGGGGCCGTGGTCACCGTGCCGCTCGGAGACCGGCTCGGCCTGCCCGCGCCCGTGCTCATGACCATCGGCGGAGCCGCCCTCGCGTGGGTGCCCGCCGTACCCAACGTCGACATCCCGCCCGATCTCATCCTGCCGCTCGTGCTGCCGCCGCTGCTGTACGCCTCCGTGCAGCGGACCTCCTGGCGGCAGTTCGCGGCCAATTTCCGGCCGATCCTGCTGCTCGCCGTGGCCCTGGTGTTCGTCACGACCGCGGCCGTCGCCGCCACCGCACACGCCATCGTGCCCGGGCTGCCGATCGCCGCCGCCGTCGCGCTCGGCGCGCTCGTCGCCCCGCCCGACCCCGTCGCGGCCACCGCGGTGGCCGGCTCGCTCGGGCTGCCCCGCCGCATGGTGTCGATCCTGGAGGGCGAGGGGCTCTTCAACGACGTGACGGCGATCGTGCTCTACCACGTGGCCATCGCCGCCGCCGTCAGCGGGACCTTCTCCTGGCCGGACGCGCTCGGCGAGTTCGTGCTGTCCGCGGTCGTCGCCGTCGCCGTCGGGCTCGCCCTCGGCTGGGCCGCCCACCGGCTGATGGGGCTGCTGGGCGATGCCACGCTGCAGATCGGGCTGACGCTGCTCGTGCCGTTCGTCGCCTACGTGGCGGCCGAGGAGCTGCAGGGCTCGGGGGTGCTGGCCGTGCTGACGACCGCCCTGTTCCTGGCCGAGTACGCGAACGACGCCGACGACGTGCTGGGGCGGCTCGCCGGGCACACCTTCTGGGAGGTCGTCGACATGCTGGTCACGGGGGTGGCGTTCGGGCTGATCGGGCTGGAGCTCCACAACGTCTTCGGCACGGCGCAGGGACGCGAGTGGGAGATGGCCGGATGGGCGGCGACCGTGATCGGGGTGGTGGTCGGCGTACGGCTGGTCTGGCTGCTGCCGGCCGGCTGGCTCGCCAAGAAGCTGCACACGCGGCGCGACTACGACGAGGAGATCCCGCTGAGCTGGCGGGAGAGCGTGGTCATGTGGTGGGCCGGGATGCGGGGAGTGGCCTCCGTGGCCCTGGCCATCGCGATCCCCCTGCACACGGAGGCGGGCGACGACTTCCCCGCGCGGGACGAGATCGTCTTCATCGCCTTCGCCGTGATCATGGCGACGCTGGTCCTCCAGGGGCTGACCCTGCCGTGGCTCGTGCGGCGGCTCGGGGTGGAGGCCGACTCGGACGCGGAGAAGGAGACCGAGCGTCAGCTGGCGATCCGCGCCGCGAAGGCCGCGAAGCGGCGGCTGAAGGAGATCGAGGAGGTGGAGGAGCTCCCCGAGGACCTGGTGGAGACGCTGTACCGGCGCGCGTACGACGTGGGAGCCCGGATCAGCCCCGAGATGGTGGACGAGGAGCGGCGGGAGGCGTACGTGCAGCGGGTGGCGCGGATCCGGGACATCCAGCGGATCCAGCGCGAGATGATGTCGGCCGCCCGCCACGAGGTGCTCTCCGCACGCAGCGAACCCGGCGCCGATCCGGAGATCGTGGACCGGGTGCTGCGGTACCTCGACGTACGGAGCCTGCGGAGCTAGTGCAAGATCCGAAGGGGACGGCCTAGACCTGGTAGCGGTCCGGGGCGAAGAGGGCGAGGTTCGCCGCTGTCCACTGCGAGGTGCGGCGCAGGCCCTCCGCGAGGGGGACCTCCGGCTTCCAGCCCGCCCAGTCGCGGGCGCGGGAGTTGTCCGAGAGGAGGCGCTGGACCTCGCTGCCCGAGGGGCGCAGCCGGGAGGGGTCCACGACCACCTCCGCCTCCCGTCCCGAGGCGGCGATCAGCGCGCGGGCCAGGTCGCCGACGGAGATCTCCTCGCCGCTGCCCAGGTTGACCACCTCGCCCAGCGCCCGGTCGCACTGCGCCACCGCGAGGAAGCCGGCGGCCGTGTCCGTCACGTACGTGAAGTCCCGGGTCGGGGTGAGCGAGCCCAGCCGGATCTCCCTGGAGCCCGCGTGCAGCTGGGCCAGGATCGTCGGGATCACCGCGCGCGCCGACTGGCGCGGCCCGTACGTGTTGAACGGGCGCACCACTGTCACCGGCAGCTCGAAGGCGTGGTGGAAGGAGAGCGCCATCATGTCCGCGCCGATCTTCGACGCCGAATACGGGGACTGGGGCTGCAGCGGGTGGCTCTCGGCGATGGGCGCGGTGCGGGCCGTGCCGTAGACCTCGCTGGTGGAGGTGTGCACGAGGCGGCGGACGCGGTGGCGGCGGCAGGCCTCCGCCACGTTCTGGGTACCCGTCACGTTCGTCTGCACGTACGCGCCCGGCGAGGCGTAGCTGTACGGGATGCCGATCAGCGCCGCCAGGTGGAAGACGGTGTCGCAGCCCGCCACCGCGTCGCTGACCCGGCCCGCGTCGCGGACGTCGCCCGCCCACATCTCCACCGGGCCGTCCGGGTCGGCGAGGTAGCGCGCCAGGTGGCCCTTCTCCGCGTACGGCTTGTAGTGCACGAAGGCCCGCACCCGCGCGCCCCGTGCCACCAGCAGGTCCACCAGCGTCGAGCCGATGAAGCCCTCGGCGCCGGTGACGAGGACGGTGCGGTCGGTCCAGCTGTTCATACTCGCTCCAGGGTGGTGAGGGGGAGGGGGAAGCCGGCCACGCGCAGGACCTGCGCGGCCAGCAGTTCGGCGGCCCGCCCGTGCGGGCCGGGGTCGGCGGCGCCGGCCATGGACGCCAGCCGGGCCGGATCGGCCAGCAGCGGGCCGATCAGCGCGGCGAGCCGTTCGGCGGTGGTCTCGGCGTCGGGCAGCAGCAGCCCGGCCCCCGCGTCCGACAGCACCCGCGCGTTGTGGGTCTGGTGGTCGCCAGGGGCGTACGGGTAGGGGACGAGCACGGCCGGGACCCCGGTCGCCGCCAGCTCCGCGACCGTCGCCGAACCGGCCCGGCACACCACGAGGTCGGCGGCCGCGTACACCAGGTCCATCCGGTCCAGGTAGGGCAGGGCCCGCGCGATGCGCTGCCCGCCCGACGCCGCGAGCTCGGCGACGGTGCCCGCCAGCGCCGCCGGACCCGTCTTGACCAGCAGCTGTACGTCGTCCCGGTGCTGCCACAGCCCGGCCAGCGAGGCGGCGGAGCGGGTCAGGCGGACCGCGCCCAGGCTGCCGCCGTTGAAGACGACCAGGCGCCGCCCCGGGGGGACCCCGAGGGCCCGGCGCGCCTCGGCGCGCAGCGCCGCCCGGTCCGGCCCGGCCAGTTCCGCGAGGCCGGACAGGGCCGCGGAGATCGGCATTCCGGTGGTCAGCGCCCGCTCCCCGCCCGCCAGGTGGCTCCGGCTGCGGTCGAAGGCCACGGCCATGTGCGGGGTGAGGCGGGCCGCGAACTGGTTGGCGCGGCCCGGCACCGCGTTGGACTCGTGGATCACGGCGGGCAGCCCGGCCAGCCGCGCCCCGAGCACGGCGGGCGCACTCGGGTAGCCGCCCATGCCGACGGCGACCTGCGCGCCCTGCGCCCGGATCACCGACCGGGCCTGGTGCGCCGACTTCAGCAGGGCCGCGGGCAGCAGGTAGCGCTTCGCGCCCAGCGCCGGGTCGAAGGGGATCATGTCGACGGTGTGCAGGCGGTAGCCGGCAGCCGGGATCAGCTCGGTCTCCAGGCCCCGTTCGGTCCCGATGAACGAGACCGCGGCGCCGGGGACGGCCGCGCGTAGCGCCTCGGCGAGGGCGAGCCCCGGGTAGATGTGCCCGCCGGTGCCGCCCGCACCGATCACGACGGAGAGCGCCGCGGATGTGTGTCGCGTGCTTCGAGTGGTCATGGCCGCACACTCCCGGTGCGCCCTAAGAAGGTTCTAAGAGGTTCGCGACGGCACCTTTGGCAGGCTTTGCCCATGAGCTCCCTGAACAGGCATCGGATTCTGGTGGTCGACGACGAGCCCGAGGTGCGGGCCGCCGTCGAGGACGGGCTGGCCGTCGAGGGGTTCGAGGTGCGGGGCGCTGCGGACGGACTGGCCGCGCTCTCGCAGGTGGCGGCCTGGGAGCCCGACGCGGTCGTGCTGGACGTGATGATGCCGGTGCTCGACGGGCTCGGCGTGTGCCGGCAGCTGCGCGCGCTGGGCGACCGTACGCCCGTACTCGTCCTGACCGCGCGGACCTCCGTCAGCGAACGCGTGGACGGGCTGGAGGCCGGGGCCGACGACTACCTCGTCAAGCCGTTCGCCCTGGACGAGCTGGTCGCGCGGGTACGGGCGCTGCTGCGGCGGGCCGCCCCCGAGCCGCCGGGCGCCGCCCCGCTCGCCTTCGCCGACCTCGTCCTGGACCCCGGGACCCGGACCGGGCGGCGCGGCGGACGGCCGCTGGAGTTCAGCCGCACCGAGGCCGCGCTGCTGGAACTGCTGCTGCGCCACCCCGGCCAGGTGCTCCCCCGGGAGCTGATCCTGGAGCTGGTGTGGGGGCGGGACTTCGGGCCGGACTCCAACTCCCTCGCGGTGTACGTCGGCTACCTGCGCCGGAAGCTGGAGGCGGGCGGCGAGCCCCGGCTGGTCCACACGGTGCACGGGGTCGGGTACCGGCTGGACGCGGTATGAGCGGCTCCGAGGGGCGGGGGCGCCGGCGGCTCGGTGCCGCCTGGCGCAGGCGGCGGCCGCTGCGGACCCGGCTGGCGCTGGCGGTCACCGCGGCCGTGGCCCTGGTGGCACTGGGGGTGTGCGCCGCGGCCTTCCTCGTCGTGCGGTCAGCGCTCTACCGGCAGCTCGACCTCACCCTCGTGCAGTCCGCCGGGCTCGCCGCGCAGCGCGAACCGGGCGCGGCGCCCGGCACGCTGGCCGGCGAGTGCCGCTTCCTGGCCGCGCCCGCCTGTGCGCAGGTGGTGCCGGCCGACCCGGCCAAGGACCCCCGCGCACCGTGGCTGCTGCCCGTGAGCCCGGCCGCGCGGGAGGTCGCCGAGGGCAGGCGGAAGCCGTACGTCACGAACATCACGCTGGCCGGGCATCCCGCCCGGATGCTCACGACCGACTACGCCAGGGGCCGGGCGATCCAGGTCGCGCTGCGGGCCGACACCGTCGAGGACGGCATCGAGAAGGCCGCGCGCCTGCTCCTCCTGACGGCGGCGGCCGGGGTGCTGCTCGCGGCGGTGCTGGGCCACTGGGTCTCGCGGACCGGGCTGGCCCCGGTCACCCGGCTGACGGCGACGGCCGAGCGGATCGCCGCCACCCGGGATCCGCGGCACCGGATCGAGCTGCCGCCGGGGCCCGCCGGGCGGGAGGACGAGATCACCCGGCTCGCCGGGAGCTTCAACACGATGCTGGGGGAGCTCGAACAGTCGGTCACCGCCCAGCGGAGGCTGGTCGCCGACGCCTCGCACGAGCTGCGGACCCCGCTGACGGCGCTGCGGACCAACGCGGAGCTGCTGGCAAGGGCGGAGCGGCTGACGCCGGAGCAGCGGGAGCGGGCCTCGGCCGCGCTGGGGCGGCAGCTGCGCGAGGTGACGGGGCTCGTGAGCGACCTGATCGAGCTGGCGCGGGACGAGGAGCCGCAGCCGCTGGTGGAGCAGGTCCGGCTGGACTCGCTCGTGGAGCACGGGGCGGAGGCGGCGCGGGCGCACTGGCCGGGGGTGCCGGTGCGCGTGCGGTTGCCGGACCGGGGGGTGGTGGTGCCCGGGGTGCCGGCGCGGCTGAGCCGGCTGCTGGGGAACCTGCTGGACAACGCGGCGAAGTTCAGCCCGGCCGGGCTGCCGGTGGAGGTGGAGCTGGCGGTGCTGCCGGCGGGTCCGGAGCTGACCGTGCGGGACCACGGGCCGGGGATCTCGGCCGAGGACCTGCCGTACGTCTTCGACCGCTTCTACCGGGCCGACGCCGCGCGGGCCCTGCCGGGGTCCGGGCTGGGGCTGGCCATGGCGCGGCAGATCGCGCGGGCCCACGGGGCGGAGCTGGTGGCGGAGGCCGCCCCGGGCGGGGGAGCCCTGTTCCGGCTGACGTTCTGAGGCGCGGCCGGCCCTGCCCGGGGAGCCGTCGTCAGGCTTCCGGGCGGGGGGCGGCCTCGGAGGTGGCGATGCGGGGGAGGGCGTAGGGGTGGTGGGCCAGGAGCCAGGTGATCAGGCGCTCGCGGACCGCGCAGCGGACCGTCCAGACGTCGTCCGCGTCCTTCGCCGTCACCACCGCCCGGACCTGGACCGTGTGCGGTGTGGTGTCCGTCACCACGAGGCCCGCGCCGCGGCCGTCCCATTCGGGGATGTCCTTCAGGATGGTCCGGAGCTGGTCCCGCATCAGCTCGATGGGGGCGCTGTGGTCCAGGTGCCAGAAGACCGTGCCGGTCTTCTGCGCGCCGCCCCGCGACCAGTTCTCGTACGGCTTGCTCGTGAAGTAGGAGACCGGCATCGTGATGCGGCGCTCGTCCCAGGTGCGGACGGTCAGGAAGGTCAGCGTGATCTCCTCGACCGTGCCCCACTCCTTGTCGACCACGACCGTGTCGCCGATGCGCACGGTGTCGCCGAAGGCGATCTGCAGGCCGGCGAACAGGTTGCCCAGCGAGGACTGCGCGGCGATGCCCGCCACGATGCCGAGCACCCCCGCGGAGGCCAGCATCGAGGCGCCGACCGTCCGCATCGGGGGGAACGTCAGCAGCATGGCCGCCAGCGCGACCACGACCACCACGGCGGTCACCACCCGCTGGATCAGCGTGACCTGGGTGCGGACCCGGCGGACCCGGGCGTCGTCGGCGGCCCCGGCCGCGTAGCGCGCGTACGTGGAGTCGACCGCGGCGGTCGCGATGCCCACGGCCAGCCACGCCGTGGAGGCGATCAGCACCAGGGTGAGGAAGCGGCCGACGCTGAAGGGGTGGTCGGGGAGGATGCCCGCCTGGCGGTAGGAGCCGCGCAGCAGGGAGGTGCAGAGCACCAGCTGGAAGGGGAGGCGGCAGCGGCGCAGCAGGCCCCACAGGGGGGTTTCGGGATGCCGGGCGTCGGCCCGGCGCAGCAGCAGGTCGAGGAGCCAGCCGGCGATCAGGGTGACGACCAGCACGCCGCCGATGACCAGGACGGGGCGCAGGACGGTGTCCATCTCCATGGGTAGGAAGGTAACCGGAAGCGGTCACCGGAAACTGGCACGATGGTGGGTATGAACATCATGCTCTTCCATTCGACGTACGGGCTGCGGCCCGCGGTGCACGAGGCGGCCGGCCGGCTGCGCGCGGCCGGGCACCAGGTGCACGTGCCGGACCTCTTCGAGGGACGCACCTTCGAGACGGTCGAGGAGGGCATGGCCCACCAGGACGAGATCGGCCGGGACGAGCTGCTCAAGCGCGCGGTACTGGCCGCCGCCCCTTACTCCGACCAGGGTCTGGTCTATGCCGGCTTCTCCTTCGGCGGCTCCCTCGCGCAGCACCTGGCGCTGGCCGACGACAAGGCGCGCGGGCTGCTGCTCCTGCACGGGACGGCGGACCTGGACGACGCGGCCTCGGTGGACGACCTGCCGGTGCAGCTGCACGTCGCGGACCCGGACCCCTTCGAGCCGCACGACTGGCTGACGGCCTGGTACCTGCGGATGCAGCGGGCCGGGGCGGATGTGGAGGTCCACAGCTACCCGGGCGCCGGGCACCTGTTCACCGACCCGGGCCTCGACGACTACGACGCCGAGGCCGCCGAGCAGGCCTGGAAGGTCGCGATCGGGTTCCTCGACGCCCTGTAGGCGGTCAGCCGCGCGGTGCCGGCGTGCGGGGCAGCGGCGGGGGCGGGCCGAAACGGCTGCCGGACGTCCCTGACGGGGACGGCGGCGGTGGCGGCGGGGACGACTGCGGCGGGGACGACTGCGGGAGCCGGTCGGCCGGGGCGGGCGGTGGCGCGGCCCCCGCGGCGACGGCCGCGAGCCGGGCGTCCAGCTCCTCGGCGGACGGCCGGGCCGCCGGATCGCGGACCAGCAGGTCCGCCAGTACGGGGCCCAGGGCGCCGGCCCGCAGGGCGGGCGGGACGGGGTCGGCGAGGACGGCGGCCAGCGTGGCCAGGCCGGTGGCCCGGCGCAGCGGGCTGACGCCCTCGACGCACACGTAGAGCAGCACGCCGAGCGACCAGAGGTCGGAGGCGGGCAGGTCCTCGCCCCGGATCCGCTCGGGCGCCAGGTACTCGGGGGTCCCGATGACGTCCCCGGCGGGTGTCAGCGAGGGGGCGCCTTGGATCGCGGCGATGCCGAAGTCGGTCAGGACCGCGGAACCGTCGGCCCGCAGCAGGACGTTGGCGGGTTTCACGTCCCGGTGCCGGATCCCGGCGGCGTGGGCCGCGCGCAGTCCGGCGAGGACCTCGCGGCCGGTCCGGGCGGTCTCGGCCGGGGTGAGCGGGCCCCGGTCCAGGCGGTGCTGGAGGGAGGGGCCGGGCAGCAGCTCCATCACCAGCCACGGGTACGGGTCCTCGTCCACGACGTGGTGGACGGTGGCCACGTGGGGGTGGTTGATCCGGGCCTGGGCGCGGGCCTCGCGCAGTACGCGTGCGCGCAACTGCCGCGAGGCCCCGCCGTCTTCGCGGCCGGCGGGCGGGCGGACCTCCTTGACGGCCACGTCGCGGTGCAGGACACGGTCCAGAGCTTTCCAGACCGTGCCCATGCCCCCGCTGCCGATCTTCTCGACCAGCTCGAACCGTCCGTCGATCACGTCCCCCGGCGCGCTCATGCCGCCAGGGTAGCCCCGCGGCCCCCGCCGGGTCCCGGGGTTCAGCCGGCTCGGTAGGCCGTCCAACTGCTCGTCATGCGGGCGACCTGGCCGGCGGTGAACTGGTACATGCAGGAGTCGTACGTGTAGTCCATGAAGTTGCGGATGGGGTCGGCGCCCGGCTTGCTCGCGCAGCTGTCGCGGCCGGTCGGGCACTCGTACGCGGCGCTCTTCTCGGCCGGGGTGTCGGAGACGTAGTCGCCGTTCCCGTTACAGCCGCCCTGGAAGGTGTGGTAGAGCCCCAGCCAGTGGCCGACCTCGTGGGTCGCGGTGTCGCCCTCGTTGTAGTTGGCCGCGGAGCCGCCGGGCAGCGAGCTGTCCAGGACGACCACGCCGTCCATCTTGGGGGCGGAGCCGTAGGAGGTCGGGAAGGTCGCCCAGCCCAGCAGGCCGCCGGAGAGCTTGGCGGTGTAGAAGTTGAGCGCGCCCGGGCCGCCCTTGCGCAGGGTGTTCTTCATGTCCTTCTCGGCCTGGGAGCCGGAGGCCAGGTTGTACCAGGACGCGTTGTCCGTGTAGTCGGTGGCGGCGAGGGTGAACTGGAAGTTGGAGTTCACGTTGCCGGTGCCCTGGCCGCCGTAGGCGGCGTTGAGGACCGCGAGCTGCTTGGCGACGTCCGTGGACGTGAGCTTGCCGGCGCTGCCCGAGTGCACGACGTGGAAGTACACGGGGATGTTCGTGACGGCCTCGGCGGCGCGCAGGCTGCGCTGCGGCTGGTTCTTGAGGGCCTTGTCCAGCTTCGCCTTGAGGTCGGCGTCCATGGCCTTCGCCTCGGCCTCGGTGACCTCGTTCGGCTCGTCCGCGTGCGCCTCGTGGGCACGTGAGACGCGGGCGTTCGCGGCGCCCGCGGTGGTGCCCTCCTCGGCGCAGACCTCGGCGGGGGTCTTGGCTGCGGCCAGGGTGGTGGGGGCGGCGAGCGGGGTGAAGGCCAAGGTTCCGGCCAGGACCGCCGTGCTCATCAGGCGGCGGCGGAGAAGGGGGGATATGCGGGCGTTCGCGCGCACGTGTGCTCCTCGCGAGTGGGGGGTGGTGGCCTGAAGGATCTTCTTCAGCTGGCGCGAAGCTTATGTGTGCATGACATATTCAGGTCAAGATCCCTGCGTAAAAGATTTGTTGCCACAAACGCACAGGGGGCGCCTGGTCTGGACCAGGCGCCCCCTGTGACGGGAGATTTGACGGTGGATCAGCGAACCGGCTGGTAGGACCGCTCCACCTGCTGCGTGCCGTTCAGGGTCCGGTACGAGCGGGACCACGCGGCCGAGGCGTCCTGCCGGCGCTTGTCGGACACCACGTAGTAGTCCATCTGCGAGCGCTCCGCCGTCACGTCGAGCACGCCGTAGCCGTGCGCGTCCATGTCGAGCCACTTCACGTGCCAGTTCGCGGCCTTGACGGCCGACTCGGCGACCAGGGAGGCGGTGTCCGCCGGCACGTGCAGGATGTCGTCCAGGTTGTCCGAGGTCACCGAGGTGACCACGAACTCGGTCGCCGCCGTCCCCGAACCGGGGTAGGTGGCCATGTTCACCGGGACCTCGTTCGCCCACGCCATGTGGATGTCGCCGGTCAGGAACACCGTGTTCTTGACGCCCCGGTCCCTCAGGTGGCCCAGGAGTTCCTTCCGGTCGTCCGTGTAGCCGTCCCACTGGTCGACGTTGACCGCTATGCCGCCCTCGGGCAGGCCGAGCAGCTTGCCGAGCGGCCCGGCCAGGTGCGCGGGCAGCGAGGCGAAGGCCACCGGCGAGATCATCACCGAGGTGCCGACCAGCTTCCAGGTCGCGGTGGAGCCCGCGAGGCCCGACTTCAGCCAGTCGAGCTGGGCGCGCCCGGTGAGCGTGCGCTCGGGGTCGTCCACCGAACCGCTGCCCACCTTGACCTGCTGGGAGCGGAAGGAGCGCAGGTCGAGCAGGTGCAGGTCGGCGAGGGTGCCGAAGCGCAGGCGGCGGTAGACGGTGCCCGCGATGGAGGTGCGGACCGGCATCCACTCGAAGTAGGCCTGCTTGGCGGCGGCCGCGCGGGCCGCCCAGTCGCCCTCGGTGCCCGGCGTGTGGTTGTCGGCGCCGCCGGACCAGGTGTCGTCCGCGAACTCGTGGTCGTCCCAGATCGCGACGACCGGATGGGCCTGGTGCAGAGCCTGGAGGTCGGAGTCCGTCTTGTACGTGCCGTGCCGGGTGCGGTAGTCGGCCAGCGAGACGATCTCGTGCTTCGGCTCGTGCGCGCGGACGGTGTACTTGGCCTCCGGGTACCCCCCGGTCTGGTACTCGTAGATGTAGTCGCCGAGGTGCAGGACCGCGTCGAGGTCGGTGCGCGCGGCCAGGTGCCGGTAGGCGGAGAAGTAGCCGGACTCCCAGTTGGCGCAGGACACCACGCCGAAGCGCACCCCGGAGGTGGTCACGTCGTGGCCGGGGGTGGTCCGGGTGCGCCCGACGGGCGAGAGCGCCCCGCCGGCCGTGAACCGGTACCAGTACGGCGTCTGCGGCCGCAGTCCGCGCACGTCCACCTTGACCGTGTGGTCGGTGGCGGCGCTCGCCGTGGTGGTGCCGCTCGCGACGACACCGGCGAAGTTCCGGTCCGCGGCCACCTCCCAGCCGACCTGGACGGCCGGGCCGAGTCCGGAGCCGGGCACGGCCTCGGCGGTGGGGGTGACGCGGGTCCACAGCAGGATCCCGTCGGGCAGCGGGTCGCCGGAGGCGACGCCGTGCAGGAAGGCCGGTACGCCCTCGGCGGCATGGGCGGCGGGGGCGCCCAGCGCGGTGAGGGGGGCCAGGGCGGCCGTGGCCGCGGCAGCGAGAACGACCGTGCGGCGGCGGGGGTTCGCCGCGGCCACGTCGGAGGAGAGATGACTGGTCACGGACGATCATATTACTGACGGGTATGGTCACCGGAACAGGGCCGGAAAGGCGACGGGCGGGCGAACTCTGGGAGTCCGCCCGCCCGTTGGGACGTGCCTGTCCGGAAAAGTGGCCTCCGGAATGGCCGGGTCAGCCCTGCAGGGCCTTGTCGATCGCGGCCGTGAACTGCTCCGGGGTCCCCGGGGTGTCGATCTTCTTGCCGTCCATCTTCAGCGTCGGCGTGCCCGTGACACCGGACTTGTTGAAGGCCTTGGCCATCTCCAGCGCCCACCGGTCGTACGTGCCGTCCTCGACGGCCTTCTTGAACTCGGCGTTGCCCTTGAGCTCCGGGACCGTGTCCGCGACCTTCAGCAGGTAGTCGTCCTTGCCGAAGCTGTCGACGGTCTCCTCGGGGTGCAGCTCCTTGGAGTAGAGCGCGGCCTTGAAGTCGAGGAAGGCCTTGGGGCTGACGTTGAGCGCCGCGCCCAGGGCGCTCAGGGCGTTCTTCGAGCCCTCGCCCTTGACGCCGTTGTCGATGAAGGTGGCGCCGAAGTACTGGAGCTTGTACTTGCCGGCGTCGACGTCCTTGGTGATCTGCTCGCCGACCGCCTGCTCGAACTGGGCGCAGGCCGGGCAGCGCGAGTCCTCGTAGACCTCGAGGGTCTTCTTGGCCTCGGGCTTGCCGACGACCACCGTGGTGCCGTCCTCGCCCTCGGTGTTCTTCGGCTTGACCAGCGCCGCCTTGGCGGCCTTGTCCCAGTAGCCCGGCTGGTTGGCCTGCACGACCGCGTAGCCGACGCCGCCGGCCAGGGCCAGCGCGGCCACGACCGCGCCGGCCACGATCACCTGGCGGCGCACCTTGTCCTTCTTCGCCTGCGCCGCGCGCTCGGCGCGCAGCCGCTCGCGGGCGGCAGCCTTGTTGGCCTGGCTGTTGCGTGAACTCATCGTGATCTCCGTGGGGTGTGGCGTGATGGGGGTGCCGTACGTGCGTCAGGCGCTTGCGAGCGCGCCGCGCACGGGAGGCCCCCGCCGTCCCACGGAGTGTGCGGGGAAGCGCGTACGGGCCCCCGCGCCCGGAAGCACCGGCCGCGGCATCGGCCGCGCGGGACCGGCGGCCACCGCCGGGGCCGCCGCCAGCAGCAGCGGCCGGAACGCGAAGGCTGCCAGCGCGCGCAGCAGCCGGCCCAGCGCCCGCTCGCCGTGGCGCAGCCATCCGGCGGCGAGCAGCCCGACCGAGACGTGGGCGGCGAGCAGCAGCCAGGGCGACCAGGGCCCGGGCGAGGACAGCAGCGCCGCCGGGTCGCCGGCGGGCCCGGCCACCTCGGTGAGCGGCCCGCCCACCGGCGGGCCGCCGCACAGCTCCTCCAGGCCCAGGGCGCGCAGCGGGCCCGAGACCGGGCCGCCCGCCGGGCCGTAGCAGAGGTGCTGGCCGGCGGTGAAGACGGTGTCCGCGGCCAGCTCCAGCGGGACGAGCAGCCCGGCGATCGGGCCGAAGCCCCGCTCCCGCCCGGCCAGCGCGTACGAGAGCGTGAACACGGCGGCGAAGGCCCCGCCCACCAGCAGGGGCGGCAGGGGCACCTGGGACATGAGGACGTGCGAGCCCGCGGAGAGCAGCACGACGAGCGCGCTGAACAGCGCGGCCCGCAGCCCCCTGAGTCCCACCCCTGATATGTCCATCGCCGCGAGTGTGCCATGCGTCCCTGTGGAGGCGCCCCGCAGGTCCCGGTCGCGCCCCTCACCGGGGGACTACAGCGGGCTCCGCCCGGCGCCGGCCGAAGGGGCGAGCCGCCCGTTGCGGAAGAGGTCCACGAAGATCTGGTGGTCGGCGCGCGCCCGGGCGCCGTAGGCGTGGGCGAAGTCCACCAGCAGCCCCGAGAAGCCCTCCTCGTCGGCCGCGATGGCCGCGTCGATGGCCCGCTCGGTGGAGAAGGGCACCAGGGTCTGGCCGCTCTCGGCCGCGTCCGCCGCCCCGTGCATGGTCGCCGTGGCCCGGCCCAGGTCGGCGACCACGGCGGCGATCTCCTCCGGGTCGTCCAGGTCCGACCAGTCCAGGTCCACCGCGTACGGGGAGACCTCGGCCACCAGCTGGCCGGAACCGTCCAGCTCCGTCCAGCCCAGCCACGGGTCGGCGTGGGCCTGCAGGGCGCGCTGGGAGATCACCGTGCGGTGCCCCTCGTGGTGGAAGTAGTCCCGCACCGCCCGGTCGGTGATGTGGCGGGAGACCGCCGGGGTCTGGGCCTGCTTGAGGTAGATCACGACGTCGTTCTCCAGGGCGTCGCTGTGCCCCTCCAGCAGGATGTTGTAGGAGGGCAGGCCCGCGGAGCCGATGCCGACGCCCCGGCGGCCCACCACGTCCTTGACCCGGTAGGAGTCGGGCCGGACCAGGGACTCGTCGGGCAGGGTCTCCAGGTACCCGTCGAACGCGGCCAGCACCTTGTAGCGGGTGGCCGCGTCCAGCTCGACGGTGCCGGGGCCCGGGGCGAAGCGGCGCTCGAAGTCGCGGATCTCCGTCATCGAGTCCAGCAGGGAGAAGCGGGTGCGGGCACGGGCCGAGCGCAGCGCGCCCAGCAGCGGGCCCTCGGCGGTGTCCAGGGTGAAGGAGGGCACCTCGTCGTTCTTGGCCCCCGTGGCCAGGGCGTGGATCCGCTCCCGGTAGGCGTCCGCGTAGACCCGGACCAGCCCGCTGATCTGCTCGTCGCTGAGCGCCTTGGTGTAGCCGATCAGGGCCACGGAGGCGGCGAACCGCTTCAGGTCCCAGGTGAAGGGGCCGACGTAGGCCTCGTCGAAGTCGTTGACGTTGAAGACCAGCCGGCCGTGGGAGTCCATGTACGTGCCGAAGTTCTCCGCGTGCAGGTCGCCGTGGATCCACACCCGGCCCGTCCGCTCGTCCAGGTAGGGGCCGCCGTGCCGGTCCCGCTCCAGGTCCGCGTAGAAGAGGCAGGCGGTGCCCCGGTAGAAGGCGAAGGCCGAGGCGGCCATCTTCCGGAACTTGACCTGGAAGGCGGCGGGGTCGGCGGCGAGCAGTTCGCCGAAGGCGGTGTCGAACACATCCAGTATCTGCTCGGCGCGCTGCTCGTCGGTCGTCTCGGGAACCGCCATGGCGGATGCCTCCTGGTGGTGCGGGGTGGATCGGTCGTCGATCGCATTCCGGACAGGTGTCCTTGGCTCTGCAACGGATGAAGGTACCCGTCGGTGCCCCGGATGTGTCAGCCGGGAGACGTAGGATTCAGAGCTGCCGCCCCTCTCTCCCCCCGGAGGACTCCCACCGTGACCAAGCCGCCGTTCACGCACCTGCACGTCCACACCCAGTACTCGCTGCTGGACGGTGCCGCGCGGCTGAAGGACATGTTCAACGCGTGCAACGAGATGGGCATGACGCACATCGCGATGTCCGACCACGGCAACCTGCACGGGGCCTACGACTTCTTCCACACCGCCAAGAAGGCCGGGGTCACGCCGATCATCGGCATCGAGGCCTACGTGGCTCCCGAGTCCCGGCGCAACAAGCGGCGCATCCAGTGGGGGCAGCCCCACCAGAAGCGCGACGACGTCTCCGGCTCCGGCGGCTACACGCACAAGACGATCTGGGCCTCGAACGCCACCGGCCTGCACAACATCTTCCGGCTGTCCTCCGACGCCTACGCCGAGGGCTGGCTCACGAAGTGGCCGCGCATGGACAAGGAGACCATCTCGAAGTGGTCCGAGGGGCTGATCGCCTCCACCGGCTGCCCCTCCGGCGAGCTCCAGACGCGCCTTCGCCTCGGCCAGTTCGACGAGGCCCTGAAGTCGGCCTCCGAGTACCAGGACATCTTCGGCAGGGACCGCTACTTCCTGGAGCTGATGGACCACGGCATCGAGATCGAGCGCCGGGTCCGCGACGGGCTGCTGGAGATCGGCAAGAAGCTCGGCATCCCGCCGCTGGTCACGAACGACTCGCACTACACGTACGCAAGCGAGGCCACCGCGCACGACGCCCTGCTGTGCATCCAGACCGGCAAGAACCTCTCGGACCCGGACCGCTTCCGCTTCGACGGCACCGGCTACTACCTGAAGTCCACGGACGAGATGTACGCCATCGACTCCTCGGACGCCTGGCAGGAGGGCTGCGCCAACACGCGGCTGGTCGCGGACCAGATCGACACCGACGGCATGTTCGTCGAGCGGAACCTGATGCCGAAGTTCGACATCCCCGAGGGCTACACCGAGGTCACCTGGTTCCGCGAGGAGACCATGCGCGGCATGCACCGCCGCTATCCGGGAGGCATCCCGGACGACCGGATGAAGCAGGCCGAGTACGAGATGGACACGATCATCTCGATGGGCTTCCCCGGCTACTTCCTCGTGGTCGCCGACTTCATCATGTGGGCCAAGAACCAGGGCATCGCGGTGGGCCCGGGCCGAGGCTCCGCGGCCGGCTCGATCGTGGCGTACGCCATGGGCATCACCGACCTCGACCCGCTCACCCACGGGCTGATCTTCGAGCGCTTCCTGAACCCCGAGCGCATCTCCATGCCCGACGTCGACATCGACTTCGACGAGCGCAGGCGCGTCGAGGTGATCCGGTACGTGACCGAGAAGTACGGCGCCGACAAGGTCGCCATGATCGGCACCTACGGCACCATCAAGGCCAAGAACGCGATCAAGGACTCCGCGCGCGTCCTGGGCTACCCGTACGCCATGGGCGACCGGCTCACCAAGGCCATGCCCGCCGACGTCCTCGGCAAGGGCATCCCCCTCTCCGGCATCCTCGACCCCACGCACCCCCGCTACGGCGAGGCCGGCGAGATCCGCGGGATGTACGAGAACGAGCCCGACGTGAAGAAGGTCATCGACACCGCGCGCGGCGTGGAGGGCCTGGTCCGCCAGATGGGCGTGCACGCGGCCGGCGTGATCATGTCAAGCGAGCCGATCACGGACCACGTGCCCGTCTGGGTGCGGCACACCGACGGGGTCACCATCACCCAGTGGGACTACCCGAGCTGCGAGTCGCTCGGCCTGCTGAAGATGGACTTCCTCGGCCTGCGCAACCTCACGATCATGGACGACGCCGTCAAGATGGTGAAGGCCAACAAGGGGATCGACATCGATCTCCTGGGCCTCCCGCTCGACGACCCCAAGACCTTCGAACTGCTCGGCCGCGGCGACACCCTCGGCGTCTTCCAGTTCGACGGCGGCCCCATGCGCTCCCTGCTGCGCCTGATGAAGCCCGACAACTTCGAGGACATCTCCGCCGTCTCGGCCCTGTACCGGCCGGGCCCGATGGGCATGAACTCGCACACGAACTACGCCCTGCGCAAGAACAAGCAGCAGGAGATCACCCCGATCCACCCGGAGCTGGAGGAGCCCCTCGAAGAGGTGCTCGCGGTCACCTACGGCCTGATCGTCTACCAGGAGCAGGTCCAGAAGGCCGCCCAGATCATCGCCGGGTACTCGCTCGGCGAGGCCGACATCCTGCGCCGCGTGATGGGCAAGAAGAAGCCCGAGGAACTGGCGAAGAACTTCGTCATCTTCGAGGCGGGTGCCAAGAAGAAGGGCTTCAGCGACCAGGCGATCAAGGCCCTGTGGGACGTGCTGGTCCCCTTCGCCGGCTACGCCTTCAACAAGGCCCACTCCGCCGCGTACGGGCTGGTCTCCTACTGGACCGCCTACCTCAAGGCGAACTTCCCCGCCGAGTACATGGCGGGCCTGCTCACCTCGGTCAAGGACGACAAGGACAAGTCCGCGATCTACCTGAACGAGTGCCGGCGCATGGGCATCAAGGTCCTGCCCCCGAACGTGAACGAGTCCGAGCCGAACTTCGCCGCCCAGGGCGACGACGTGATCCTCTTCGGCCTCACCGCGGTGCGCAACGTCGGCAGCAACGTCGTCGAGTCGATCATCAAGACCCGCAAGGCCAAGGGGAAGTTCTCCTCCTTCCCCGACTTCCTGGACAAGGTCGAGGCGGTGGTCTGCAACAAGCGGACCGTCGAGTCGCTGATCAAGGCCGGCGCCTTCGACGAGATGGGCCACACCCGCAAGGGCCTGGTCGCCCACCACGAACCGATGATCGACAACGTGGTCGCCGTCAAGCGCAAGGAGGCCGAGGGGCAGTTCGACCTCTTCGGCGGCATGGGCGACGAGGGCGGCGCCGACGAACCCGGCTTCGGGCTCGACGTGGAGTTCTCCGACGTGGAGTGGGAGAAGTCCTACCTGCTCGCCCAGGAGCGCGAGATGCTCGGCCTCTACGTCTCCGACCACCCGCTCTTCGGCCTGGAGCACGTGCTCTCCGACAAGACCGACGCCGGCATCTCCCAGCTGACCGGCGGCGAGCACTCCGACGGCGCCGTCGTCACCATCGGCGGCATCATCTCCGGCCTCCAGCGCAAGATGACCAAGCAGGGCAACGCCTGGGCCATCGCCACCGTCGAGGACCTGGCCGGCTCCATCGAGTGCATGTTCTTCCCCGCCACCTACCAGCTCGTCTCCACCCAGCTGGTCGAGGACACCGTCGTCTTCGTCAAGGGCCGCCTCGACAAGCGCGAGGACGTGCCCCGGCTGGTCGCCATGGAGATGATGGTCCCCGACCTCACCTCCGCCGGCACCAACGCCCCGGTGGTCCTCACCATCCCCACCGTCAAGGTCACCCCGCCGATGGTGACCCGACTGGGGGAGATCCTGCGCCACCACAAGGGCAACACCGAGGTGCGGATCAAGCTCCAGGGCCCGCGGACCACCACCGTGCTGCGCCTCGACAAGCACCGGGTCCAGCCCGACCCCGCCCTGTTCGGCGACCTCAAGGTGCTGCTCGGCCCGTCCTGCCTGGCCGGATAACCCGGCCGGACGACGCGTGAAGGGCCTGCCCGGCACCGCCGGGCAGGCCCTTCACGCCATCCGAAGCGGCCGCGTCAGTTGTGGCCGAACTTCTTCGACTTGCTCTTGTGCGCCAGATCCATCGGACTCGGCGCCTGCGAGGCCGACTCGGGCGAGGACTCCGTCGAGCTCCTCGACGGGTCCTGCGAGGACGAGCGGGTCTGCTGCTTCGGCTGCTTCTGCTGCTTGTTCTTGGCCATGGTGGAGCCTCCGTGATGGGGTCTAGGGGCCAGGACCGCCTTCACACTCACACAACGCCCGAAACCGCGCATTTTGGATCATTACCGCGCGTAGTCGCGAGCCCCGCCCCGCCCCCTTGTGAGATCCGCCACGCCGATGATCGAGTTCCGGCCGTCAACACCCTTGCGGTCGGGCAGACTCGGGGCACCCGACGAAAAGCACAGAGGACCCCCAGGGAAGAGGGTGGAACGCGTGGACCGCTGCGTCGTCCTGGTGGACGCCGGCTATCTGCTGGGCGCCGCCGCGAGCCTCCTCGCAGGGGAGCCCTCCCGCTCCCGCATCACCGTCGACCACGCCGCCCTCATCCAGGGACTGCGCGAGCGGGCCGAAGCCGACACCGAGCAGCCCCTGCTGCGCATCTACTGGTTCGACGGCGCACCCGACCGGGTGCCTCAGCCCGAGCACCGCCGGCTGCGCGTCATGCCCCGCGTCACCGTCCGCCTCGGCGCCCTGACCCGCAGCGACGGCCGCTGGGCGCAGAAGGGCGTCGACGCCGCCATGCACGCCGAGCTCACCGAGCTGGCCCGCAACCGCGCCTGCTCCGACGTCGTACTGGTGACCGGCGACGGAGACCTGCTGCCCGGCCTGATGTCCGCCAAGGAACACGGCGTCGCCGTCCACCTGTGGGCCGTACAGGCCGCCGACGGGGACTACAACCAGTCCGAGGACCTCGTCGCGGAAGCCGACGAACGCCGCGTCCTGGACCGGGCCTGGATCACCCGGGCCGTCCGAGCCAAGGACCTCACCGGCCTGTGCTCCCCGCCGCCCGCCCCGCGCCCCGACATCGCCGCCATCCTCTCCGCCCCGCTGCCCGAGGCCGCGCTCGCCGAGGCCGCCCGCAACAGCACCGCCGGCGCCGGGGACGACGAGGGCGACGGCCTGCCGGTCCCCGCACCCGCCACCGGCGCCGGCCGGGCCGTCCCCACGCCCAAGGACCTCGCCGGCTCGCTGCGCGCCCCCGGCCAGCAGGCCGCACCGCCGAACGGGCAGCAGAGCGGGCCCGCCCCGGCCGGCAGCGCCCTGCGCTGGTCCTCCGACAAGGGCTGGATCGACCGCGCCGGACCGCTCGGCGAACCCGCCGAGACCGCCTCCCTGCCCACCCTCGCCCAGCTCACCAGCGCCGAGCAGCGGTGGGCCGACCGGGAGGAGGACATCACCACCGTCGGCGGCGACCCCTTCGAGGTGGGACAGGTGTTCGCCCGGCGCTGGATGGAGCGGCTCCCGGAGACCGTGCACCTCCAGAAACTGGCCACCATGTACCCGCGCATCCCGCACCGGATCGACGGCGAGCTGCTGCGCTACGCCGCCCGGTTCGGCCTGCTCGCGCACAAGGACGACCAGATCGACGAGCACGACCGCTACGCCATCCGGGCCGGGTTCTGGCGCGAGATCGACGTCCGCGCCGCCGCCGAACACGTGGCCGCCGTACCCGCAGCCGCCCCGGGAACCACCCCCCTGAACCCGGCCTCCCCGGCGACCCCGGGGGCCGAGTAGGGGCGGGAGCCGCGTAGGCTGCTCCCTCGTGAGCACGGGCACAGCACAAGAGCAGAGCGGCACAGCGGCAGGCGCGGAAGCCGGTCCCGACGTCGTCTGCGCGGTGCGTGACCTGGTCAAGACCTATCCCGCCGTACGCGGTCGGCGGGGGGCCCCGGCCCTGCCCGAGACCCGCGCCAGCGACGGCGTCTGCCTGGAGGTCCGGCGCGGCGAGATCTTCGGCCTGCTCGGCCCCAACGGCGCCGGCAAGTCCACCCTGGTCCGCCAGCTCACCGGGCTGATGCGGCCCGACGCCGGCAGTGTGACCCTGCTCGGCCACGACCTCGTACGCCACCCCGAGCGGGCCGCCCGCCTGCTGGCCTACCTCGGCCAGGAGTCGACCGCGCTGGACGAGCTGACCGTGTCGCTCGCCGCCGAGACCACCGGCCGGCTGCGCGGGCTCGACGTACGCGCGGCCCGGGCCGCGCGGGACGACGTACTGGAGGAGCTCGGGCTGACCGGGATCGCCGGGCGGCCCCTGAAGAAGCTCTCCGGCGGCCAGCGGCGCCTCGCCTGCTTCGCCGCCGCGCTGGTGGGCGAGCGGCCGGTGCTGGTCCTCGACGAACCCACCACCGGCATGGACCCGGTGGCCCGGCGCGCCGTGTGGTCGGCCGTGGACCGGCGGCGCGAGCGGCACGGGGCCACCGTCGTACTGGTCACCCACAACGTCATCGAGGCCGAGACCGTCCTCGACCGGGTCGCCGTCATCGATCAGGGCAAGGTCATCGCCTGCGACACCCCGGCCGGACTCAAGGCCATGGTCTCGGGCGAGGTCCGCCTGGAACTGGTGTGGCGCGAGAGCGCCCCGCTGGACGTGCCGGAGGTCGCGGCGCTGCGCGGGCTCGCCGCCGAGTCCGGGCGGCGCTGGGTGCTGCGGCTGCCGGCCGAGGACGCGCGGGCCGCGGTGGCCGCGGTCACCGGAGGGCCGGCCTTCGCCGCCCTCGACGACTTCACGCTGGCCACGCCGAGCCTGGAGGACGTCTACCTGGCACTCGGCGGGAAGACGAAGGGGCTGGTGAAGTCGTGAGCGACCGTACGACGGGCACTGTCGCGCCGGTCGCCGGCGCCGGGCGGGGCGCCGCCGGGGCCGGAGCCGCCGGAGCGGGAGCCGCCGGACCGGCCGCCGCCGCGCCGGCCGGGGACCGGCAGCCGGCCGCCGCGCCGCTGGCCCCGCGGGCCGGGCTGCTCCCGGCGCTGGCCGCCGTGTACCGGGCGCAGCTGTCCCGGGCGCGGGTGGCGCGGATCCCACTGCTGTTCGTGGCCACCTTCCAGTCCGTCGGGATCATGATCCTGATGCGGGGGGTGGTGGACGGGGGCTCGGAGGCCCGGGCGGTCGTGGCCGGCTCCTCCGTCCTCGTCGTGGCCTTCGTGGCGCTGAACCTGCTCGCGCAGTACTTCGGGCAGCTGCGGGCGAGCGGCGGGCTCGACCACTACGCCACGCTGCCGGTGCCGCCCGCCTCGGTGGTGCTGGGCGCGGCCGCGGCGTACGCCTCCTTCACCCTGCCGGGGACGCTGGTCACGGCCGTGTTCGGGTGCCTGCTGTTCGGGCTGCCGATGAGCGGGCTGTGGATCCTGGCCGCGGTGGTGCCGCTGGCCGGGGCGGCGCTGGCCGGGCTCGGCGCGGCGCTCGGGCTGCTGGCGCCGCGGCAGGAGCTGGCCACGCTGGCCGGGCAGCTCGGCATGTCGGCCGCGCTGCTGCTGGGGGTGCTGCCGCCCGAGCGGATGCCGGAGGTGATCGTGTGGGCGCGGGACCTGCTGCCGTCCACGTACGGGGTCGAGGCCTTCGCGCAGACCTTCGCCCCGGACCCGGACTGGGCCGTCGTCGCGCTCGACCTCGGGGTGTGCGGGGCGGTGGGCGTCCTGTCGCTGGCCGTCGCCACATGGGCGTACCGGCGGGCCGCGGTCCGCTGATGCCGGCGGCGGTGCCGGGCGGTCCGTGTCGTTCGGGACCTGGCACGATGTGGGGGTGACCGAAGCCGTGACCCCGCCGTCGCCTTACGACCCGCCGTCGCTCCCGCCCGAGAAGCCGGAGGCCGCCGCCGTGGCCGTCACCCCCGAGGACGTCCGGGACGGGGCCGCCGTCGCCCTGGCCGTCGGGGTGGCCGGAGTGCTGCTCGGACTGCTGTGGGTGTGGCTCGCGCCGCGCGTGCAGTACGTCTCCAACGGGGAGGCGGTCTTCCTGCGCAACACCGAGAGCGAGGCGCGGATCGGGTCCGACGGGACGTTCTTCCTGCTGTCGGCGGGGCTGGGCGTGCTGAGCGCGGCCGGCACCTTCCTGTGGCGCCGGGCCGGCGGTGTGCCGCTGGTGGTCGGGCTCGCGGTCGGATCGCTGTTCGCCGCGGTGGTGGGGTGGCGGTTCGGGCTGTGGCTGGGGCCGTCTACGGACCTGGCCGCGGCTGCTGCCGGGGCGGGCAAGGGGGTGCCGTTCGACGCGCCGCTGGAGTTGATGGCGCACGGGGCGCTGCTGGTCTGGCCGATGGCCGCCGTGCTGGTCCACCTGGCCCTCACGGCCCTGTGGACCCCCCGGGACCCTGACCCGGGTCCGCCGCCGGGCTGGACGGGCTACCACCACCCCCCGCAGCCCCCCGCCTGACCGGCCCCCGCCTCGAAGCCGGCCCGCGGCACGGCTCGGGGCTCCGCCCCGGACCCCGCGCCTCAAACGCCGGCGGGGCTGGGGGGCCTGCGCGTCCTTCTTGTACGCGCGTCACAGCTCGGGGCTCCGCCCCGGACCCCGCGCCTCAAACGCCGGCGGGGCTGAATGTGCCCGGCGTACGCCTTCGGGTGCGGGTGACGCCCCGTGGCAGCGGCGGTCGGCCCGAACCAGCCCCGCCGGCGTTTGAGGCGCGGGTGTGGGCCGGGCCCGCGGAGCTTGCGCTGCGGTGTGCCGGCCCGGGTTGTGGCGGAGCCTGGGCTGTCGGTCCCAGCCCACCGCCGGAGGCTACGGGCGGGCGATCGGGGCCACCGTGGCGTTGGTCAGGGTGGTCAGGTCCGTGGGGGAGAGCTCGACCTCCAGGCCCCGGCGGCCGGCCGAGCAGCAGATGGTCGCGTGCGCCGAAGCAGAGGCGTCGAGCACCGTGCGCAGGGGCCGCCGCTGGCCCAGCGGCGAGATGCCGCCCCGCACGTAGCCCGTGGTGCGTTCCGCCAGCACCGGGTCGGCCATCGCCGCCCGCTTCCCGCCCACCGCCGCCGCCAGCGCCTTCAGGTCCAGCGATCCCGACACCGGGACCACCGCCACCGTCAGGGCCCCGTCCACGTCCGCGACCAGGGTCTTGAAGACCTGGGCCGGCGAGACGCCGAGCGCCTGCGCCGCCTCCTCGCCGTACGAGGGATGCGCCGGGTCGTGCTCGTACGCGTGCGTCGTGAAGGCGACGCCCGCCGCCGTGAGGGCCGCGATCGCCGGGGTTCCGGCCGCCGCCTGCTTGGGTTTCTTCGCCATCGGTCCAGTCGGGTCGGGTCGGTTCAGTTCGGGCTGGTCGGGGCGCGGGTCAGGTCCACCGCCGGCAGCGAGGGCAGATGGCGGATCACCGCCGTCTCCGCGCGCAGCAGCTTCAGCTCCTCCGCCAGCCGCGTCGCCGTGTCCGGGGCCTGGAGCAGCCGCTGCTTCGCCGGGATGTCCAGGACCGCCGCCGCTGCCACCAGGTACGAGACCACCGACGGGTCGTCGGGGAGCTCCGCACCCGTCAGGGACCGCTCGCGGGCCCCCGCCAGCCGCTTCTGGTAGTTGCGGAACGCCCGCAGCACCCCCTCCGCCAGGGCGCCCGCCCCCTCGCCCGCGTCCTCCGGGAGCTCTTCCAGCTCCGCCGTGAGGAAGGGGCCCGAGGAGTCGACCGAGAGCAGCCGGACCCGCGCCGTGCCGGTGGCGAGGACCTCGAAGCTGCCGTCCTCCCGTTCGCGGATCGTCGCCGCGTCCGCGATGCAGCCCACCCGGTGGAAGGCCTGCACCGGGTCCGCGCCGAAGCCCGCGGCCGGGCCCCGCTCGGGAAGGGCCGTCTGGTCGGGCAGGCCGGGCGCGGTCGGCGCGACCTCGCGGCCGTCGCGGATGGCGACGACCGCGAAACGGCGCGGCTCGTCCTCGCTCGTCTTCAGCAGCTCGAGCATCATGGCGCGATAACGCTCCTCGAAGATGTTCAGCGGGAGGACGAGTCCCGGGAACAGCACCGAGTTCAGCGGGAAGAGGGGCAGGCGAACGGTGGTCACGAGGCACAGGGTAGTGGCCGCCGGGCCGGCGCCGTCACCCTCGCCTCAGCACGCGGGACGCGCCCGCCGCCACCGTCGTGGCCAGGATCCAGCCCAGGAGGATCAGCGCGGCCGCTCCCCACTGCCAGCCGCCGTCCACCTTCCACTGGGCCTGCTGGCCCAGGTCGATCACCGGGAGCAGCAGGTCCAGGGCGTACAGGGCGGCATCCCACTCGGGGTGCTCGTTCTCCTTGATCGGCGGCGGCCGGTGCTGGGAGAACAGCAGCGCGCCCGCCGCCCACAGCACCACCATCCACAGCGCGGCCCGGCCCGGGCGGTAGCCGTAGACCACCGTCCAGTCCTGGAGGTAGCCCCAGGCCCTGGCCGCCGGCGGCAGGGTCCCCCGGCGGCGCCGCTGCTTGGCCAGCAGCACCTCGCGGGCGTCCGCGTCCTCACCGCTGGTCCGCAGCACGGCCGCCAGGCGCTCGTACGGCTCCGGCGAGTACTCGGGGGTCGCCGCCTCCACCCACTCGAGCCGGCGCGACAGGGGGAAGTGGCCCCGCGGGGCGAGGGTCTCGTAGACGAAGCCCTCGATGGACACCCAGCCCGGGCCCGGCCAGCTGGTGGAGGTGTCGACGAGCTTGACCACCTTCGCCCCCGACACCACGACCCGCCCGCGCTCCGGCCGCTCGCCCACGAAGCGGAACTCGGGGGTCTGGATCCTGCGCAGGGATATCTCCTGCTCCTGCGTGAGCACGAAGCGGGCCCCGAAGAAGTCGATGGCGTCCCCGAAGCGGCCGTCGTCCAGCCGCATCCCGCCCCGGCACTCGAAGTGCTGCGCGCGCTGCCCCCGCGTCGGCGTCAGGCCCAGCCCGTACGGGGGAGTGGAGGAGTTCGAGCCGGGGACGTAGTCCAGCGCGATCGAGGTCAGGTAGAGGGTCCGCTCGACGGTCAGCTGCGGGGCGTTCAGCGCGTACTTCCCGTACGGATTGCGCAGGCGGGCGCCGCGCAGGTTCATCGACACGCCGACCGTCGCGCCGCGCAGGCTCACCTCCCCGTACGTCTCCAGCAGCTCGCCCTGGAAGTCCTGCGCCACCGACATCCCGTCGGCGGTGATCGCCCGGCCCTTGGTGTCCCGCTGCACCACCGCCTGGCTGATCAGCAGGTCGGTGCCTATCTGCGCGTCGGTCAGCCGGATGCCCCGGGCCACCCGGCAGCGCGGCATGTGCAGATCGCCCTCGGTGTGCAGGCGGGCCGCCTCCAGCCGGGGGATCGCGCAGTTGATCAGCCGCAGCGTGCCGAACCGGGTCTCGGACAGCTGGATCTCGCTGTCGAAGCGGCAGGACTGCAGTTCCACGTACGGGCCGACGGTGCCCCCGGACAGGTCGAGGCGCCCCGTGATCCGTACGCCCCGCAGCTTGAGCGAGGCCACCCGGCCCGGCACCGGAGCGGGCCCGTGCAGCAGGAGCAGGGCCACCACCTCGGCGCGGACACCGCGCTCGGGGCCCCAGACGTGCTCGGCGTGCGGATCGTCCCGGTCGGCGGCGCGGACACTGAGATCGCAGACGCTGCCCGTGCGGTACGCCTCCCACATGCGGCGCTCGGCGGCGGTGAGATCCGCCGGTTCCTCGCCCGCGCGCGCCTCGGTCATGGCGGCCCCCCTCCGCTGTCACCTGCATGCCCTGCAAGCGTCTGTGATCAAAGCTATCGGGGGCCTGTGACACCCGGGGTGTGTATCAGCCAGTGATACGGGCGAACGGTGGCGTGATGCGGTCTGAGAGAATTGGGGGGTGATCTCTCGTATCGACCTGCGCGGCAACGCCCTCCCCGAGGGCGGCGCCCTGCGCGATCTGCTGCCCCGTGCCGAGTTCGACGTGGAAGCCGCCCTGGAGAAGGTGCGGCCCATCTGCGAGGACGTCCATCATCGTGGCACGGCGGCGCTGATCGAGTACGCGCAGAAGTTCGACGGGGTCGAGCTCTCGCAGGTCCGGGTGCCCGCGGAGGCCGTCTCGGCCGCGCTGGAGCAGCTGGACCCGGCCGTCCGCGCCGCCCTCGAGGAGTCGATCCGGCGCGCCCGGATCGTGCACCGCAACCAGCGCCGCACCGAGCACACCACCCAGGTGGTCCCCGGCGGCACGGTGACCGAGAAATGGGTTCCGGTCGAGCGGGTGGGGCTGTACGCCCCGGGCGGCCGCTCGGTGTACCCGTCCTCCGTCGTCATGAACGTCGTACCGGCGCAGGAGGCGGGCGTCGAGTCGATCGCGCTCGCGTCCCCGCCGCAGAAACAGTTCGGCGGCCTGCCGCACCCCACGATCCTCGCCGCGTGCGCGCTGCTCGGCGTGGACGAGGTGTACGCGGCCGGCGGGGCCCAAGCCGTCGCGATGTTCGCGTACGGGACCGAAGAGTGCCTGCCTTCCAACATGGTGACCGGCCCCGGCAACATCTGGGTCGCCGCCGCCAAGCGCTACTTCACCGGCAAGATCGGCATCGACACCGAGGCCGGCCCCACCGAGATCGCGGTCCTCGCGGACTCCACGGCCGACCCGGTGCACGTGGCCGCCGACCTGATCAGCCAGGCCGAGCACGACCCGCTGGCCGCCGCCGTCCTCGTCACGGACTCCGCGGAGCTCGCGGAAGCCGTCGAGCGCGAGCTGGAGCCGCAGGTCGCCGCCTCGAAGCACATCCACGACCGGATCAAGCCGGCGCTCGCGGGCAAGCAGTCCGCGATCGTGCTGGTCGACAGCCTGGAGGACGGCCTCAAGGTCGTCGACGCGTACGGCGCCGAGCACCTGGAGATCCAGACGGCCGACGCGGCCGCCTGGGCCGCCCGCGTCCGCAACGCCGGCGCGATCTTCGTCGGCCCGTGGGCCCCCGTCTCCCTCGGCGACTACTGCGCCGGGTCGAACCACGTGCTGCCCACCGGCGGCTGCGCCTGCCACTCCTCCGGCCTGTCCGTGCAGTCCTTCCTGCGCGGCATCCACATCGTCGACTACACGCGGGACGCCCTCGCCGAGGTCACGCACCACGTGGTGACGCTGGCCGAGGCCGAGGACCTGCCCGCGCACGGCGCCGCCCTCAAGGCGCGTTTCGGATGGAAGGTGCCGACCGCATGACGGCGAACATCGCGATCGACGACCTCCCCATCCGGGACGAGCTGCGCGGCAAGACCCCGTACGGCGCCCCGCAGCTCGACGTGCCCGTCCAGCTGAACACCAACGAGAACCCGTACGAGCTGCCCGAGCCGCTCGTCCGGCGGATCGCCGAGCGCGTCGCCGACGCCGCCCGCACCCTCAACCGCTACCCCGACCGGGACGCGGTCGAGCTGCGCACCGAACTGGCCGCCTACCTCACCCGTACGGCCGGACACCCGGTCACGCGGGAGAACGTCTGGGCCGCCAACGGCTCCAACGAGGTCATCCAGCAGCTGCTGCAGACCTTCGGCGGGCCGGGGCGCACGGCGATCGGCTTCGAGCCCTCGTACTCGATGCACGCGCTGATCTCGCGCGGCACCGGCACCGGGTGGATCTCCGGCCCGCGCCGGGACGACTTCACCATCGACGTGGCGGCCGCCGAGCGGGCCATCGCCGAGCAGGCCCCGGACGTCGTCTTCATCACCTCTCCCAACAACCCCACGGGCACCGCGGTCGAGGCCGAGACGGTCCTCGCCCTCTACGCGGCCGCGCAGGCGGCCAAGCCCTCCCTGGTGGTGGTCGACGAGGCGTACGTGGAGTTCAGCCACCGCGACTCGCTGCTGCCCCTCATCGAGGGACGGCCGAACCTGGTGGTCTCCCGGACCATGTCCAAGGCCTTCGGCGCCGCCGGCCTGCGGCTGGGCTACCTGGCCGCGCACCCCGCGGTCGTCGACGCCGTCCAGCTGGTGCGCCTGCCGTACCACCTGTCGGCCGTCACCCAGGCGACCGCGCTGGCCGCCCTGGAGCACACCGACACCCTGCTCGGCTACGTCGAGCAGCTCAAGGCCGAGCGCGACCGCCTGGTCGACGAACTGCGGGCCATCGGCTACGAGGTCACCGAGTCCGACGCGAACTTCGTCCAGTTCGGCAGGTTCGAGGACTCGCACACCGCCTGGCAGAAGATCCTCGACCGGGGTGTCCTGGTCCGGGACAACGGCGTACCGGGCTGGCTGCGGGTCACCGCGGGCACGCCGGACGAGAACGACGCGTTCCTGGAAGCGGTTCGCGCACTGAAGAAGGAGCAGCACGCATGAGCCGCATCGGACGGGTCGAACGGACCACGAAGGAGACCTCCGTCGTCGTCGAGATAAACCTCGACGGCACCGGCCGGGTCGACGTGTCGACGGGTGTGGGCTTCTTCGACCACATGCTCGACCAGCTCGGCCGCCACGGCCTCTTCGACCTCACCGTCAAGACCGACGGCGACCTGCACATCGACACCCACCACACCATCGAGGACACCGCCCTCGCACTCGGCGCCGCCTTCAAGCAGGCCCTCGGCGACAAGGTGGGCATCTACCGCTTCGGCAACTGCACCGTGCCGCTCGACGAGTCCCTCGCCCAGGTGACCGTGGACCTGTCCGGCCGCCCCTACCTCGTGCACACCGAGCCCGAGAACATGGCGCCGATGATCGGCTCCTACGACACGACGATGACCCGGCACATCTTCGAGTCCTTCGTCGCGCAGGCCCAGATCGCCCTGCACATCCACGTCCCGTACGGCCGCAACGCCCACCACATCGTGGAGTGCCAGTTCAAGGCCCTCGCGCGAGCCCTGCGCTACGCCGCCGAGTTCGACCCGCGCGCGGCCGGCATCCTGCCCTCGACGAAGGGCGCCCTCTAGCGTGAACGGGCTCAACACGATCCTGATCGTCCTCGGCCTGTTCCTGGCCGGCGGCGTCTACTCGTTCCAGAAGCAGCAGATGCCCAAGTCGGTCGTCATCCTGCTCGCCATCGGCTCCGCGATGTGCCTCGCCGCCGGAGTCCTGCGAATCCAAGGAATCTGGGAATGAGCGCAGCACGCAAGTCCGTCGTGGTCTTCGACTACGGCTTCGGCAACGTCCGCTCCGCCGAGCGGGCCCTCGCCCGCGTCGGCGCGGACGTCGAGATCACCCGCGACTACGACAAGGCCATGGACGCCGACGGGCTGCTGGTCCCCGGCGTCGGCGCCTTCTCCGCCTGCATGCGGGGCCTCAAGGACGCCCGCGGCGACTGGATCGTCGGCCGCCGGCTGTCCGGCGGCCGCCCGGTCATGGGCATCTGCGTCGGCATGCAGATCCTCTTCGAGCGCGGCATCGAGCACGGCGTGGAGACCGAGGGCCTCGACGAGTGGCCCGGCACCGTCGGCCCGCTCAAGGCGCCGATCGTCCCCCACATGGGCTGGAACACCGTCGAGGCCCCGGCCGACAGCCAGGCCTTCGCGGGCCTGGACGCCGACGCCCGGTTCTACTTCGTGCACTCCTACGCGGTGCGCGAGTGGAGCCTGGAGGTCACCAACCCGGCGATCCGCGCCCCCCGCGTCACCTGGGCCACGCACGGCGAGCCCTTCGTCGCGGCGGTGGAGAACCGGGCCCTGTGGGCGACCCAGTTCCACCCCGAGAAGTCCGGCGACGCCGGCGCCCAGCTCCTCACCAACTGGATCGAGACCCTGTGATGACCGAGCCCGCAGCGAAGCTGGAACTCCTCCCCGCGGTCGACGTCCGCGACGGCCAGGCCGTCCGCCTCGTGCACGGGGTGTCCGGCAGCGAGACCTCCTACGGCTCCCCGCTCGAGGCCGCCCTTGCCTGGCAGCGCTCCGGCGCCGAGTGGCTGCACCTCGTCGACCTCGACGCCGCCTTCGGCACCGGTGACAACCGCGCCCTGGTCGCCGACATCACCCGGGCCATGGACATCAAGGTCGAGCTGTCCGGCGGCATCCGCGACGACGCCTCGCTCGCCGCGGCCCTCGCCACCGGCTGCACCCGCGTCAACCTCGGCACCGCCGCCCTGGAGACCCCCGAGTGGGCCGCCAAGGCCATCGCCGACCACGGCGACCGGATCGCGATCGGCCTCGACGTCCGCGGCACCACCCTGAAGGGACGCGGCTGGACCAGCGAGGGCGGGGACCTGTACGAGACGCTGGCCCGCCTCGACTCCGAGGGCTGCGCCCGGTACGTCGTCACCGACATCGGCAAGGACGGCACGCTGACCGGCCCCAACCTTGAGCTGCTGCGGAACGTCTGCGCCGCCACCGACCGGCCGGTCGTGGCCTCCGGCGGCATCTCCTGCCTGGACGACCTGCGGGCCCTGTCCGAGCTGGTCCCGCTGGGCGTCGAGGGCGCGATCGTCGGCAAGGCCCTGTACGCCAAGGCCTTCACCCTGGAAGAAGCCCTGAAGGTGGTCAACGCATGAGCTCCGACGCGATTCGCCGCATCTCCTCCGGCGGCCCCTACGAGGACGTCATCGCGTACTCCCGCGCCGTCCAGCTCCCGAACGGCCTGGTCCTCGTCTCCGGCTGCACCGCCGCGGACGCCGGCGGCCCCTACGACCAGGCGATCGCCGCCTTCGGCGTGGCCTTCAAGGCCCTCGCCCAGGCCGGGCTCGGCCCCGAGCACGTGGTGCGCACCCGCATGTACCTCACGCACGCCCGTGACGTGGACGAGGTGGGCCGCGCCCACAAGGAGCTGTTCGACGCCGTCCGCCCCGCCGCGACGATGCTCATCGTCTCCGGCTTCGTCGACCCGGGCATGGTCGTCGAGGTGGAGGTCGAGGCGTACGGCCCGGTGCAGGAGGCCTCCGCATGACCCTCTCCGTACGGGTGATCCCCTGCCTGGACGTGGACAACGGCCGGGTGGTCAAGGGCGTCAACTTCCAGAACCTGCGCGACGCCGGCGACCCGGTGGAGATGGCCAGGCTCTATGACGCCGAGGGCGCCGACGAGCTGACCTTCCTCGACATCACCGCGTCCTCCGGCAACCGCGAGACCACGTACGACGTGGTGCGGCGCACCGCCGAGCAGGTCTTCATCCCGCTCACGGTCGGCGGCGGCGTCCGCACGGCGGACGACGTCGACAAGCTCCTGCGCGCCGGTGCGGACAAGGTGGGCGTGAACACCGCGGCCATCGCCCGCCCCGAGCTCATCCAGGAGATCGCGGAGCGCTTCGGCCGCCAGGTGCTCGTCCTGTCGGTGGACGCCCGCCGCACCGCCTCGGGCTCCTTCGAGGTCACCACCCACGGCGGCCGTCGGGGTACCGGCATGGACGCCGTCGAGTGGGCCCACCGGGCGGCCGAACTGGGCGCCGGCGAGATCTTGTTGAACTCGATGGACGCCGACGGCACCAAGGACGGCTACGACACCGAGATGATCACGGCCGTGCGCCGGCACGTGACGGTCCCGGTGATCGCCTCGGGCGGCGCGGGCAAGCTGGAGCACTTCCCGCCCGCCATCGCGGCGGGCGCCGACGCGGTCCTCGCCGCCTCCGTGTTCCACTTCGGCGACCTGCGGATCTCCGAGGTCAAGGCCACCCTGCGCGAGGCGGGCCACCCGGTGCGCTGAGACCGGCCGGTTGCGCCGCGGGGCTTTCTCAAGATGACGGAAGTCTTTTCTCGAGAAAGCCCTGCGGCGAACTGGAGTTGACCCCTAGCCTGGCTCACATCGGCAACGGTGCCGAGGAGACGGGTGGGGACCATGGCCAAGCCGAACACCGATGAGATCGACCTCTCCGCAGGGATGTTCATCCGCTGCCTGCCGGTCGACGACTGGACCACGCACATCCAGGTCCCCTTCAAGCACCTGAAGGTGATCACCCACGACCCGGTCGTGCTCCAGTCGGGAAACGCCAAACAGCGGCCCACCGACGTCACGGACGAGGACATCGAGCTGCACTCGCTGGTGCAGCGGGGTCTGGAGCTGGGGAAGAAGACCAACATCCCCAAGTACGCCGCCTACATCCAGCGCCACGTGACCCGCGAGCGCGCCGCCGTGCTGCCCCCCATCCACCTGTGGACCGAACACCCCCTGTCCATCGTGCAGTCCACGCACCAGGGCGCCCTGCAGAACTTCCTCTGCGTCCCCCACGGCCTGAAGCTGATCGCCATCGACGGTGAGACCCAGCTGGCCAGCCACTACCACCTGGAGCGCTCCCTCGTCGGCAGGGACGAGGAGCGCAAGCAGCACGCCGACGCCTACCTGAGCGCGGTGGTGCACGACAACAGGACTCCGCTGGAGGCCCGCCAGTTCTTCTACGACCTCAACGTGCTGGGGGTCAGGGTGAACTCGGCCATCGCCCTCAGCATGGACACGGCCGACCCGCTGATGGAGGTGGTGGGCCGCCTCTCGGAGGAGATCCCGTTCTTCCGGGGAAAGGTCGAGAGGATCTCCCGCCAGATCAAGAAGAACAGCCCCAAGGTGGTCAAACTCCAGGACCTGCGGCAGTTCGTGGTCAACATGGTCCACGGCATCGCCGGCGTCCAGTACGGCACCAAGCCCGCCCCCGTCGACCACGTCGACCTGGCCGACCTCGAATCCGCCGCACGCGACTGGCTGTCGGCCTACTCCGAGGCCTTCGCGGAGGAGATCGCCGACCGCGAGCAGTGCGTCGCCGCGATGGGCAGCGTGCTGGCCGCCGTCGGGGCGATGGGCCGCGGGATCCTGGAGGCCTCCGCCGAGGACCGGGCGGACCGGCTCGAAGAGCTGCTCGACAGCCTCAGGAAGGTGGACTGGCGCAAGGGCGACCACTGGCTGGGCACGGTCCTGACCAAGACCCCGCAGGGCAAGTACACGATCAACGGGCCCAAGCAGTCCGCCTACGCCGTCTTCGGCGCCCTGAGCGACCCCGAGAGCCCCGCCTACGCGGTCGTCCGCGGCGAGCCGGCCTCACCGGCGCTCTGAGCCGCCCCCGGGCACCACGACGCACACGAAAAAACGGCCCCGTCGCCGGGGCCGTTCCTGTCGGCGTGACCGCCGAACTCGTATGAAGCCACCGTAACAGGCGGGCCGTCCCCGCCGGGAGAACCTGTGAGCAGCGTCATCGCCTACGTCGACGGGCCCAACCTCGACTACTCCATCCGAGCCGTCTTCGGCCACCGCTACCTGTGGCTGGACCTCGCGGCACTGGTGGAGCGGCTGCGGCCCGACGACACCCTCGAGCGCGTCCAGTACTGCACCACCCTGGTCGTGAAGGACCCCGCGGCACTCGCGGACCAGAAGACGCACCTGGACGCCCTCGCCGCGCACCGCCCCCGGGACGTCCGCACCGAGCTCGGGCACTACACCGTCCAGAAGCCGCGCTGCGCCTCGTGCCGACAGGGTTACCGGTGCGGCTGCGCGCCGCCCCGCCGGTTCCGCCGGTTCGAGGAGAAGCGGACCGACGTGGCCATCGGATCCCGCCTCGTCGAGGACAGCGCGCGGGGGGCCTCGGACGTCGCGCTGATCGTGTCCGCGGACTCCGACCTCGTGCCCGCGGTCGAGGCCGCCCGGCGTCTGGACCCGCTGCGCAGGATCTACCTGGCGCTGCCGCCGGGCTACGCGAAGCCGAGCCCGCACTTCCACTCGGTCGGCGCCTTCACCATCAACGAGGCGGCCCTGCGCAACAGCCAGCTGCCCGAGACCGTCACCGAGGCCGCCACGGGAGCCGTGTACAGCCGTCCCGCCGCGTGGAAGTGAGACCGTCCGGCTAGATGCCCAACGTGGCCGTCGTCAGTTTGGCGACGGCCTCCTTCTCGCCGTCCAGGGTGACCGCGGCGGCGTCCTGGCGGCCGAAGCAGAACAGGGTCAGCTCGCCCGGCTCGCCCGTCACGGTGACCACCGGGGCGCCCTTGTGCGCCACCGCCGTCTGGCCGTTCGGGCGGCGCAGGACCAGGCCCACCGGCGAGCGGCGGCCCGTCAGGCGGGCCAGCTTCTCCAGCCGGGACCACAGGGAGGCCGAGAACACCGGGTCCAGCTCCCGCGGGGACCAGTCCGGCTGGGCCCGCCGGACGTCCTCCGCGTGCACGAAGAACTCCACCGCGTTCGCCGCCTCGTCGATCTGCTTCAGCGCGTACAGCGACATCTTCGGCGGGCCGGTGCGGATCAGCTGGATGAGCTCCTCGTACGGCTTGGCCGTGTACTCGGCCATCACCGCGTCCAGGCGGCTCTTCAGCACGTTCAGCAGCAGGCCGCCCGCCGCGTCCGGGCGGCGCTCGCGCACCACCACGTGCGCCGCCAGTTCCCGGCAGGTCCAGCCGTCGCACAGCGTCGGCGCCTCCGGCCCGGCCGCCTCCAACAGGTCGGCCAGCAGCAGTCGTTCGCGCTTCGCATGGGTAGACATGCGGGCCAGCCTACGGCCGGAACGCGGCGCGCGCCCGCCCATCAGGCGGACGGGGGCCCGTGCCGGGCGCCGCGGCCCGGCACAATGGCCCCATGAGTACGTCCCCCCGCCCCGGCAGCCTCGATCCCGCCGTCGCCGCACGCCTCAAGCGCTCCGCCGACGGCCTGGTCCCCGCCATCGCCCAGCAGTACGACACCGGTGAGGTGCTCATGCTCGGATGGATGGACGACGAGGCCCTGCACCGCACCCTGACGACCGGCCGCTGCACCTACTGGTCCCGCAGCCGCCAGGAGTACTGGGTGAAGGGGGACACCTCCGGCCACTTCCAGCACGTGAAGTCCGTCGCCCTCGACTGCGACGCCGACACCGTGCTCGTCAAGGTCGACCAGGTCGGCGCCGCCTGCCACACCGGCGCCCGCACCTGCTTCGACGACGATGTCCTGCTCCGCGACGCCGACTAGGTAGGCCCCACGCACATGGATCTCGATACGTTCCGCAAGCTCGCGGCCGACCGCCGCGTCATCCCCGTGAGCCGCAGGCTGCTGGCCGACGGGGACACCCCCGTCGGGCTCTACCGCAAGCTGGCCGCCGAACGCCCCGGCACCTTCCTCCTGGAGTCCGCCGAGAACGGCCGCTCCTGGTCCCGGTACTCCTTCGTCGGCGTGCGCAGCGCCGCGACCCTGACCGTCCGGGACGGCCAGGCGCACTGGATGGGCACCCCGCCCGTCGGCGTACCCACCACCGGCGACCCGCTGGAGGCGCTCCGTGCCACCGTCGAGGCCCTGCACACCCCCCGCGACCTCGCGGGCTGGGGGTCCCCCCGGCCGAAGGCCGGGGGAATGCCGCCCTTCACCGGCGGCATGGTCGGCTACCTCGGCTACGACGTCGTGCGCCGCCTCGAGCGCATCGGCGAGCACACGGCCGACGACCTGCGGCTCCCCGAGCTGACCATGCTGCTCACCTCCGACCTGGCGGTCATGGACCACTGGGACGGCACCGTCCTGCTCATCGCCAACGCGATCAACCACAACGACCTCGACACCGGGGTGGACGAGGCCTACGCCGACGCCGTGGCGCGCCTCGACGCCATGGAGGCGGACCTCGCCCGCCCCGCCCCCTACACCCCGACCCCGCTGCCCGCCTCCGAGCTGCCGCAGTTCTCCGCGCTGTGGGGCGGCGAGACGTACCAGGCGGCCGTCGAGGACATCAAGGAGCGCATCCGGGCCGGCGAGGCCTTCCAGGTGGTGCCCTCACAGCGGTTCGAGACCCCCTGCGCGGCCTCCGCCCTGGACGTCTACCGGGTGCTGCGGGCCACCAACCCCTCCCCGTACATGTACCTCTTCCGCTTCGAGAACGGCTTCGACGTGGTCGGGTCCAGCCCCGAGGCGCTGGTCAAGGTCGAGGACGGGCGAGCCATGGTCCACCCCATCGCCGGCACCCGGCACCGCGGCGCCACCCCGCAGGAGGACCACGACCTCGCCGAGGAGCTGCTCGCCGACCCCAAGGAGCGCGCCGAGCACCTGATGCTCGTCGACCTGGGCCGCAACGACCTGGGCCGGGTCTGCGAGCCGGGCTCCGTCGAGGTCGTCGACTTCATGAGCATCGAGCGGTACTCGCACGTCATGCACATCGTGTCCACCGTCACCGGGCGGGTCGCCGAGGGCAGGACCGCCTTCGACGTGCTCACCGCCTGCTTCCCGGCGGGCACCCTCTCCGGGGCGCCCAAGCCCCGCGCCATGCAGATCATCGAGGAGCTGGAGCCCACCCGCCGCGGCCTGTACGGCGGCTGCGTGGGCTACCTGGACTTCGCCGGCGACTCCGACACGGCCATCGCCATCCGCACCGCGCTGCTGCGCGACGGGACGGCGTACGTGCAGGCGGGCGCCGGGGTCGTGGCCGACTCGGTGCCCGAGCTGGAGGACGACGAGTGCCGCAACAAGGCGGCCGCGGTGCTGCGCGCGGTGGGAGCGGCGAACCGCCTCCACGGCTCCTGAGGGCGTAGGGGATAGTGGGGTACGTGAGTGCCGTACCCCCGCCCCCGCCCCCCGTCGACGACGCAGCCGAGGCCCCCGAGAGCAGGAGCAGCCGCCGCAGCGTGGCCGTCGCCCTGCTGCTCGGCACGCTCGGCTCCACCGTCGTCCTGCTCGCCTCCGGCCGGGTCTGGGCCCGGGGCACCACCGCCCTCGGCGCGGACTCCCTCGAGCTGACCGCCGACGGGACGGCCGTCACCGGCCTGCCCGCGCCCCTGGCCATCGTCGGCCTCGCCGCCCTGGTCGCCGTCTTCGCCGTGCGCGGCAAGAGCCGGCTGCTGGTGTCGGGGCTGCTGGCGCTCAGCGGCCTGGGCGCCGCCCTGGCGGCGATCCTCGCCGCCGACGGCCGGCGCGCCCTGGACGCGGAGGCCGCCCGTACGACCGCGGACACCGCCGCCCAGGTGGCGGGGCTGACCCAGACGGCGTGGCCCTACGTCACGGCCGCCGGGGCGGCCCTGATCCTGGCCGCCGGACTGCTGGCCCTGCGCTTCGGCCGGGGCTGGCCCGCCATGGGCGGCCGCTACGAGCGCGACGGCGCCCCCCGCGGGCGCAAGCAGCCCGTGGTGGATCCGGACCGGCCCGAGGATCTGTGGAAGGCTCTGGACCGCGGCGAGGACCCGACCAACTGACGGACCCCCGTGGACGGCGGCCCCGCCCGGTGCGGGACAATGGGCACCGAGCGTTCGACGCACACCGTGACACACCGCGCGCTCGACAGAGCACCGCGACAGAGCAACGAGGAGCAACTCATGGCGGGCACAGACCACGGACACACCCCGGCCGCCTGGACCGGTGTCATCATCGCCTTCATCGGCTTCTGCATCTCCGGCGCCTTCATGGTGCTCGCGAACCCGCTCGGCTTCTGGGCCGGCCTGGTCGTGGTCGTGATCGGCGGTGTGGTCGGCATGGCGATGAAGGCGGCGGGCATGGGCGCGCCGAAGGCAGCCCACAAGGACCTCGCCGAGGTCATCGCGGCCTCCAAGGTCCCCGCCAAGGTCTGAGCGCGGTACCGAGGATCCGAAAGGCGCGGCCCCGTCGGGCTGCGCCTTTTGTCATGACCGGTAAGAATCAGCGGGTGGACGCCTTTCGCACCCCCGACGCCCCGCCGCCGCAGGCCGAGCCCGCCCCGCCGGCGACCCGGGCCCGGCGCCTGCGCGCACCCGCGCTCACCCTGGCCGCGGCCGTCGCGGCGTTTGCGTACGTAGGCACCGTGAATCCGAACGAACCGGGCCATTACCCGGTCTGCCCGCTGCTGCGGCTGACCGGGATCCTGTGCCCCGGCTGCGGCGGGCTGCGCAGCGCGCACGCGTTCGCCCATGGCGATCTGATCACGGCTTTCGGGGCAAATGCCCTGGCCGTCACGGGGTACTTCGTCTTCGCGGGGTTCATGCTCCTGTGGCTGATCCGCGCCGTTCGCGGCGGGCCGGTGCCCCGGCTCGCCTTGCGGCCGCTGTACTGGTGGGGTATCGGCGGGGCCGCCCTGGTCTTCGCCGTTGTCCGAAATCTTTCTTTCGGTTCTGCGCTGGCCCCCTGAGGCCCTTACGGGGCCTGGATGAAGCCCCGATTCCGAATGTCCAGTTACTGGGACGGCGTCAACCGCGTGCGGAGGGCAAGGCCTCCTGCGGATACCATTTGATTGCTGACCTTGCAGTTGTACGTGTCTGCAAGGCGGCCGACCGTCATCGACCCGGAAGGGGGCCGCTCGCGTGAGTGTGCTCGACGAGATCATCGAAGGGGTCCGCGAAGACCTTGCCGAACGGCAGGCCCGCGTGAGCCTCGACGAGCTCAAGGAGCGTGCCGCCAAGGCGCCCCAGGCCAAGGACGGCGTCGCCGCGCTGCGCGGTGACAGCGTCAAGGTGATCTGCGAGGTCAAACGCTCCAGCCCGTCCAAGGGCGCGCTGGCCGCGATCGCCGATCCGGCCGGGCTCGCCGCCGACTACGAGGCGGGCGGTGCGGCGGTCATCTCCGTCCTCACCGAGCAGCGCCGCTTCGGTGGCTCGCTGGCCGACCTGGAGGCCGTCCGCGCCCGCGTGGACATCCCGATCCTGCGCAAGGACTTCATCGTCACGGCGTACCAGCTGTGGGAGGCCCGGGCCTACGGCGCCGACCTCGTGCTGCTGATCGTCGCGGCCCTGGAGCAGGAGGCCCTCGTCTCCCTCATCGAGCGGGCCGAGTCCATCGGCCTCACCCCGCTCGTCGAGGTCCACGACGAGGAGGAAGTGGAGCGCGCCGTCGCCGCGGGCGCCAAGATCATCGGCGTCAACGCGCGCAACCTCAAGGACCTCAAGGTCGACCGCTCCACCTTCGAGCGCGTCGCCCCCGAGATCCCGGCCCACATCGTCAAGATCGCCGAATCCGGCATCCGCGGTCCGCACGACCTGATCGCCTACGCCAACGAGGGCGCCGACGCCGTCCTGGTCGGGGAGTCCCTGGTGACCGGCCGCGACCCGAAGGCGGCCGTGGCCGACCTCGTCGCCGCCGGAGCCCACCCCGCCCTGCGCCACGGGCGGAGCTGACCGCTCCCATGGCCCGCCACCGCCCCTCCGTCAGCACCCGACCCGGCCGCCGCGGCCCGGTCGGCGTGCCGACGGCCCACGCGCCCCTGGCGCGCGGCTGCCGCCCCCGCGGCTGCCGCGCCCCGGCCCGGCGCGTGCACGGGCGGCGGGTCCGGTACGTGATCGGCTCCGAGCCCGGTCAGGTCAACGGCATGCGATGGCGCCGCGGAGTCGCGTCGTAACGAGGGCCCCGAAGCGGGCGGTACGAGACGTACCGTGCCGCGTCGCGGTGGTCCCGTACGGCCCGCTGCCGGGCCCCGAGGGCCTCGGGCGGCGGCTCTCCCGTCCCGCCGACAGCGCCGACCGGCCGGGCCCCTCGCGGGCCCGTGCGGTGCGCGTGTCGCGGACGGGCGGCGCAATACGGTGAAAACCACTCGTCGCATCCCGTTCCGTAGGAGCACTGGTATGTCCAGCCAATTCTTCATCCCGGACCCCGAGGGTCACGTTCCGAACGCCGAGGGCTACTTCGGCGACTTCGGCGGCAAGTTCATCCCGGAGGCGCTCGTCGCCGCGGTGGACGAGGTCGCGGTCGAGTACGAGAAGGCCAAGGGCGACCCGGCCTTCGCGGCCGAGCTGAACGACCTGATGGTCAACTACACCGGACGCCCGAGCGCCCTCACCGAGGTCCCCCGGTTCGCCGAGCACGCCGGCGGGGCGAGGATCTTCCTCAAGCGCGAGGACCTCAACCACACGGGCTCGCACAAGATCAACAACGTGCTGGGCCAGGCGCTGCTCACCAAGCGCATGGGCAAGACCCGCGTCATCGCCGAGACCGGCGCCGGCCAGCACGGCGTGGCCACCGCCACCGCCTGCGCGCTCTTCGGCCTCGAGTGCACCGTCTACATGGGCGAGATCGACACCCAGCGCCAGGCCCTGAACGTGGCCCGGATGCGGATGCTGGGCGCCGAGGTCATCGCCGTGAAGTCCGGCTCCCGGACCCTGAAGGACGCCATCAACGAGGCGTTCCGCGACTGGGTCGCCAACGTGGACCGCACCCACTACCTCTTCGGCACGGTCGCCGGCCCGCACCCCTTCCCGGCCATGGTCCGCGACTTCCACCGGGTGATCGGCGTCGAGGCCCGCCGCCAGATCATCGAGCGCGCCGGCCGGCTGCCCGACGCCGTCGCGGCCTGCGTCGGCGGCGGCTCCAACGCCATCGGCCTCTTCCACGCCTTCATCCCCGACGCCGAGGTCCGCCTGGTCGGCTTCGAGCCCGCCGGGCACGGCGTCGAGACCGGCGAGCACGCCGCCACGCTGACCGCGGGCGAGCCCGGGATCCTGCACGGCTCCCGCTCGTACGTCCTGCAGGACGAGGAGGGCCAGATCACCGAGCCGTACTCCATCTCGGCCGGTCTGGACTACCCGGGCATCGGCCCGGAGCACTCGTACCTCAAGGACACCGGCCGCGGCGAGTACCGCGCGGTCACCGACGACGCCGCGATGCAGGCCCTGCGCCTGCTCTCGCGCACCGAGGGGATCATCCCGGCGATCGAGTCGGCGCACGCCCTGGCCGGCGCCCTCGACCTGGGCAAGGAGCTGGGCAAGGACGGCCTGATCGTGGTCAACCTGTCCGGCCGCGGCGACAAGGACATGGACACGGCCGCCCGGTACTTCGGGCTGTACGACACCGACGGTGAAGTCGCCGACAACGAGTTCTCCGAGGGGGACGACAAGTGAGCTCCACGCACGGGCGCGGCAACATCGAGCTGCTGGGCGCCACCCTCGCCAAGGCGAAGTCCGAGGACCGCGCGGCCCTCGTCGCCTACCTCCCCGCGGGCTTCCCGACCGTCGACGGCGGCATCGAGGCGGTCAAGGCCGTCATCGCCGGCGGCGCGGACGTCGTCGAGATCGGCCTGCCCCACAGCGACCCGGTCCTCGACGGGCCGGTCATCCAGACCGCCGACGACATCGCCCTGCGCGGCGGAGTCAAGATCGCCGACGTGATCCGGACCGTCCGCGAGGCGCACGAGGCCACCGGGGCCCCGGTCCTGGTCATGACGTACTGGAACCCCATCGACCGGTACGGCGTCGAGCGGTTCACCGCCGAGCTGGCGGCGGCGGGCGGCGCCGGCTGCATCCTGCCCGACCTGCCGGTCCAGGAGTCCGCGCTGTGGCGCGAGCACGCGGACAAGCACGGCCTGGCGACCGTCTTCGTCGTGGCCCCCAGCAGCAGGGACGAGCGGCTGGCCACCATCACGGCGGTCGGCTCCGGCTTCGTCTACGCGGCTTCCCTGATGGGGGTCACCGGCACCCGCGCCTCGGTCGGCGCCGAGGCGAAGGAGCTGGTCGGGCGGACCCGCAAGACCACCGACCTGCCGGTCTGCGTGGGCCTGGGCGTCTCCAACCCCGAGCAGGCCAGGGAAGTGGCCGGCTTCGCGGACGGCGTGATCGTCGGATCGGCCTTCGTCAAGCTGCTGCTGGACGCGCCGGACCTGCCGGCCGGGCTGGCCGCCGTACGGTCGCTTGCGGGCGAGCTTGCGGAAGGCGTACGCAGGAGCTGACGCAAAGCGCACACCCGAACGGGTTCTGTAGCCCGATCGGGTGGAAGTGGGAGCGGGGAGGCACGCGAGTGCCTCCCCGCTTCGTTTGGCCGAACGTGAGCGAGAAGAACGACGGTGCGAACCGCGATGCGACGAAACGATCGGCCCGCGAGCGACTCCAGGCGGAGCGCGACCGGCAGAAGGCCCGGGACAGGCGTCGGCGGACGCTCATCGTGTCGGCGGCGGTGGTCGGCGTACTCGGCCTGGCCGCCGTCGTCGGTCTGATCGCGGCCAACACCGGCAAGGACGGCGGCGGCAAGGCGGGTCCGGTGGTCGCGCCCTCCGGAGCCACCGGCAAGGACGCGCTGGCCATCCGGACGGGCAAGGACGAGGCCAAGTCCACCCTGACCGTGTGGGAGGACGTCCGCTGCCCCGCCTGCAAGGCCTTCGAGGACAACTACCGGGACACCATCCACGACCTCGAGGCCAAGGGGTTGCTCAAGGTCGACTACCACCTGGTCACGCTCATCGACGGGAACATGGGCGGCAGCGGCTCGCTGAAGGGCGCGAACGCGGCCGCCTGCGCGCAGGACGCCGGCAAGTTCGCGGCCTACCACGACCTCCTCTTCCAGCAGCAGCCGCAGGAGGTCGACGACGCCTACGGCAAGAACGCGAAGCTGCTGGAACTGGCCGGCCAGGTGGACGGGCTGGACACCCCCGCCTTCCGCAAGTGCGTCGAGGACGGCACGCACGACAGCTGGGTGGGCAAGGCCCACGAGGCCTTCCGGGCAGGAAACTTCCGGGGCACGCCGACCGTGCTGCTGAACGGCAAGGACATCTTCTCCGACAAGGCCAATCCGCTGACCCCGCAGAAGCTCAAGGAGCAGGTGGAAGCGGCGGCCGGGGCCTCTGGCGGGAGCGGCGGCAAGGCGGGCGACTCAAGCGAGGGCGACGCCAAGGAGGGCGACGCGAAGGAGGGTGACGCGAAGGCCGGGGCGAAGTCCTCCCCGTCGGCCGGCGCGAAGACCCCGGGCGCGACTCCCGGGGCGAAGGCCTCGCGGGGGTCGGCGGCGGCGTCGAAGTCGCCCGCGAACAGCGGACCGGACGGCTCCGCGGGGAACTGAGCGACGCCCGTGCCGTGTGTTGATTCGGTATCGGCTTGCCGGGCGGGTTGCGGTGTGCACCGCCCGGCAGGGTAGCGTCGGCTCTGCCATGGACATTGCTTACATCCCCAGTCCGTCGACCGGCGTGATCCATCTCGGACCGATCCCGCTGCGCGGCTACGCGTTCTGCATCATCATCGGCGTCTTCGTCGCCGTCTGGCTCGGCAACAGGCGGTGGGTCGCGCGCGGCGGAAAGCCGGGCACGGTCGCGGACATCGCCGTGTGGGCGGTGCCGTTCGGCCTGGTCGGCGGTCGCCTCTACCACGTGATCACCGACTACCAGCTCTATTTCGGCGAGGGCCGCAACTGGGTCGACGCCTTCAAGATCTGGGAGGGCGGCCTCGGCATCTGGGGGGCGATCGCGCTCGGCGCGGTGGGCGCCTGGATCGGCTGCCGGCTGCGCGGCATCCCGCTGCCGGCCTGGGCGGACGCCCTCGCCCCGGGCATCGCGCTGGCCCAGGCCTGCGGACGCTGGGGCAACTGGTTCAACCAAGAGCTCTACGGCCGGGCCACCGACCTGCCGTGGGCGGTGGAGATCAGCGCCGGCCCGAACCGGGACGCCGGCACCTACCACCCGACCTTCCTGTACGAGTCGCTGTGGTGCATCGGCGTCGCGGTCCTGGTCATCTGGGCCGACCGCCGGTTCAAGCTCGGGCACGGGCGGGCCTTCGCCCTGTACGTGGCCTCGTACTGCGTGGGCCGCGGCTGGATCGAGTACATGCGGGTCGACGAGGCCCACCACATCCTGGGCCTGCGGCTGAACGTGTGGACCTCGATCGTGGTCTTCGTCCTGGCCGTCGTCTACTTCGTCCTGTCGGCGAGGCTGCGGCCGGGCCGCGAGGAGGTCGTCGAGCCGGACCGCTCCGGCGCCGACGGCGAGAAGGACCCGGCTGCGGCCGACGCGAAGGCCGCCGTCGAGGCGAAGGCCGCCGGGGACGAGTCCTCCGGCACCGCCGGGGCCCCGGCGAAGAAGGCCGTCCTGACGAAGGACGAGCCGGCCGACGCCGCTCCGTCCGCGGAGCCGGACGCGGCCGAGGCCCCGGAGGCCAAGAAGCTCTGACCGCAACGGTCGTACGGGGGGTCGCGCACCGCGCGGCCCCCCGTTGCCATGCCGGCCGCAGCACGGCCGGCCCGGCCGGGGTCCACCCGTGGCAGGCCGGCCGGCTGCGGGAGGCGGACCCCGGGAGGCGGACCCGCGGCAGGGGGCCGGCCGTGGTTACCGCCCGGCCATCCGCGCGGCGAGCGCAAGGGTGCGGTGGGCGGCCGCCACCACCGCCGGGTCGACGAAGCGCCCGTCCGGCAGCGCCAGCGCCCCCGGCGTGGCCCGGGCCGCCGTCAGCACCTCCTCCGCCGCGGCCACCTCCGCGGCGGCCGGCAGGTAGGCCCGCTCGATCACCGGCAACTGCCGCGGATGGATCGCGGCCCGGCCGAAGAAGCCGAGGGCACGGCCCCGCGCGCAGGAGACGGCCAGCGCCTCCAGGTCCCGGATGTCCGGGAACACCGACTGGGCCGGCGGAGCCAGCCCGGCCGCTCGGGCCGCCACCACCACCCGGGACCGGCACCAGTCCAGGCCCGGCTCCGCGCTGACGGCCAGGTCGGCCCGCAGGTCGGCCTCGCCGAGGGAGAGCCCGCGCAGTGCGGGGTGCGCACGGGCGATCTCGAAGGCACGCTCCACGCCCAGCGCCGATTCGAGCAGGGCGTGCAGCCCGACCCCGCCGGTGCGGTCGGCGGCGGCGATGACCTGCTCGGGTGAGTTGATCTTGGGCAGCCGCAGGCCGGCGAGGCCGTGCAGCCCGCAGAGGGCGGTCAGGTCGGCCCCGCCCCAGGGGGAGTCGAGCGCGTTCACCCGGACGTGGACGGGCAGCGGGGGCCGCTCGCGCAGGAGCTCGGCGGTGGCGGCGCGGGCGTACTCCTTGCGGGAGACGGGTACCGCGTCCTCCAGGTCCACGATGACCGCGTCGGCCCCGCAACCGAGGGCCTTGGCCACCACCGCCGGGCGGTCGCCCGGCGCGTACAGCCAGGTCAGGATCACAGCGCCCCCTCCGTGCGCAGCGCGCAGATCTCGGCCCCGGTCAGGCCCAGCTCGGTCAGCACCTCGTCGGTGTCCGCGCCATGGGGACGGCCGGCCCAGCGGATCCCGCCGGGGGTCTCGGAGAGCCGGAAGAGGATGTTCTGCATCCGCAGCGGGCCGAGCTCCGGGTCGTCGATCTCGGTGACCGTGTCCAGGGCGGCGAACTGCGGGTCGTCCATCACGTCCCGGACGTCGTAGACCAGGGCCACGGCCGCCTGCGCCTCCTCGAAGGCCGCGACCACCTCCTCGGCCTTGTGGCGGGCGATCCAGCCGCCGACCGCCTCGTCCAGGACGTGGGTGTGGGCGGCCCGCCCCGAACCGGTGGCGAACCAGGGCTCGGTGATCAGCTCCGGCCGCCCGACCAGGCGCAGCACCCGCTCGGCGATGGACTGGGCGGAGGTGGACACCGCCAGCCAGCGGCCGTCCGCACTGCGGTACGTGTTGCGGGGGGCGTTGTTGGTGGAGCGGTTCCCGGTGCGCGGCTGGACGTAGCCGAGCTGGTCGTACCAGAGCGGGTGCGGGCCGAGCACCGTGAGGATCGGCTCGACGATGGCCAGGTCCACGACCTGGCCGTGGCCGGTGCGGTCGCGGCCCGCGAGGGCGGTCATCACCGCGTAGGCCGTGGTGAGCGCGGCGATCGAGTCCGCGAGCCCGAAGGGCGGCAGGGTCGGCGGGCCGCCCGGCTCCCCGGTGATCGCGGCGAAGCCGCTCATCGCCTCGGCGAGGGTGCCGAAGCCGGGGCGGTGGGCGTACGGGCCGTGCTGGCCGAAGGCCGTGACCCGGGCCAGGACCAGGCGCGGGTTGACGGCCGAGAGCTCCTCCCAGCCCAGCCCCCACTTCTCCAGGGTGCCGGGCCGGAAGTTCTCGACGACCACGTCCGCGGTGGCGGCCAGCCGCAGCAGGGTGTCGCGGCCGCCGGGGGTGGACAGGTCGAGGGTGACCGTCCGCTTGTTCCTGCCGAGCAGCTTCCACCACAGGCCGATGCCGTCCTTGGCGGGGCCGTGGCCGCGGGAGGGGTCGGGGCGGCCGGGGTGTTCGACCTTGACGACCTCGGCGCCGAAGTCGCCGAGCAGGGTGGCGGCCAGCGGCCCGGCGAACAGGGTGGCGAGGTCGAGCACGCGGAGCCCTTGCAGGGGCCCGTTCCCGTGCCCGTGCCCGTGCCCTGGCCGGGCGTCGACGGGGTGGTCCGTCGGGCCGGGGCCGGAACCGGGCAAGACCGGCCCGGGTTCGGGGGTCCCGTGGGCGTCCCGGCCGTGTGCCTCGCCGGTGGGAGGGCGGGGTCCCGGGCCCGGCGCCGTGCCCGGTGCCGGGTCGGGGCCTACGGGAGGGCTGCCGGCGCCGGCCCGGGCCGCGTCGGGGTTCACGAGGGGGCTCCGGGGGTGGGGGTGGCTTCGGGGCCGTTCCCGGGTGTGCGGGCGGGGCCGGGGGCGGTGTCGGGGGCCCGCGGCGTCCTCGTATCCCGCCCGGCCAGGGCGAAGGCGTCGGTCTCGGCGCGGGTCGGCATCGAGTCCTGGGCACCGGGCCGCTGCACGGAGAGCGCCGCCGCCGCCGATGCCCAGCGCAGCGCCCCGGGCATCGGACGGCCCTCGCCGAGGGCCACGGCGAGGGCGCCGACGAAGGTGTCCCCGGCGGCGGTGGTGTCCACGGCCCGGACCCGGGGCGCGGGCACGGACAGGGGTTCGCGGCCGCGGGCGGCGTACAGCACGCCGGCCGCGCCGAGGGTGACCACCACCTCGGGTACGGCCTCCAGCAGGGCCGCCGCGCACCGGCCCGGGTCGGTGAGCCCGGTGAGGGCGGCGGCCTCGTGCTCGTTGGGCACCAACAGGTCGGTGACGGCGAGGAGTTCCGCGGGCAGCGGCTGGGCGGGGGCCGGGGTGAGCACCGTACGGACACCGTGCGCGCGGGCGGCGACGGCGCCGGCGAGGACGGCCTCCAGGGGGAGTTCGAGCTGTAGGAGCAGGGCGTCGGCGGCGGCGATCCGGGTCTCGTCGCCCGCCTCCAGGCCGGTGACGCGGCCGTTGGCGCCGGGGATGACGATGATGCTGTTGCCGCCCTCGTCGTCCACCGTGATGTGGGCCGTGCCGCTGGCGCCCTCGGCGGTGCGCAGGCCCGCGGTGTCGATCCCGTCGGCGGTGAGCGCGGAGCGCAGCCGTACGCCGAACTCGTCGGCCCCGACCGCGCCGATCATCACCACCCGCGCGCCGCAGCGGGCGGCGGCGACGGCCTGGTTGGCCCCCTTGCCGCCGGGGATGGTGCGGAAGGCGCGCCCGGTGACGGTCTCCCCGAGGCGGGGGGCCTTGGGGACGTAGGCGACGAGGTCCATATTCGTACTGCCGAGCACGGCGATGGCCGTCATGAGCGTGCTGCCTCCTGTGTGGTGAGCCGGTGGGTGAGGTGGGCGAGGGTGTCGAAGCCGATGCCGTCGAAGCCGGGGACGGAGGTGGCGAGGCGGTTTCGCAGGGGCGCGGCCCAGCGGTGCGGGACCTCTCCGGTGATCAGCGCGCAGAGGGCTCCCGCGGTGGCGCCGTTGGAGTCGGTGTCCCAACCGCCGGACACCGTACGGCAGATGGAACGGGTGAAGTCGCCGTCGGCGTGGGTGAGGGCGGCGGCGATCAGGGCGGTGTTGGGGACGGCGTGCACCCAGTGGTAGTGGCCGTAGCAGGCATGCAGTCGGTCGACGACGCGGTCGAAGTCGGCCTCCTCGTGCGCGGCCCGGATCCCGTCGCGGACGGCCGCGGCGAGGCGGGAGCGGGGCGGTACGACGTCCAGCCCGGCCCGCAGCGCGGTGTGCACGTCGGCCCGGCCGGTGGCGGCGGTGGCGGTGGCGGCGGCGACGAAGAGGGCGGCGTAGACGCCGTTGCCGGTGTGGGTCAGGGCGGCGTCCCGGTAGGCCTGGGCCGCGGCGGCGGCCGGGTCGCCGGGGTTGGTCCAGCCGTGGACGTCGGCGCGGATGAGGGCGCCGATCCACTCGCGGAACGGGTTGTGGTGGGTGGCGGTGGCGGGCGGCTCCAGCCCGAGGAGGAGGTTGCGGTAGGCGATGCGCTCGGCGGTGAAGGTGCGCCCGGCGGGCAGCTCGTCGAGCCAGAGGCGGGCGACGTCGGCGGTGGTGAAGTCCTTGCCGTGCCGCTGGAGCAGGAGCAGGCCGAGGAGGGGGTAGTTGAGGTCGTCGTCCTCGGGCATGCCGTCGATGTTCTCGGCGAGGGAGGTCGGGGCGGAGCGGCGGTTCCAGGGGTGCGCGGCCAGCAGCTCGGGCGGGACGCCGCGGGCGGTGAACCAGTCGTCCAGCGGCCAGTTCCCGGCGGCCCGGGCCAGTGCCCGGATCCCGGCGAGCGGCAGCTTCTCGACGGGCTTCCCGAGCAGGCACCCGGCGGCCCGCCCCACCCAAGCGGCCTCCAGCCTGCGGCGCAGGGCGGGGTCGGACGGGGCGGCCTCCAGCCTGCGGCGCAGGGCGGGGTCGGACGGGGCGGCGCCGAGCCCCTGCCCCCGGGCGGGCCCCGGAGCCGGGCCCCACGGGCGGGGGGTCTGTCGGTGGGGGGTTGCGGGGGCACCGGTTGCCGTGGGGGGTGTGGGGGGCGGCGGTGGGTCGGGCTCGGTGGGGTGGGGGGCCTGTCGGTGGGGGGTTGCCGGGGCACCGGTTGCCGTGGGGGGTGTGGGGGGCGGCGGTGGCTTGGGCTCGGCGGGGTGGGGGGTCTGCCCGTGGGAGGTGGGGCCTGCCGCTGTGGGGGCGGGTCGCGTCGGGGGGCGTGCCGCGGAACGGGCGGGGCCGCCTTGCGGGGGCCGGGCGGCCTGGGCCGGGGCGGAGGCGGGGGTGGCCGGCTGGGGTGCACCGGGGCCGGCCGGGGGCCAGGTCGCGCGGATGGCGGGCCAGGGCTGCGGTTCGTCGGCGGCCGTCGGGGAGGGGAGGGCGGCGAGCTCGTCCAGCAGGCGCGCGGCCAGCGCGCGGAGTTCCGGCGGGGCCGGAGTGGGGGAGGCGCCGGCCCGGGCCGGCGCCGGGTGGCCGCCCGCGGCCAGCCAGGCCCGCGACGCGGGCCCGGGGTCCCGGCCGTCCTCGGCCGCCTGCCGGAGCTCGTGCCCGACGAGGTCCTCGGGCTGCGCCCAGGTGACCCGCACCGGCCGGTCCGCCGCGGGGTGTGCGTCGTCGGCTGGGGTTGTGGGTGGTGGGGGTGGGTTCGTGGCGGGTGGTGGGGACGGGTTGGCGGGGGCGGCGAGGTCTTGCGGCTGCGGCCGGGTGGGCTGCGCCGGCCGGTCCGCCGCCGGGTGTGCGCCGTCGGTGAGGTCTTGGGGTTGCGGCCGGGTGGGCCGCGCCGGCCCGCCCGCCGCCCGGATCACGCCGCCGGGGCGGGGCGGGGTCGGCTGCGGCCGGGTGGGTCGTGCCGGTTCGGCCGGAGGTCGGCTTCCGCCGTCCGGGGGCTTCGCCGCAGGCGTGGGGCGGGGCGCGGTCATGGGGCGGTGGTGAGGGTGGCGAAGGCCGACTCGTGGGTGCGGCGGCGCGAGCGGTCCCGGGCGAAGACCTCGCGCGCCACGGCGGCCAGCGCCCCGGCGGGGGCGTGCAGGTCGAGGCGGCTGGCCTCGGCGACCTGCTTGGACCAGGCGGCCGGGATCACCGGCTCCCCGCCCAGGGCCCCGGCGATGGCCCCGGCCATGGTGGCGGTGGAGTCGCAGTCCCGGCCGTAGTTGACCGCGCCGAGTACGGAGGTCTCGTACGCCCCGTCCGCGATCAGCAGCATCCCGAGCGCGATCGGGAGCTCCTCGATCGAGTGCAGGCGGGAGGGGCGCCGCGCGCCGAGGGAGGGGGCGCGGTAGTCGGGGCCCACCGTGTCGTACGGGGCGACCGCCGCCCGCAGCGGGGCCAGCGCCGACTCGAAGTCCCGGTGCCGGGAGGCGACTTCCGCGACGGCCGCGATGGCCGCGCGCGTGCCGTCCTTGGCCAGTCCGAGCACGGTGTCCACCACGGACCCGGCCGTCGCCCCCGGCAGGCACGCGGCCGCCACCGCCGCCGCGAACACCCCGGCGGCCTCCCGCCCGTACGAGGACTGGTGAGCCCCGGCGATGTCCAGGGCCTCCGCGTACGCGCCCGCCGGGTTGCCCGCGTTGACGATGCCGACGGGGGCCATGTACATCGCCGCGCCGCAGTTGACGATGTTGCCGTTGCCGGCCTCGCGCGGGTCGACGTGTGCGTAGTGCAGCCGGGCCACGATCCACTTCTCGGCGAGGAAGATCCGCTGGAGCGGGAGGGCTTCGGCCTCCAGCTCCGGGATCCACCGCGGGTTGGTCATCAGGTCCGGCACCAGGTGCTCGGCGACCGCGTAGGCGTCGAGGTGGTCCCGTACCGCCTCGTAGACCCGTACCAGGGCGTGGGTCATGAGGGTGTCGTCGGTGACGTGCCCATCTCCCTTGTGGTACGGGGCGATCGGGCGGGCCGTGCGCCAGTCCTCGTGCCAGGGGCCGACGATGCCGTGCACCCGGCCGCCGTGCCGTTCCACGATCTGGTCCGGGCTCCAGCCCTCCACCGGGCCGCCGAGCGCGTCGCCGACGGCGGCCCCGACGAGGGCGCCGGCGGCCCTTTCCTCCAACGTGAGCGTCATGTCTGAATCATCCCTTGTGCGAGGTGAGTTCCGTGCGAGCGAGGAGCGCGGCGAGTTCCACGAGATCGGTGCCGGCGAGGCGGGGGAGGGCGCAGCCGGACAGGGTGCGGCAGGCCTCCCGCCAGGCGGCGGGGATCGAGTCGCCGCCGCCGAGGGCGCCGGTGAGGGCGCCGGCCAGGGCGGGGGCGGAGTCCGCGACGCGGGACAGGCAGGCGGCGGCCGGGACGGCCTCGGCCGCCTTGCCGCGGGCGGCGGTCGCGAGGGCGAGGGCCACGGGGACGGTCTCGGCGGCGGCGATGCCGTAGCTGTAGACGTGGTCCACGATCTCGTGCTCGAGGGTGGGGACGATGGCGAAGGCGCCGCCGCCGCCCGTGTGGGCGCGGGCGAGCTTGACGGCGTGCCGGGCGTTGCGGCCGATCTCGGTGGCGGCGGGGAGCTGCGCGAGCGCGGCCTCGACGGCGGTGTCGACCCCGGCGCCGGCCAGGGCCGCCGCGAGGGCGGCGGCCATGGCGCGGGCGCCGTGGACTCCGTCGCCGTCCTGGGTGTAGCGGGCGTCGAACTCGGCGAGGTCCGCCGCCGCGTCCGGGTCGCCGGGGTGGACGACGGCGAGCACGCAGGCGCGGACGCAAGCGGCGTCGTCGAAGAAGTGCGGGTTGTCGTGGCCGGTGGCGGGCGGGCGCAGGCCGGCGGCGAGGTTGCCGAGGCCGGCGCGGACGGAGATCCGGGCGCGCAGGGGCAGGACGGCGGACTCGACCTCGGGGGCGCGTTCCGCCGCGGCGGCGACCTCGGAGGCGAGGGCGTTCCAGGCGAGGTCGATGGCGGCGCGCATGCGGCGGGACCGGGAGAGGTCGCTGAGCAGGACTCCGGAGGCGGTGAGCACGGACTCGGCGACGAAGGCGGCCCACTCGGCGTCGTCGGAGGGGCCGAGGCGCAGGGGCTCGGGGGGCTGGTTGAGGGCGATGGGGACGGGGAGGGTGGTGGTGGCGTTCTGCTCGGCGAAGGTGTCGAGCTCGCGGGTGAGGCGGCGGGTCCACTCGGGCATCCGGCTGGCCCGGTGCCGCGCGGCGGGCCACCCGGCCGCGTCGCCTGCGGCGAGCCCGAGGAGCAGCCCTTCGATCCGCCGGGCCGGGGGCGGGGGGCCCGGCGGAACCGCCAGGCCGGCCGTACCGGCCCGGTCCGGCGCGACCACCAGACCGGCCGTACCGGCCCGGTCAGACGCGACCGCCAAGCCGGCCGTACCGGCCCGGTCCGGCGCGACCGCCAGGCCGGCCGGGTACGCCGCCTCCACCAGGCCCACCGCGTCCGCGGGGCCCGCATGCGTCGGCGAACCGACCAGACCGACCGCCCTCGCCGGACCGGGCGGGTGGACCAGCCCGCCGGAGACCGCCGGGCCGAGGCCCGTGCGGCTGACGGGGCGGGCCGGGCCGGCCGGGTCGGCCAGGCCGGCCGGGGTCGGCAGGTTGAGGGCTGCCGGGGCGACAGGGTGGGTCGGGATCGGGGGGTTCGTCATGCCGACCGAGTACGTCGCCTCCGCCAGGCCCGCCGCGTCCGAGGGGTCCGTGGGCCTCGGTGGGGTGGCCGGGCCGGGCCGGGTCGCCGGGGCGAGGCCCGTGGGGCTGACGGGCTGGGTCGGCGTCGGCGGGTTCGCCAGGACGAGCGGGTTCGTCGGGCCGAGGCCCGTGGGGCTGACCGGCTGGGCCGGCCGCGGCGGGCTTGCCAGGACGGCCGGGTTCGCTGGGCCGAGGTCCGTGGGGCTGGCGGGGCGGGCCGGGGTGGCCGGGTTGGTCAGGTCGGCCGGGTCGGCCAGGCCGGCCGGGGTCGGCAGGTTGAGGGCTGCCGGGGCGGGGGGGTTTGCCGGGGTGGGGGCCGGCGGGGCGACGGGCTGGGGCGGCGTCGGCGGGTTTGCCAGGACGGCCGGGTTCGTCGGGCCGAGGCCCGTGCGGCTTACGGGGCGGGCCGGGCCGGTCGGGTCGGCCAGGCCGGCCGGGGTCGGCAGGTTGAGGGCTGCCGGGACGGGGGGGTTTGCCGGGGTGGGGGCCGGCGGGGCGACGGGCTGGGGCGGCGTCGGCGGGTTCGCCAGGACGGCCGGGTTCGTCGGGCCGAAGTCCGTGGGGCTGGCGGGGTGGGCCGGCCTCGGGGGGCTTGCCAGGGTGGGCGGGTTTGTCGGCGGCGCTTCGGATGGCGGCGGCGGCGGGGTCGGGGGCTGGGTTTGCGGGGAGGGGGTCGGGGGCTGGGGGTCCGGGGTGGGGTTGTACGGGGACGGGGTCATCTGGGGGCCTCGTATTCCGGGGTGAGGAGGTCCGCGATGTCCAGGACGTGGTAGCCCCGCATCGAGGGCAGGCAGCTGCCGCGGACCGGGCCGATCGCCGAGGACCACTCGGCGGGGACCGCGGCGGCTCCGGACAGGGCGCCGGACAGCGCGCCGGCCACCGCCGCGGTGGTGTCCGCGTCGCGGCCCATGTTCACGGCGGTCAGGACCGAGGAGGGGAAGTCGCCCCCGCAGGCGGCGAAGGCGCCGAAGGCCAGGCCCACCGCCTCCGGGGCGAGGTCCGTCCAGGGGTAGCCGCCGATGACCACGGCCGAGCGCACCGCCCGTTCGCCGCGCGGGGCGGCGGTGACGGCCCGGCGCAGGGACCGGGCCGTCCAGGAGTCGGCGGGGATCACCGACAGGGCCGCGGCGATCACCGACGCGGGCCCGGCGCCCGCCATGGCCGCCGCGACGCCCGCCGCGACCGCCTGGCCGCCGTAGATGCCCTCGCCGTCGTGGCTGACGCAGCCGTCGATGGCGACGAGCCGAGCGGCCTCCGCCGGGCGGCCCGCCGCGAAGACCCCGAACGGCGCCGCCCGCATGGCCAGGCCGTCGGACCACGCGTGCCGGTGCTGGGCCGAGATGGGGGCCGCCAGGCCGCGCCGCAGGTTCTCGAGGGTGCCGCGCTCGGAGAAGCCCGCGCCCCGGAAGGGGCCCTCGTCCAGGTCCGCGATCCAGTGGTGCCAGGCCCGCTCCACATGGGACACGGTGAGCGCGGACCCGTGCCGGGCCAGCAGCAGCCCGGAGAAGATCGCGTACTCGGTGTCGTCCGTGCCCGCCGGATCCTCCGACACGAAGCCCTCGATCCGGCCCCACTTCGCCCGGATCTCCGACGGCTTCATGTTCTCCGCGGGGGCGCCCAGCGCGTCGCCCACCGCGAGCCCCAGAAGAGCGCCCCTGGCCCGTTCGAGGAGGACCTGCGGATTGCATGCAATCAGCTCCATGGCGCGCCTCTCCATTTGATGGGACTCATATTGAGCCCTTGGGGGATTTGTGCCATGTCATGACGTTTGTCGCTCGTCGCGAAACACCCCCCGCACACCGTCGTCACCCGGTCGCCGACCCGCAAAACCGCAGGTAAGTACGGCCTTCCTTGCTGGCGGGGAGCTGAATTCGTGCGTAGTTTCGAGGTGTTCCGAGGGAGCGGGACACCGTATGACGCTCGTTCGCACAAAAGGGGAGATACACCGCATGTCCATCATCGACATCGAAGCGCCGCTGCACACCGCGCACCGCGACAACCACACCCACCGTGACGTCAACGGTGGATGGCTGCGTCCGGCCGTCTTCGGCGCGATGGACGGGCTCGTCTCCAACCTGGCCCTCATGACCGGCGTGGCCGGCGGCGCCGTCGCCCCGCACGCCATCGCCATCACCGGCCTGGCGGGCCTCGCGGCCGGCGCCTTCTCGATGGCCGCCGGCGAGTACACCTCCGTCGCCTCGCAGCGCGAGCTGGTCCTCGCCGAACTGGACATCGAGCGCCAGCAGTTGCGCAAGCACCCGGTCGACGAGATGGAGGAGCTGGCCGAGCTCTACGTCTCGCGCGGCGTCGAGCCCCCGCTCGCCCGCGAGGTGGCCATGCAGCTGTCCCGCGACCCCGAGCAGGCGCTGGAGATCCACGCCCGCGAGGAGCTCGGCATCGACCCCGACGACCTGCCCTCGCCGCTCGTCGCCGCCGTCTCGTCCTTCGGCTCCTTCGCGCTGGGCGCGCTGCTGCCCGTACTGCCGTACCTGCTCGGAGCCGCCTCGCTGTGGCCCGCGGTGCTGCTGGCCCTGGTGGGCCTCTTCGCCTGCGGCGCGATCGTCTCCCGGGTCACGGCCCGGTCCTGGTGGTACAGCGGGCTGCGCCAGCTCGCCCTCGGTGGCGCGGCCGCCGGTGTGACGTACATCCTGGGAACCTGGATCGGCGGAGCCATAGGCTGACCGGGCAGGGAGTGAGACACTATGCACTGCGCAACATAAGTAGTCCGTTACTCGGCGGTTTCGCTCGCGTGTCCACCGGGTACCACAACAGGGCTGCGGGCAATGATGCCCGCCCCCGTACCGGGACCTTCCACCCGTCATCGCGTCGTGAGACCCCTTGGGAATCCGCGAAGGTCCCCTCTTTTCTGCCCCGTGCAGTGTCCGCATGCTGGAACGGCATATCCGCTTCGCGGGATTGTCGTCATCATGTAATCTGCACGAAATTTCGCAGAGGGCCAACGTCGTCCCTCGGCTATGCACATATGCCACGACGACGACGGGAGAGCCGATGCGTTCCGCATCCACGCACTCCGCGACCGGCCTCAGCAACACCGCCTGGTCGCCCATGGACGGTCGCCCCGCCCAGCAGGGCATGTACGACCCGCGCAACGAGCACGACGCCTGCGGCGTCGGCTTTGTGGCCAACCTCAGCGGCGAGGCCAGCCACACGCTGGTCGAGCAGGCGCTGACCGTATTGCGGAACCTCGAGCACCGCGGCGCCACCGGCTCCGAGCCGGACTCGGGCGACGGAGCCGGAATCCTCTGCCAGGTGCCGGACGCCTTCCTCCGCGAGGTCGCCGGATTCGACCTCCCCGAGGCCGGCGCCTACGCCGTCGGCATCGCCTTCCTCCCCGCCGACGGCACCGCACAGGCCGTCGCCGTGGAGCAGATCGAGGCCATCGCCGCCGAGGAGAACCTGACCGTTCTCGGCTGGCGCGAGGTTCCGGTCACCCCGGACCTGCTCGGCAACGGCGCCCGCGCCACCATGCCGGCCTTCTCGCAGCTGTTCGTCTCCAACGGGACGACGGGCATCGAGCTGGACCGCAAGGCGTTCGTGCTGCGCAAGCGCGCCGAGCGCGAGGCCGGGGTGTACTTCCCCTCGCTCTCCGCCCGCACCGTCGTCTACAAGGGCATGCTGACCACCGGCCAGCTCGAGCCCTTCTTCCCGGACCTCTCCGACCGCCGCTTCGCCTCGACGCTGGCCCTGGTCCACTCCCGGTTCTCGACGAACACCTTCCCGTCCTGGCCGCTCGCCCACCCGTACCGCTTCGTCGCGCACAACGGCGAGATCAACACGGTCAAGGGCAACCGCAACTGGATGAAGGCCCGCGAGTCCCAGCTGGCGTCCGACGCCTTCGGCGAGGGCGTCCTGGACCGGATCTTCCCGATCTGCACCCCCGACGCCTCCGACTCGGCCTCCTTCGACGAGGTCCTGGAGCTGCTCCACCTCGGCGGCCGGTCGCTGCCGCACAGCGTGCTGATGATGATCCCGGAGGCGTGGGAGAACCACACCTCCATGGACCCGGCCCGCCGCGCGTTCTACAAGTACCACTCCACGATGATGGAGCCCTGGGACGGCCCGGCCTGCGTCACCTTCACCGACGGCACCCAGGTCGGCGCGGTCCTGGACCGCAACGGTCTGCGCCCCGGCCGCTACTGGGTCACCGACGACGGCCTCGTCGTCCTCGGTTCCGAGGTCGGCGTGCTCGACATCGACCCGGCCAAGGTCGTCCGCAAGGGCCGCCTGCAGCCCGGCAAGATGTTCCTCGTCGACACCGCCCAGAAGCGGATCATCGAGGACGACGAGATCAAGGACGGGCTGGCCGGCGCCGCCCCGTACGCCGACTGGCTGGAGACCGGCGAGATCGAGCTGTCGGACCTGCCCGAGCGCGAGCACATCGTCCACACCCACGCCTCGGTCACCCGCCGCCAGCAGACCTTCGGCTACACCGAGGAAGAGCTGCGCGTCATCCTCGCGCCGATGGCCCGTACCGGCGGCGAGCCGCTCGGCTCCATGGGCACCGACTCCCCGATCGCGGCCCTGTCCGAGCGCCCCCGGCTGCTCTTCGACTACTTCACCCAGCTCTTCGCGCAGGTCACCAACCCGCCGCTGGACGCCATCCGCGAGGAGCTCGTCACCTCGCTGCTGTCCTCGATCGGCCCGGAGTCCAACCTGCTGGAGCCGACCGCCGCGTCCTGCCGCAGCGTCACGCTGCCGTTCCCGGTGATCGACAACGACGAGCTGGCCAAGCTCATCCACATCAACGCCGACGGCGACATGCCGGGCATGAAGGCCGCCACCCTCTCGGGCCTCTACCGGGTCTCGGGCGGCGCCGAGGCGCTCGCCGCGCGGATCGCGGAGATCCGCACCGAGGCCGACGCCGCCATCGCGGCCGGCGCCCGCCTGATCGTCCTGTCGGACCGCCACTCGGACGCCGAGCACGCGCCGATCCCGTCGCTGCTGCTCACCTCCGCCGTGCACCACCACCTCATCGCCACCAAGCAGCGCACCCAGGTGGGCCTGCTCGTCGAGGCCGGCGACGTCCGCGAGGTGCACCACGTCGCCCTGCTCATCGGCTACGGCGCGGCGGCGGTCAACCCGTACCTCGCCATGGAGTCCGTCGAGGACCTGCTGCGCGCCGGCACCTTCCTGTCCGGCCTGGAGCCGGAGCAGGCCATCAAGAACCTGATCTACGCGCTCGGCAAGGGCGTCCTGAAGGTCATGTCCAAGATGGGCATCTCCACCGTCGCCTCCTACCGCGGCGCCCAGGTCTTCGAGGCCGTCGGCCTGAACGAGGAGTTCGTCGGCGCGTACTTCAACGGCACCGCAACCAAGATCGGCGGCGCCGGCCTGGACGTCATCGCCAAGGAGGTGGCCGCGCGCCACACCAAGGCGTACCCGGCCTCCGGCATCGCGGCCACGCACCGTGCGCTGGAGATCGGCGGCGAGTACCAGTGGCGCCGCGAGGGCGAGCCGCACCTGTTCGACCCGGAGACGGTCTTCCGCCTCCAGCACGCGACCCGCGGCCGCCGGTACGACATCTTCCGGCAGTACACGGACCGGGTGAACGAGCAGTCCGAGCGCCTGATGACGCTGCGCGGCCTGTTCGGCTTCAAGTCCGACCGCCCGTCGATCTCCCTCGACGAGGTCGAGCCCGTCTCCGAGATCGTCAAGCGCTTCTCCACCGGCGCCATGTCGTACGGCTCCATCTCCAAGGAGGCGCACGAGACCCTCGCCATCGCCATGAACCAGCTGGGCGCCAAGTCCAACACCGGTGAGGGCGGCGAGGACCCGGACCGCCTGTACGACCCGGCGCGCCGCTCCTCCATCAAGCAGGTCGCCTCCGGCCGCTTCGGCGTCACCAGCGAGTACCTGGTCAACGCGGACGACATCCAGATCAAGATGGCGCAGGGCGCCAAGCCCGGCGAGGGCGGCCAGCTGCCCGGCCACAAGGTCTACCCGTGGGTCGCCAAGACCCGGCACTCCACCCCGGGCGTCGGTCTGATCTCCCCGCCGCCGCACCACGACATCTACTCCATCGAGGACCTGGCTCAGCTGATCCACGACCTCAAGAACGCCAACCCGGTCGCCCGCATCCACGTGAAGCTGGTCTCCGAGGTCGGCGTGGGCACGGTCGCCGCCGGTGTTTCCAAGGCGCACGCGGACGTCGTCCTCATCTCCGGCCACGACGGCGGTACGGGCGCCTCCCCGCTCACCTCGCTCAAGCACGCGGGCGGCCCCTGGGAGCTCGGCCTCGCCGAGACCCAGCAGACCCTGCTGCTCAACGGACTGCGCGACCGCATCGTCGTCCAGACCGACGGCCAGCTCAAGACCGGCCGCGACGTGGTCATCGCCGCGCTCCTCGGCGCCGAGGAGTTCGGTTTCGCGACCGCGCCGCTCGTCGTCTCCGGCTGCGTCATGATGCGCGTCTGCCACCTGGACACCTGCCCGGTCGGCATCGCCACGCAGAACCCGGTCCTGCGCGAGCGCTTCTCCGGCAAGCCCGAGTTCGTCGTCAACTTCTTCGAGTTCATCGCGCAGGAGGTGCGCGAGCTCCTCGCCGAGCTGGGCTTCCGCACGATCGAGGAGGCCGTCGGCCACGCCGAGCTGCTCGACACCACCAAGGCCGTCTCGCACTGGAAGGCGCAGGGCCTCGACCTCGAGCCGCTCTTCTACGTGCCCGAGCTGCCCGAGGGCGCGGTCCGCCACGCCCTGATCGAGCAGGACCACGGTCTGGAGAAGGCCCTCGACAACGAGCTCATCGAGCTCGCGGCCGACGCGCTGAACGCCGAGTCCGCCGAGGCCGCCCAGCCGGTCCGCGCCCAGGTCGCGATCCGCAACATCAACCGGACCGTCGGCACCATGCTCGGCCACCAGGTCACCAAGAAGTTCGGCGGCGCGGGCCTGCCCGACGACACCATCGACCTGACCTTCACCGGCAGCGCCGGCCAGTCCTTCGGCGCCTTCGTGCCGAAGGGCATCACCCTCCGCCTGGAGGGCGACGCCAACGACTACGTCGGCAAGGGCCTGTCGGGCGGCCGGATCGTGGTCCGCCCGGACCGCGGCGCCGACCACCTCGCCGAGTACTCCACCATCGCCGGCAACACCATCGGCTACGGAGCCACCGGCGGCGAGATGTTCCTGCGCGGCCGCACCGGCGAGCGCTTCTGCGTCCGCAACTCCGGCGCCCTGGTCGTCTCGGAGGGCGTGGGCGACCACGGCTGCGAGTACATGACCGGCGGCCAGGCGGTCGTCCTGGGCGAGACCGGCCGCAACTTCGCGGCCGGCATGTCGGGCGGTACGGCGTACGTCATCGACCTCGACCGGAACAACGTCAACGCCGGCAACGCGGAGGCCGTCGAAGCCCTCTCCGACGCCGACAAGCAGTGGCTGCACGATGTGGTGCGCCGCCACGAGGAGGAGACCGGCTCGACCGTGGCCGCGAAGCTCCTGGCTGACTGGACCGCCGCGGCGGACCGCTTCAGCAAGATCATCCCGACCACGTACAAGGCAGTGCTCGCCGCCAAGGACGCCGCTGAGCTGGCCGGACTCTCGGAGTCCGAGACCACCGAGAAGATGATGGAGGCGGCGACCCATGGCTGACCCGAAGGGCTTCCTCACCACCGCGCGCGAGACCGCCTGCTCCCGTCCCGTGGCCGAACGGCTGAAGGACTGGAACGAGGTCTACGTCCCGGGCTCGCTGCTCCCGATCATCAGCAAGCAGGCCGGCCGCTGCATGGACTGCGGCATCCCGTTCTGCCACAACGGCTGTCCCCTCGGGAACCTGATCCCCGAGTGGAACGACTTCGCGTACCGCGAGGACTGGTCCGCGGCCTCCGAGCGGCTGCACGCCACGAACAACTTCCCGGAGTTCACCGGGCGGCTGTGCCCGGCCCCGTGCGAGTCGGCGTGCGTCCTCGGCATCAACCAGCCGGCCGTGACGATCAAGAACGTCGAAGTCTCGATCATCGACAAGGCCTGGGACAACGGCAACGTCACCCCGCAGCCGCCGGAGCGGCTGTCCGGCAAGACGGCCGCCGTCATCGGCTCCGGCCCGGCGGGTCTCGCCGCGGCCCAGCAGCTGACCCGGGCCGGGCACACCGTGGTGGTGTACGAGCGCGCCGACCGCGTCGGCGGCCTGCTGCGCTACGGCATCCCCGAGTTCAAGATGGAGAAGGTGCACATCAACCGCCGCATCGAGCAGATGCGCGCGGAGGGCACCAAGTTCCGTACCGGCATCGAGGTCGGCCGCGACATCACCGCCACCGACCTGCGCAAGCGGTTCGACGCGGTGGTCATCGCGGCGGGCGCGACCGTCTCGCGCGACCTGCCGGTCCCGGGCCGCGAGCTGAACGGCATCCACTTCGCGATGGAGTACCTGCCGCTCGCCAACAAGGTCCAGGAGGGCGACTTCATGGCGCCCCCCGTCACGGCCGAGGGCAAGCACGTGGTCGTCATCGGCGGCGGCGACACCGGCGCGGACTGCGTGGGCACCGCCCACCGCCAGGGCGCGGCCTCGGTCACGCAGCTGGAGATCATGCCGAAGCCGGGCGAGGACCGCAGCCCCAACCAGCCGTGGCCGACCTTCCCGATGCTCTACAAGGTCACCTCGGCCCACGAGGAGGGCGGCGAGCGGGTCTACTCCGTCTCCACCACCCACTTCGAGGGCGACGAGGACGGCAACGTCAAGGCCCTGCACCTGGTCGAGGTCGAGTTCGTCGACGGCAAGCTCGTCCAGAAGCCCGGCACCGAGCGCGTCCTCCCCGCGCAGCTGGTCACCCTGGCGATGGGCTTCACGGGCACCGACCAGGCCAACGGCCTGGTGGAGCAGTTCGGCCTGGAGCTGGACGCGCGCGGCAACATCGAGCGCGACGCCTCCTACGTGACCAACGTCGACGGCGTCTTCGTCGCCGGCGACGCGGGCCGCGGCCAGTCGCTCATCGTCTGGGCCATCGCGGAGGGCCGCTCGGCCGCCCGCGGCGTGGACCGCTTCCTGACGGGCACGAGCGCCCTGCCGTACCCGGTCAAGCCGACGGACCGCTCCCTGACGGTCTGACCCGTCAGCCCCTCCCCTCGGGGAGGACTGACGGTCTCACCCGTCAGCCTCTCCCCTCGGGAGGACCCCTCATACGGTCCGTACAACGAGGTACGGAACTCCGACACCGCGCCCGCCATGGCTCCTTCTGGACGCCGTGCTCGCACCGCTCGGCCGCAGGCGGCCTCCCGGGCTTCGCCCGGCTGCGCCGGCCTCCGACCGGCGGTGCGCACCCGGCGCGACGGGCAGCACCCCTCTCTTCGGGGAGGACCCCTCATACGGTCCGTACAACGAGGTACGGAACTCCGACACCGCGCCCGCCATGTCCCCGACCAGGGATGGCGGGCGCGGTGGCGTTGTGGGGGCTACTCGGGCTGGACGACCGTGGCGCCCCAGCGTACGGACGGGGACGAGGTCGTCACCGTGGCGCCGAAGCCGCCGTGGAGGGCGGTGCCGAGGGGGACCGTGACGAGGGTCGGGGTGGTGCCGGGGCAGTCGACCGTGAAGGGGGCCGGGTCGCGGTCGGGGTGTTCGTCGAGGTGGAAGGCCACCTCGATGCTGCCGCCGTCGGCGCAGCCGAAGGTGATGAAGGTGTCCAGCCGCGACGAGAGGCCGCCGGAGACGAAGCCGCTGGAGCCCGTCTGCTCGGCGATCCAGATCAGCCCGTCGGGGCCCGGGTAGCCGATGATCTCGCCGCCCGGTGCGGCCTGGGCCGGCGCCGGGGCGAGCGCCAGGGTGACGGCCGCGGTCAGTGCGGCGAGGGCGGTGGCCTGCTTCTTCATGTGTTCCCCCAGGTGATGTCGTGTGATCGACATCGACGTTAGCCAGTGGCACTGACAGCCGCCTGAGTACGGGTGCTTACCCGCGAGTATTGACTAATAGTCAATACCGGGCCACGCTCGCCGCGAGCCGTCGTCTTCTCTCGTCCGGGAGGTCACCCGTGAGTGTGGATCAGGAACTGGGCCGATTGGCAGCGGAGTTGGGGGGAGCGCCGCCTCCCGGTTCGTTCAGGGGGCTCGACGCCGGCGACGTGGCGCGGCTGGCCGAGGCCGTGCGCGCGGAGCGGGCGCGCCAGGCCGACGGGCTGAACGAGGCCGCCGAGGAGGCGCTCAGGCTGGTGCCCGCCCTCGCCCGCGGCGCCGTGCGCAAGGTGCTGTTCCGGTGAGCGCCGCGAGCCGCGCCGAAGTGGAGAAGACCGCCCGGCTGGTGGGCCTGGACGCCGACGGGCTCGGATTCCTGGCAGGGCTGCCGGGCGAGGACGTACGCGCCTTCCGGGAGCAGGCGAGCGCCGCGCTGTTCGACGGCGCCCCCGAGATGCTCGACCGGATCGCCGCCGCCACCCGGCTGGTGCCCGCCGCGGTCGCCGCCGCCATCTCGCAGAAGGCCCTGGGCCCGCGGCTCGCCGCCGCCGTCGCCGGCCGGCTGGAGGCCGGCCGGGCCGCCGACATCATCGAGAAGCTGCCGGTGTCCTTCACCGCCGAGTCCTGCGCGCACCTCGACCCGCGGAAGATCGCCGGGATCGTGGACCGGCTCGAGGAGGGGCTCGTCGTACGGATCGCCGTCGCCCTCGCCGAACGGCACGACCACCTCACCATGGGCCGGTTCGTCGGCCACCTGCGGGACGGGGTGCTCGGCCGGATCCTGGAGCAGATCGGCGACACCGACGTCCTGCGCGCCGGGTTCTACGTCGACCAGCCCGAACGGCTCCCGCGCATCCTGGAGCTGATGGGCGACGACCGCCTCGGCTCGGTGGTCCGGGCCGCCGCGGCCGCCGGGCTCTGGGAGGAGGCCCTCGCCGTCGCCGACGCGGTCGGCGGGGAACAGCGGCTGCGCATCGCCCAGCTCGCCGCCCGCCTTGACGGGCCCGAGCTGGCCTCACTCGTGCGGGTGACGCACGAAGCCGGGCTCTGGGAGAGGCTGCTGCCCCTGGTCGCGCTGCTCGGCGAGGAGGACCGGCTCGCCGTGGCCCGGCTGGAGCCCCTGCGCGATCCCGGGGTGCTGGCCGGGGTGGTGCGGGCCGTCGTGGCCACCCGGCTGTGGGGCGCGTTCCTGCCGCTGGCCGGCGTACTGCCCGCCGACGCGCGCAAGGTGGTGGCCGGCGCCGCCGCCGGGCTCGGCGACGACGAGCTGGACGCGCTGGTCCGGGAGGTCGCCGAGCAGGACCTGTGGGAGCTGGTGCTGCCGCTCGTCGAGCTCATGGACGACACGGGCAAGCAGCGCGTCTTCGACCTCCCCGCCTTCCGGGACCAGCCGCGGCCCTAGCCCGCCCGCGATAGGCCGTACGGACCATGTGCGGGGCCCCTCGCCGAAGTTGAGGGTCCCCGCCGTCTGGTAACTATCCGGATCATGGCCCCCATCCGAACGCTGCTGAGCGGCCTGCTCGGCGCCGCCCTGCTGGTCCCCGTACTCCCCGCGGCGACGACCGCCGCCGCCGACGCGCGAACCATCGACTACGGAGGGCTGCGCCTGGCCGTCCCCGCCGACTGGCGGATCGTCGACCTCGACCGCGAGCCCGGCGCCTGCCTGCGCCTCGACCTGCCCACCCTGTACCTCGGCCGCGCCGGCACCCAGAGCGAGTGCACCGGCCGGGCCGCCGTCAGCCGCGCCGACACGCTGCACCTCGAACCCCTCGACGGGGCCCCGCGGCGCGCCGACATCCCCACCCTCACCGTGCACTCCGGGACCACGCTGCCCGAGGCCCCGCCCCGGACCGACAGCAACGAGCTGCGGTACGCCCTGCTGCGGCCCGGGGTCATGGCCACCGTCTCCTACGGGACCGCGCCCGACGCCGTACGCCGGGTCCTGGCCCGCGCCCGCGCGGTGCCGGCCGGCGCCCCCGCGGCCCCCGCCGCACCCCCCGCCGAGCCCGCCGCCGACGGAGCGGAGCCCCGCAACGCCCAGGAGGCCTTCACCGGCGAGGGCTTCGACGCCTGCACCGCCCCCACCCAGAAGGCCATGGACGCCTGGCGCGCCGCCTCCCCCTTCCGGGCGGTCGGCATCTACATCGGCGGCCGGGCCCGGGCCTGCGCCCAGCCGCAGCTCACCGCCGACTGGGTGCGGCGGCAGGCCGAGGCGGGCTGGCACCTCATGCCGATCTGGGTGGGCCCGCAGCCCTGGAACAGCGCCAGCACCGGCCTGTCCACCGATCCCTCCGAGGCCGACGGCCAGGGCCGGTCCACGGCCGACGGAGCGGTGGCCGCCGCCGCGTCGCTGGGCCTGCCCACGGGCACGGTCCTCTACAACGACCTGGAGAACTACTCGGACCGCGGGACCTGGGACGCCCCGGTCGTCGCCTACCTGACCGCCTGGACGATCCGGCTGCACGAGCTCGGCTACCGCTCCGCCGCCTACGTCTCGGCGAGCTCCGGGGCCAAGGCGCTGAGCGCCCACCACCCCCAGGCCCCGGGCGCGATGCCGGACGTGCTGTGGGTCGCCCGCTGGAACGGCGCGGCCTCCGTCGCCGACGCCGACATGGGCCTGCCCGCCGGCACCGCGCAGTGGGCGGGCCGGCGCCGCGCCCACCAGTTCCGGGGCGACCACGACGCCGCCTACGGCGGGGTCACCATCAACATCGACCGCAACTGGGTCGACGTGGACCCGTCCGTCCTGGGGACCGGCGGCGTCTTCCGGTTCAGCTAGGACCGGCCGGCGGGTCCTCGCGTGCGGGCTCGTCGTCATCGCCCCGGCGGATCGTGCGCAGGCCGCCCGCCGGGGTCCACGACCGCAGTACCAGCTCGTCGCCCTCCACGCCGACGCGGACGACCTCCGTCAGCTCGGCGTGGAAGAGGTGGAAGGGGTGCGGGCTCTCCGTCTCCTCCGCGTACCGGTGCAGCTCGGGCGGGTCCACCACCTCCACCGCGCGCCCGGAGACCCGCACGTCCCCGTCCGGCATCGTCTCGCCCTCGCCCGGGTTGGTGTGCAGCGCGAAGCGGGGGTCGCGCTGCAGGTCCCGGGCCTTCATCGACCCCGGCATCATGCCGAGCCACAGCTCCCCGCCCCGGATGTCGACGTTCAGCCCGGCCGCGCGCGGGGAGCCGTCCCTGCGGAGCGTGGCGAGGACATGGTGCGGGTACTGCGCGAAGCGGGCCCGGACCACCGCCGCGAACTCCGGCTCCGCCTTCTCGAACGCTGCCCAGTTGTTCGTCGTCATGCGTCCATCAAAGCGCGAGTCCCCGGCCCCCGCCGCTTCAGACGCGCACGATGCCCGCGCCGCGTGCCGCCGCCAGCCAGGCCGGGAACTCGCCGAGCAGGCGGTCGTACAGCTCCGGGTCGGGGACCGCGCGCGGATCCGGGCCCGCGTGGAAGTAGCCCGCGTTGTCCACGACGCGCCGGGACGGGACCGGCAGTTCGTCCAGCCGGCGCAGGAAGTCGAACTGAGTGCTATGGGTGTTTCCAAAGCCGATGAACTGCCAGAAGAGCGGCAGGCGGGCCGCCTTGCACAGATACTTCTCCGCCGCGTGCCTGCTGACCGGTCCGCCGTCGGTCTGGAAGACGACGAGGGCGGGGTGTGTGGACCCCGAGTCCAGGTAGTGGTCGATCACTGCGTCCATCGCCGCGTGGTAGGACGTCTTGCCCATGTGGCCGAGACGCGAGGCGATCTCGGTGACCCTGCCCTCGTACCCGGCGAGGGAGATCTCTTCCAGTGCGTCGATGTCCGTGGAAAAGAAGACCACCGGTACCACGGCACCGTCGTCCAGGTGCGCGGACAGGCCCAGCACCCGGTCGGCGAGGGCCTGCACGCTGCCGTCCTCGTAGTACGGGCGCATCGACCCGGAGTAGTCCAGGACCAGGTAGACCGCGGCGCGCCCGCCCTCCAGCCCGTACTTGCGCAGGGAGATCCCGGCGCTCTTGTACAGGCTCACGAGAGCCGGAGCCGTCTCCTCGACCTTGCGGAGGTTGATCGCACTGCCCGCCATGGCGCCGAGACTACGGGTGGCGGCCGGGCTTCGTGGCCCGTGCGGCGAGGTCGGTCCACGACGGGGCTGTGCAGCGGCCCTTCCTCCCGCAGTCTGTGACTGTTAGACATATTCCTGATTGAAAGGTGAGCGGGTAGGAGAGGGGTGGAGCCGTGGGCGTCTCGCTCGAGGGGAAGGTCGTCGTCATCACCGGTGCCGGGCGCGGGCAGGGGGCGGCCGGGGCGCGGCTGTGTGCGGAGGCAGGGGCGCGGGTCGTCGTCACGGACGTACGGGAGGAAGAGGGCCGGGCGGTGGCCGCGGAGCTCGGCGGGCAGGGGCTGTACGTCCGGCACGACGTGGCCGACGCGGACGGCTGGGCTCAGGTCGTCCGGGCGGCGGTCGCGGCCTTCGGTACGATCTCGGCCCTGGTCAACAACGCGGCCCTGTGGCGCACGGCCCACGTCGAACGGCAGCGGCTCGACGAGTTCGAGGCGCTCCTGCGGGTCAACCTGCTGGGCCCCTTCCTCGGCATCCAGGCGGTGGCGCCGGTGCTCCGGGCCGGCGGGGGCGGTTCGATCGTCAACATCTCCTCGACGGCCGGGCTGGTCGGGATACCAGGCCACGCGGCCTACGGCTCCACCAAGTTCGCCCTGCGCGGGCTGACGCGGTCGGCGGCGCTGGACCTGGCGGCGGACCGGATCCGGGTCAACTCGGTGCACCCCGGCGCCATCGACACGCCGATGGTGGCCGGGGCGGTCGAGGGCCGGGACTGGTCGCACGTGCCGCTGGGGCGGATGGGGCGGCCGCAGGAGGTCGGGGAGCTGGTCCTCTTCCTGTGCTCGGACGCGTCGTCGTACGTGACGGGCACGGAGTTCGCCGTGGACGGCGGGATGACGGCGGGATGACGGCGGGCAGGGCGGGGTGACGGCCCGCCGGGCGGTGCCCGCACCGGCCCAGGCATGATGTGTCCATGCCTGAACTGATGCGGGGGCTCGGCGGCGCGCTGCTGCGCAACGGCCTGCTCCTGGCAGCCGAGTTCGGAGCGGTCCTGCTGCTACGGGGGCCCGAGGCGCCCTGGGTCCCGGTCCTGCTGGCCGTCTTCGTCGTCGGCGCCGGCGTACCGCACGGCACCGACGCGGAGTTCGTGGCCCGCACCGCCGTCGCGCTCGCCGCGGTCGGGGTCGCGGTGCTCGGCGGGACCACCTGGGACCGCCAGACCCTCCACGACCGCGGCCGCGAGGAGACGGCCGTGGTCGCCGAACGCACCGTGGCGGAGGACGGCTCCGGCCACACCCCGTCCCTGCGGCTGCGCACGGAGGCCGGCCGCGGCCTGCCCGGGACGGTCTCGACGGACCTGCCGGTCGGTGCGCGCCTGGCGGTGACGGTGGACCCCGACGGCCCGGTCTGGGCCCTCGGCAAGCGCCCGGCCGAACCGCTCTGGGAGGCGGCGGGCACGGCCGCGCTCCTCCTGCTCCAGACGGCCGCCCTCGCCGGCCTCTCCCTGCGCCGCCGCCGTTCCTGACCCGCCCGTCCCCGGTCCCGCGGGCCCCGCGGGACCGGGGACGGGCGGCGGCTACTTGATCGTGTAGGAGCAGCCCTTCGTGGTCGTGACCCCGTCGCTCTCCGCGACCTTCCTGCCGTCGACCTTGATGACGCAGGGGGCCTGCTGGAGCTTGCCGTCGGCGCCCGTGACCGTGCCCGGGACCACGTTCACCAGGTAGCCCACCTTCTGCTCCGCGGCGGTGAGTTCGACCGTGCCGGACTTCGACCACGGCAGGGTCTGCTGCTCGAAGCCGCTGTCGACCCCGCTGTACATGACGGCCGTCCTGCCCGTGCCGCCGACCTCCAGGGTCACCTCGTGGGTCGCGCCGCCGCCCTTGGCCGCCGGCGCGGGGCTCTGGGAGGCCGCCGGCCCGCCGCTGTCCGCCGCAGGGTTGGGGGTGTCGCTTCCGCAGCCGGTGAGCAGTACCGCTGCCGCCGCGGCGCCCAGCGCCATCCCGGTCGTCGTCCTTCGCATGGTTCCCGTACCTCGTCGTGCGTCGTGCGTCGTGCGTCGTGCGTCGTCGTCGTTCGTTCGATCACGGGGATCCCATCACATCCCTTGCCGGTCCCACGCGTTGGCGTCCGCCGCGGTGATCGAAAACAATGGCCGCATGACGAAACGCGCCCGGTCCTTCGACGCCGCCGCCGCTCTGTACGCCGCGAACCGGCCCGGATATCCCCCCGCCCTCCTCGACGCCGTCGAGGAACTCGCCGGGCGGCCGCTCGCCGGGGCGCGGGTCGCCGACGTGGGAGCGGGGACCGGGATCGCCACCGGGCTGCTGCGGGCCCGCGGGGCCGAGGTCCTCGCGGTGGAGCCGGGGGACGGGATGGCCGCCGAACTCCGGCGGGCCCATCCGGGGGTCCCGGTCGTGCGCGGGGACGGCGACCGGCTGCCGCTGGCGGGCGCCGCCTTCGATTTCCTCACCTACGCCCAGGCCTGGCACTGGACCGACCCCGCCCGCTCCCTCCCCGAGGCCCGCCGCGTGCTGCGCCCCGGCGGCACGCTCGCCCTGTGGTGGAACGACCTGGACCTCTCCGTGCCGTGGATCGCCGCGCAGGACGCCCGGATCCGCGCCTGCACGGAGGCGATCGGGCTGCCCGCCCGCGAATCCCTGGAGGGAGCCGGGTTCACCACCCGCGAGGTCCGCTGGTCACGGCGGATCCCCCTGGACACCCACCTCGACAACCAGGCCAGCCACTCCGCGTTCCTCCTGCTCGGCGAGGCCGGCACCCGGGAGTTCATGGCGGCCGAACGGGAGCGGCTGCTGCCCCTCTTCCCGGACGGCACGGTCGAGGAGTCCTACGTCGTCACCTTGCACGCGGCCCGCCTCGGCGCGTGAGGGCCCGCGCGGGCCTCGCCCGGCGCGCGGACCACCGCTCCCGCGCGCGGCGGACCACTGTTCCCGTGCCTCGCGGACCGCTCCTGCGCCCGGCGGAGCACTGTCCCCGTGCCTCGCGGACCGCTCCCGCGCCCGGCGGAGCACTGTCCCCGTGCCTCGCGGACCGCTCCCGCGCCCGGCGGAGCACTGTCCCCGCGCCTCGCGGACCGCTCCCGCGCCCGGCGGAGCACTGTCCCCGTGCCTCGCGGACCGCTCTCGCGCCCGGCGGACCACCGTCCCCGTGCCTCGCGGACCGCTCTCGCGCCCGGCGGACTACCGCTCCCGCGCCCGGAGGACCGCCGCCCGGCAGGCCGAGGGCGTGCCCCACGCGTCCCGCAGCGGACGGGCCTTGCGCAGCCACAGCGACAGGTCCAGCTCCTCCGTGTAGCCGACGGCCCCGTGCAGCTGGAGGGCCGTGCGCGCCGCCGCGTACGCCGCCTCGCCCGCGGTGAGCTTCGCCGCGGCCACGTCCCCCGCCTCCGTCGACAGCGCCGCCGCCCAGAGCAGGGGCCGGGCGAACTCCAGCCCCAGCAGGGTGTCCGCCAGCCGGTGCTTGACCGCCTGGAAGGACCCGATCGGGGCCCCGAACTGCGTGCGCTGCTTCGCGTACTCCACCGTGGCGGCCAGCAGTGCCTCGCCGACGCCCAGGCACTGGGCCGCCGTCAGCAGCCGCGCCCACCGGGCGGCCGTCTCCGCCGCCGCCGTCACGGCCGGCCCCGCGGCGAGGAGCTCCCCGCCGGCCGGGACCGAGAGCCTGCGGGCCGGATCGAGCGAGGCCAGCACAGCCCCGCCTGCCCCGCCCGCCCTGGCTGCCGAGCCCGCCCCGCCCGCCTCGTCCCCGCCTCCCGCCCCGCCCCCGGCCAGGCGGAGCTCGCCCGCCGCCGACACCGTGAAGCAGTACGTCGCCGCGTCCGCGTCCAGGGCGTACGGACTCCCGCCCGGCAGCGTCAGCGTGGCCGAGGCCCCGCCCGCGACCAGCTCCGGGACGAAGCGCTTCGCCGGCCCCCGGTCGCCCAGCTCGGACAACAGCACCGACGCGGCCGCCGTCTCCACCAGCGGCCCCGGCACCCCGGCCCGGCCCAGCTCCACGAAGCCGAGCGCCAGCTCGAGCGGCAGCAGGCCCACGCCGTCGCAGTCCTCCGGCGCGACCAGCGCGAACAGGCCCGTACCGGCGAGGCGGGACCACAGCGCCCGCCCGGGCCCGTGCTCGCCGCCCGCCCAGGCCCGTACGACGGCCGGCACGTCCGCCGCGGCCAGCAGCGCGCGCAGCGTGCGCGCGAAGTCCGACTGCTCGTCGGTCGGCAGGAAGCGCATCAGCGGCGGCCCTTCGGAAGGCCGAGCAGCCGCTCGGCGATGATGTCGCGCTGGATCTCGTTGGTCCCCGCGTAGATCGGCCCCGCCAGCGAGAAGACCCACGGCTCGGCCCACGCGCCGTCCGCGAGCTCCGCGTCCGCGCCCAGCAGGTCCAGCGCCGTCTCGTGCAGGGCGATGTCGTACTGCGACCAGAACACCTTGTTCAGGCTGGACTCGGCGCCGATCGACCCGCCCGCCGCGAACCGGGAGGCGCCGGCCCAGGTGAACAGCTCGTAGGCGCGCGCCCCGACCACCGCGTCCGCCACCCGGTCCCGCAGCGCGGTGTCGGAGCGGTCGCCGGCCGCCCCCCACAGCGCGACCAGGCGGTCGGCCGCCGCCAGGAACCGGCCGGGGGAGCGCAGCGTGAGCCCCCGCTCGTTGCCCGTCGTCGACATCGCGATCCGCCAGCCCTGCCCCGGCTCGCCGATCACGTCCTCGTCCGGTACGAAGACCTCGTCCAGGAAGAGCTCCGCGAAGGCGGGCTTGCCGTCCAGGCGGCCGATGGGCCGCACCGTCACCCCCGGCGCCCGCAGGTCGAACATCAGGTACGTCAGACCCTGGTGCGGCTTCGGCGCGTCCGGGTCGGTGCGGAAGATGCCGAAGGCGCGGTCCGCGAAGGCCGCCCGCGAGGACCAGGTCTTCTGCCCGGACAGCAGCCAGCCGCCCGGCGTGCGCACCGCCCGGGAGGTGAGCGAGGCCAGATCGGAGCCCGACTCCGGCTCCGACCAGGCCTGCGCCCAGATCACCTCGCCGCTCGCCATCGGCGGCAGCACCCGCGCCCGCTGCTCCTCGCTCGCGTGGTCGAAGAGGGTGGGGGCGAGCAGGCTGATGCCGTTCTGCGAGACGCGGCCGGGCGCGCCCGCCGCCCAGTACTCCTCCTCGAACACCAGCCACCTGACGAGGTCCGCGCCCCGGCCGCCGTGCTCCTCGGGCCAGGACACCGCCGACCAGCGGTCCGCGTGCAGCAGCCCCTCCCACTCCCGGTGGGCCGCGAAGCCCCGCTCGGTCTCCAGCGAGGGGAGCGGGGAAGCGGGGACGTGCTCGGCCAGCCAGGCCCGGGCCTCGGCCCGAAAGGCCGCGACCTCCGCCGTCTGGGTGAGGTCCATCAGGTGCCCGCCTCCTTGAACGCCTTCGCGCAACGCTCCGCGCAACGGCTCCGCGCAGCGGCTCCGCGCAACGCCGTGGGGGAGCGCCTTGCACGCTTCCCTAACAAGTGTTTGATAGGTTAACGTGCGGCCATGAGCAGCGTCGAGGAGTTCGCATGAACGAGCCCCCGTACACCCCCGGCCACCACCTGCTGAAGGACCGCACCGCGGTCATCACCGCCGCGGCCGGGGCCGGGATCGGCGGCGCCACCGCCCGCCGCTTCCTGGAGGAGGGCGCCCGGATCGTCATCGGCGACGCCCACGCCCGCCGCCTGCGGGAGACCGAGGAGGCGCTCGCCGCCGAGTTCGGGGCCGACCGCGTCACCTCGCTGCCCTGCGACGTCACCGACGAGGGGCAGGTGCGGGCCCTGTTCGCGCACGCCGAGCAGACCCACGGCCGCCTCGACGTCGTCGTCAACAACGCCGGCCTCGGCGGCACCGCCGACCTCGTCGACATGACCGACGACCAGTGGTCCCGCGTCCTCGACGTCACCCTGAACGGCACCTTCCGCTGCACCCGCGCCGCGCTGCGCTCCCTCAAGGCGGCCGGCCGGGGCGGGGTCGTCGTCAACAACGCCTCCGTCGTCGGCTGGCGCGCCCAGACCGGCCAGGCCCACTACGCCGCCGCCAAGGCCGGCGTGATGGCCCTGACCCGCTGCGCGGCGCTGGAGGCCGCCGCCTTCGGCGTACGGGTCAACGCCGTCGCGCCGAGCCTGGCCATGCACCCGCACCTGGTGAAGGTGACCAGCGAGGAGCTGCTCGCCGAGCTGACCGCCCGCGAAGCCTTCGGCCGGTACGCCGAGCCCTGGGAGGTCGCCAACGTCATCGTCTTCCTGGCCAGCGGCTACTCGTCGTACATGACGGGCGAGACCGTGTCGGTCAGCAGCCAGCGCGCCTAGGGGTGAGCCGTGGATCAGGCCGCCGCGGCGTCTGGCACCACAATGGGCGCGTGCCTACGAACAAGTCGACGAACCAGCCGGCGGCCGACCCGGCCCCGAAGAAGAAGCCGCAGGTGACGCCCTCGCCCGAGCGGCGCCGCGAGCTCCTCGACACCGCGGCCGAGGTGTTCGCCGCCCAGGGCTACAACGCCACCACCGTCCGCAAGATCGCCGACGCCGCGGGGATGCTCGCCGGCAGCCTCTACTACCACTTCGATTCCAAGGAATCGATGCTCGACGAGATCCTCTCCGCCTTCCTCACCGAGCTCTGGGAGGGCTACGACACCGTCCTGGCCGCCGGCCTCGGCCCCAGGGAGACCATCGAGGCCCTGGTCACCGAGTCCTTCCGGGAGATCGACCGGCACCGCGCCGCCGTCGCGATCTACCAGAAGGAGTCCCGCACCCTCAGCGCGCAGCCCCGCTTCCACTACCTGTCCGACTCGCAGCAGAAGTTCGAGAAGGCCTGGCTCGGGACACTGGAGCGGGGGGTCGCCGCCCGGGTCTTCCGCGCCGACCTCGACATCCGCCTCACCTACCGCTTCGTGCGCGACACGGTGTGGGTGGCGGCCTCCTGGTACCGGCCGGGCGGCCAGCACAGCCCCGAGGAGATCGCCCGGCAGTACCTGTCGATGGTGCTGGACGGGATCGCCGTACGCCCCTGAACCGTCAAGGAGTCGCCATGCCCGAGGCCTACATAGTCGAAGCCGTCCGCACCCCGGTGGGGAGGCGCGGCGGCGGCCTGTCCGGGGTCCATCCCGCCGACCTGGGCGCGCACGTGCTGAAGGCGCTCGTCGAGCGGTCCGGGGTGGACCCGGCCGCCGTGGAGGACGTGGTGTTCGGCTGCCTCGACACGGTGGGGCCGCAGGCAGGGGACATCGCCCGCACGGCATGGCTCGCGGCCGGGCTGCCGCAGGAGGTGCCGGGGGTCACCGTCGACCGCCAGTGCGGCTCCTCGCAGCAGGCGGTGCACTTCGCGGCGCAGGGCGTGCTCTCCGGCACCCAGGACCTGGTGGTCGCGGGCGGCACCCAGAACATGTCGATGATCCCCATCGCCTTCGCCTCCCGGCAGGCCGCCGAACCGCTCGGCCTCACCGAGGGCCCGTACGCGGGATCGGCCGGCTGGCGCGCCCGGTACGGCGACGCCCCGGTGAACCAGTTCCACGGCGCCCAGCTGATCGCCGAGAAGTGGGGGATCTCGCGCCGGGACATGGAGGAGTTCGCGCTGCGGTCCCACCAGCGGGCGGTCCGCGCGATCGACGAGGGCCGCTTCGCCCGGGAGACGGTGGCGTTCGGGGACGTGGCGGCCGACGAGGGCCCCCGCCGGGACACCAGCCTGGAGAAGATGGCGGGCCTGAAGCCCGTGGTGGAGGGCGGCACGATCACCGCGGCCGTCTCCTCCCAGGTGTCGGACGGTGCGGCGGCCCTGCTGATCGCCTCCGAGCGGGCGGTACGGGAACACGGCCTGCGGCCGCGGGCCCGCGTCCACCACCTCTCGGTCCGGGGCGAGGACCCCATCCGCATGCTGTCGGCGCCGATCCCGGCGACGGCGTACGCGCTGAAGAAGGCCGGCATGGCGCTGGCCGACATCGACCTGGTGGAGATCAACGAGGCCTTCGCGCCGGTGGTCCTGGCCTGGCTGAAGGAGACCGGGGCCGACCCGGAGAAGGTCAACGCGAACGGCGGCGCGATCGCCCTGGGCCACCCGCTGGGCGCGACCGGCGTGAAGCTGATGACGACGCTGCTGCACGAACTGGAGCGCACCGGGGGCCGGTACGGCCTCCAGACCATGTGCGAGGGCGGCGGCCAGGCCAACGTGACGATCATCGAACGGCTGTAGAACCGCTGGAGCCGGGCCCGGACCGGGGGGACGGGACGGGCCTCGCGGACATTCAGGACGCAGGTCACATTCGGCGGCCGACACGGACGCGCGGAGGTGTGCTAGCTTAGAGCTCGTTGCAGTTGTGGTACCCATGAACTTTATGTGCGCCTGACGGGAATGTTCCTCAGGCGTTTTTATTGTTTTTGCCGGAGTCTCCGGATGGGGCCCTTGCCGCCTATTCAGGAGATTCAAAAATGGCACTTGGCACCGTGAAGTGGTTCAACTCGGAAAAGGGCTTCGGCTTCATCGAGCAGGACGGTGGCGGTCCGGACGTGTTCGCCCACTACTCGAACATCGCCACCCAGGGCTTCCGTGAGCTCACCGAGGGCCAGCGCGTGTCCTTCGACGTCACCCAGGGCCAGAAGGGCCCCCAGGCGGAGAACATCATCCCCGCCTAAGTTTTCCAGCATGCCGGGGCCCGCACCGCGAGGTGCGGGCCCCGGCTTGTCTGCTGTCTCGACCTTTGTTGTACCTGCCGGTTTCAGGAGGGCTTTCTCGCATGACCAGCTCCAGCTCCGCACGACCCAGCCGCCGCCCCACCCGGGGTCGAGGTGCGGCCCAGGGACGTCCGAAGGCTGGCGCGGGACGGCAGAAGTCCGCCCCCGCCCCCCGGCCCCAGGAATTCACCATGCCCGAGCCGACGGTCGCGGCGCTGCCGCCGGTCGCCGCGTTCGAGGACATGGACATGCCCGAGGCGCTGCTGAAGACCCTCGCCGCCCAGGGCGTCACCGAACCCTTCCCCATCCAGGCCGCCACGCTCCCGAACTCCCTCGCCGGCCGCGACCTGCTCGGCCGCGGCCGCACCGGCTCCGGCAAGACGCTGGCCTTCGGACTGGCGCTGCTGGCCCGCACCGCCGGCCACCGCGCGCAGCCCAAGCAGCCGCTCGCCCTGGTCCTCGTGCCCACCCGTGAGCTCGCGCAGCAGGTCACCGACGCCCTGGCGCCCTACGCCACCGCCGTCAACCTGCGCATCGCGACCGTCGTCGGCGGCATGTCGATCAACCGGCAGTCGGGCGCCCTGCGCCGCGGCGCCGAGGTGCTCGTCGCCACCCCCGGCCGTCTGAAGGACCTCATCGACCGCGGCGACGCCGACCTCTCGCAGGTCGCGATCACCGTCCTGGACGAGGCCGACCAGATGACCGACATGGGCTTCATGCCGCAGGTCACCGCCCTCCTCAAGCAGGTGCGGCCCGACGGCCAGACCATGCTCTTCTCGGCGACCCTCGACAAGAACATCGACAAGCTCGTCAAGATGTTCCTGCACGACCCGGTCGGCCACTCCGTCGACCCGTCGGCCGGCGCGGTCACCACCATGGAGCACCACGTCCTGTACGTCCTGGACGAGACCGACAAGAAGGCCGTGGCGACGCGTATAGCCGCTCGCGACGGCCGGGTGATCATGTTCGTCGACACCAAGCGCGGGGTCGACCGCATGGTCAAGAAGCTCCTCGCGGACGGCGTGCGCGCCTCCGGCCTGCACGGCGGGCGCTCGCAGCCGCAGCGCAACCGGACCCTCGACTGGTTCAAGACCGGCGAGGTCACCGCACTGGTCGCCACCAACGTCGCGGCGCGCGGCATCCACATCGACGACCTCGACCTCGTCGTCAACGTGGACCCGCCGACCGACCACAAGGACTACCTGCACCGCGGCGGCCGCACCGCCCGCGCCGGTGAGTCCGGCAGCGTGGTCACCCTGGTGCTGCCCGACCAGCGCCGGGACATGACCCGCCTCATGTCGGACGCCGGGATCTCCCCGCGCACCGCGCAGATCAAGTCCTCCGACGAGGAGCTGGCCCGGCTGACCGGCGCCAAGGAGCCCTCGGGCATCCCCGTGGTCCTCGAGGTGCCGCAGCAGGCCGCGGCCAAGCCGCGCAGCGGGTCCGGTTCGGGCTCCGGCTCGCGCCGCCGCTCGGGCGGTCCCCGTACCGGTGCCGCCACGAGCGGCGCTCCGGCGGCCGGCGGCCGCGGCCGCCGCTCCGGTGGCGGCGGCTCCGGGCAGGCCCCGGCGGCCTCCGCCTCGGGCCAGGGCCGCCGCGGCCAGGGCAGCGGCGGCGGGGCCGGCGGCTCCGCAGGCCAGGGCCGGCGTACCGGGGGCGGCGCCTCCGGTGGCGCGGCCGCCGCTTCCGCGCGCAGCCGGGTCGGCTCCGGCGGACAGGGCCGCCGCCGCGCGGTCTGACCGTACTCGCGCACCTCGACGCCGGGCCGTGCTTCGCGCACGGCCCGGCGTCGTCGCGCCCGCTAGCGGACCATCTTCTTCTGGAGCCGCGCCAGCGTGCGCAGGTCCAGGCCGAGGCCGTCCGTCAGGTAGCCGTAGACGCTGCCGTAGTCGGCCTCCAGCTGCGCCGTCGCGGAGTCCAGGTAGTCCTGGCGGACCTCCTGCAGCGGGATCAGCAGGTCCGGGTTCTGCATCCGCCCGGACTGCTTGAGGCCCGCCCGCAGCTGGGCGTCGTACGCGGCGCGGAAGGTGTTCGACGCCAGGTAGTCGCGCTCGGCGGAGGCCTCGGGGACGGCCAGCGCGCGCAGCAGCACGTAACTCACCCAGCCGGTGCGGTCCTTGCCCGAGGTGCAGTGGTACAGGAGCGGGCCCTGCCCGCCGTCCGCGATCTCCCGCAGGGTCGCCGCGAACTGCGCCCGGTTCTCGGGGCTGGTCACGAAGGTGCGGTAGATGTCGCGCATGTAGGCCTCGGCGCGCCCGCCGCCGAGCATCTGCTCCTGCTTGACGGGGTCGCCGCTGGAGATCGCGCCGACGAGGGTCCCGTACAGGCCGAGGTCGCTGACCGGGCGCGAGGTGGGGGAGAGCCCGGGCGGCAGTTTGTCGGCGCCGTCGTACTGGAGCTCCATCGGGATGCGGAAGTCGACGACCTTCTTGAGGCCCAGACCGGAGACGGCGGTGATGTCGGCGGCGGTCAGCTTGCTCAGCGCGTCGGAGCGGTAGACCAGCCCCTGGCGGACCTGGCCGCCTGTGTAGGTGCGGTAGCCGCCGAGGTCGCGAACGTTGACGGCGCCTTGCAGAGGGATCTGGCGGATCGTTTCCGCCCCCCACGGGTGGCGGAGGCCCGCGTCGGCGGCAGGGGCCGTGGCGGGGGCGGCGGTGGCGGAGGCGGCGGGCAGGGTCCCGAGGGCGAGGGCGGCGGCGGCCGCCGCGGTCGCCAGGCGGATGCGGGCACGGCTCATGGAGTCAACTCCCGTGACGGAGAAGGGGGATCACCCTGGTGGTGGCAGGGTGCGCAGCGAGTGCAGTGCTTCGAGTGCCTGTTGTGCCTCGGCCATGACGCGGGAGACGAGCTCCGCACAGGACGGGAGATCCTCGATCACGCCCGCGACCTGGCCCGATGCCATGACGCCGAGGTCCGTACGGCCCTCGACCATGGACGCCTTGAGGAGCATGGGGGTGTTCGCGGCGAGCAGCACCTGGCTCCACGACAGGTCCTTGCCGTGCTTCATCGCCAGACCGTCGCGCACCATCTGCGGCCAGCTCAGCCCCGACAGCTTCCGGAAGCCCGCCGCGTGCCGGACCGCCCGCGCCAGCGCCCGCGCCCGGCCCGCCCGTTCCAGGGAGTCGACCAGCTCGGTGCGCAGCATCCGGTGCGGCAGGCCGTCGACGGCCGTGGTGACGGTGACGTCCTTGACCGCGGCCCTCAGGTACTCGGCCTTGACCGCGTCCGGGACGGTGGAGTCCGAGGTCAGCAGGAAGCGGGTGCCCATGGCGACGCCGGCCGCCCCGAACGCGAGCGCCGCGACCAGACCGCGGCCGTCGCCGAAGCCGCCCGCCGCGACCACCGGGATGTCCACGGCGTCCACGACCTGCGGCAGCAGCACGGTCGTGGCCACGTCCCCGGTGTGCCCGCCGCCCTCGCCGCCCTGCACGATCACCGCGTCCGCGCCCCACGCGGCCACCTTCTCGGCGTGCCGCCGGGCCCCGATCGAGGGGATGACGACCACCCCCGCGTCCTTGAGCCGCGCGATCAGCTCCCTGGACGGGGCGAGGGCGAAGGACGCCACCCGCACGCCCTCGTCGATGATCAGCTGCGCGCGTTCGGCCGCGTCCCCGGCGTCCGCCCGCAGGTTGACCCCGAAGGGGGTCCCCTCCGGCACCCGGGACCTGACCTCCCGGACCGCCGACCGCAGCTGCTCCACCGTCATCGTCGCCGAGGCCAGGATCCCCAGGGCCCCCGCGTTGGCCGCGCCCGACACCAGCCGGGGGCCGGCCACCCAGCCCATGCCCGTCTGCACGATCGGGTGCGCCACCCCGACCAGCTTCGTCAGCGCCGTCTCCATCCGAGGCGTCTCCTTCCGCGCCGTCTCCACCGGATCAGACCCGCACTTCGCGGTCGCGCAGCCCCTTGGGGTCGATGACCTCGCGGATCAGCCGCAGCTCCTCGCCGGCCGGCTCCCGCGTGTACGGGACCTCGTCGGCGACGGCCAGGTCGAAGCCGGTGGCCGCCCGGACCTGCTCGACGGTCACCCCGGGGTGGACCGAGACCAGGCGCATGGAGTGGCCCGGGCCGGTGAAGTCGAAGACGCCGAGATCGCTCACCACCCGGGGGAGCCGGTGGAAGCGGGTCACCCCGGCCGCCTCGGCCCGGTCGTAGCCGACGCCGCTGACCATGTCGACGCGCTCGACGAACACCCGGGTCGAATGCCGGGGAACCCAGTAGCTCACCGGATTGTTCAGGGTGTTCACCGGAGCCCCGCGCACCCCGAGCAGCTGGCGGGCAGGGCGCTCCCAGTCGCCGATGCAGGAGATGTTCTGGTTGCCGAAACGGTCGATCTGGCTGGCGCCCATCATCACGTGCCGCCTGCCGCCGGTGACCATCGTCAGGTGGCGGCGGTACGGGAGCCAGCCCTCGGCCGTGCCGTCCAGCCCGACGAGCATGGCCTCGCCGTCGGTCAGCAGCAGGTCGGGCGAGAAGGTCCGCTTCGCCAGCCGGGCGCCGAAGGAGGGGACCAGGCCCATCGGGCTGGCGAGGACCTCGCCGTTGTCGCGCCACGCCTCGGCGCACGCGATCACGCAGTACTCGGCGCGGGTGGCCGGGAGAAGAGGGGTACGAGCGGTCACTTCTGCTGCTCCTCGTGCCAGGTCCGGACGGCGGACTGGTAGTCGTGCTCGCTCGCCCCCGAGAGGAAGCGCTCGGCGAACTCGGGCCAGGGGGTGGTCGCGTAGAGCTTCTGGAAGGCCTCGTCGCGGTCGTAGTCGGGAACGCAGGAGGTGAAGTGCGCGCCGCCCGGCGTCTCGACGACCCCGGTGACGGAGTGCCGGCTGACCAGCAGCGACTGCGGGGGGCCGGCCTTGGTGAGCTCGGCGGTCTCCACGAGCTGCTCGCAGGCGACGTACGCGGCGTCGGCGGCCTCGCAGAACAGGTCGTCGAAGTAGGGGTCCGGGCCCAGGTACTGGGCGTTGCCGAGGCGGTCGGCGCGGCTGAGGTGGACCAGGGCGGCGTCCATCCGCAGGGCGGGGACGGCGACGAGCTCCTCGCCGTCGTCGTACGGGGAGGTGACGGTCCGCAGCTCCGGGTTGACCCGCATCACGTCGGAGCCGAGGCCGGCCCGCACGGGCAGGAAGGGCAGGCGGTTGGCGGCGGCGTGCAGGCCCCACATGAACATGGCCTCGTCCAGCTCGGTGAGGGTGAAGGCGGCCCGCTCCCGGGCGGCCCGGAAATGCGGCTCCAGCGGGATCGAGTCGAGCGTGGCGAAGGGGGCGACGAGCTTGCGGATGCGGCCCGCCGCGGCCAGCAGGCCCACGTCGGGGCCGCCGTACGAGATCACCGTGAGATCGGTGATCTCGGACCGGAGCAGCGCTCTCACCAGGGCCATGGGCTTGCGCCGCGAGCCCCAGCCGCCGATGCCCAGGGTCATCCCGCTGCGCAGCTGCCCCACCACCTCTTCGGGGGTCATGCTCTTGTCGGTCATGAACTCGGCTCCTTCCCGAAGGTGTCGCGGACCCGGTCGGCGACCCCGCTGAGGTTCGCCTCGAAGGTGAATCCCTGCTCGAAGCGGTAGCTGCGGCGCACGTCCACCGGGTCGATGCCGTTGATGGCCGCCTTGGCCAGCCGGATCAGCGAGCCGTCCTTGCGCGCGATCTCGGCGGCCAGCTCCAGGGCGGCGGCCCGCAGCTCCTCGCGGGGGACCACCTTCCAGACCGAGCCGTGCGCGTGCAGTTCGGCGGCGGTCGCGGTGCGCGAGGTGTAGTACAGCGCGCGCATCAGGTGCTGGGGCACCAGGCGCGCCAGGTGGGTGGCGGCGCCGAGGGCGCCGCGGTCCAGCTCGGGCAGCCCGAAGGTGGCGTCGTCGCTGGCCACGATCGCGTCGGCGTTGCCGGCCAGGCCGATGCCGCCGCCCAGGCAGAACCCGTGCACGGCCGCGACCACCGGCACCTCGCACTCGTACACGGCGGCGAAGGCCTCGTAGCAGCCCCGGTTGGCGCCGATGAGCGCGGTGTGGCCGGTGTCGCGCTGCATCTCCTTGATGTCGACGCCCGCGTTGAAGCCCCGGCCCTCCGCGGCCAGGACGACACAGCGGACCTCGGGGTCGCGGCCGGCGGTGCGCAGGGCGTCGGCGAGGTCGTACCAGCCCCGCACGGGAAGGGCGTTGACGGGTGGGAAGTCGACTGTGACGAGTGCGATGCCCTTGCCCGGGCCGGAGGTGGAGACACCCATGAGAGGATCAGCTACCTTTCCACCAAACATTTGTTAGGTGAGGAAGGTAGCAGCCCATGGAGCTCCACGGGAGGGTCGTCGTCGTCACCGGCGGAACCCGGGGCGTCGGTGCCGGCATCGCCCGGTCGTTCCTCGGCGCCGGCGCCGAGGTCGTCGTCTGCGCCCGGCGGCCGCCGCAGGAGCCGGTGTCCGCGGACGGCCGCGAGGCGTCCTTCACCGCCGTCGACCTGCGCGATCCGGCGGCCGTGCAGGAGTTCTTCGAGGCGGTCGCGGACCGGTACGGACGCCTCGACTGCCTGGTCAACAACGCCGGCGGCACCCCGTACCGGCTGCTGGGGGAGGGCGAGGCCCAGCGGCACGCAAGGGTGGTCGAGCTGAACCTGCTGGCGCCGATGACCGCCTCCCTCGCCGCCTACCCGTGGCTGCGGGCGGCGCGCGGCTCGGTGGTCATGATCGGCAGCGTCAGCGGCACCCGCCCCTCGCCCGGGACGGCGGCGTACGGGGCGGCCAAGGCCGGGCTGGAGAACCTGGCCCGCTCCATGGCCGTGGAGTGGGCCCCCGAGGTACGGGTCAACTCGCTGGTCCTGGGCATGGTGCGGACCGAGCTGGCGCACCTGCACTACGGCGACGAGGCCGGGATCGCGGCGGTCGGCGCGACCGTACCGCTGGGGCGGCTGGCGGAGCCCTCGGACGTGGGGGAGGCGGCGGTGTTCCTGGCCTCCGGCCGGGCGGGGTACGTGAGCGGGGCGAGCCTGCTCGTGCACGGGGGCGGGGAGCGCCCCGCGTTTCTGGATGCGGCAACCGTCAACAAGGAGGGCTGAGATGACCCGGATCGCCGAGGGGCGTGTCGTGATCGTGACGGGCGCGGGGCGGGGGCTGGGGCGGGCCCACGCGCTGGCGTTCGCCGAGCAGGGGGCCAGGGTCGTGGTCAACGACCTGGGGACGGGCCTGGACGGGGTGCCGGGGCCGCAGTCCCCGGCCGGGCTGGTCGTCGCCGAGATCCGGGCGCGGGGCGGGGAGGCGGTGGCGCACGGCGGGGACATCGCGACGGGCGAGGGCGCGTCCTCGCTGGTGGAGTGCGCGGTCTCGGCGTTCGGCCGGCTGGACACGCTGGTCAACAACGCCGGGTTCCTGCGGGACCGGATGCTGGTGAACCTGGAGGAGGACGACTGGGACGCCGTCGTGCGGGTGCACCTGAAGGGGCACTTCCTGCCGCTGCGGGCGGCGGCCGCGTGGTGGCGGGCGGAGGCGAAGGCAGGCCGCCCGGTGGCCGCCCGGGTGGTCAACACCTCCTCCGGGGCCGGCCTTCTGGGCTCGGTGGGGCAGGGCAACTACAGCGCGGCCAAGGCCGGGATCCTGGGGCTCACGCTGGTCGCGGCCGAGGAGATGGGCCGGTACGGGGTCCAGGTCAACGCGATCGCCCCGGCGGCGCGGACCCGGATGACGGAACAGGCCTTCGCGCAGAGCATGGCCGCGCCGGCCGCCGGGGAGTTCGACGCGATGGCCCCGGAGAACGTCTCCCCGCTGGTGGTGTGGCTCGGCTCGGAGGCCTCGGCCGGGGTCTCGGGCCGGGTCTTCGAGACGGAGGGCGGCCGGATCACGGTGATGGAGGGCTGGCGGCCCGGGCCCACCGCCGATCGGGGGGCCCGCTGGACCCCGGCCGAGGCGGGCGAGGCCGCGCTGAAGCTCCTCGCGGCGGCGCAGGCGCCGCTGCGGGTGTACGGCGCCGGCGGCTAGCGGGGCACGCACCCGTCCGGCCCCGGCGGGCCGGACGGGTACGCGGGGTCAGGACAGCTTGCCGCCGTAGTCCGGCAGCTTGACGGTGAGTTCGGCGTGGCCGCCGACCAGGTCGCTCTGGTTGTTCCCGATGTTCGCGATGATCGTGTAGCCGCGGCCCTCGATCTCGGCGCGCTTGCCGGTCTTGTACGCGCTCACCTCGTCGAACAGGTCGGGCAGGTCGCGGACGTACAGGCCCGTGACCGGGTAGCCGACGGACCTGAGGTTCCGCTCGGTGAGGGAGTAGATGATCCCGGGGCGGGCGGTGACGAAGAAGATCGCCACGCCGCGCTCGTCGGCGTACCGGGTCAGCTCGCGGACCTTGGAGATCGCGGGGGTCGGGAACGTCCAGAACCAGTGGAAGTCCGTCTCCAGCGAGCTGTTGTCGATGTCGAGCACGATCGCGGGCCTCTCACCGGCGGGCGAGGCGGCGATCCGCCGCTCGATGGCCGGGCGGGCCGCGTCGACGGCGGTGGCCACGTCCCGCTGCCAGGTGGCGTAGTCGATGCCGAGGAGGACCGCGTTGCCGCCCGGCGCGGAGGCCTGGGCCGAGGCGGTGGCGGCGGCCGGGGCCGGGGTCGGCGCGGCCTCGGCGGCGGTGGCGGGCAGCAGGGTCAGGACGGCGGCCGCGACGGCGGCGCCGGCGGCGGCGCGGGTCGTACGGGTGCGGCGGATGCGGCGGGTGATGAGCATGTGGGGGCGCTCCTGGGGTCGCATGTGACATGGACGCGACCAGAGTTGGCCAGATCCGCCCCCATGTCTACTGGCCGGTAGGAAACTTTTTGTGGCCGGGCGGTGAATCGTGATGGATCACGGCGGATCGCCCTGAACACGACCATGCAGGGGTGAACTCCGGCCACAGGAAGCTCAGGTGACGCACTCCAGCACCGTGCGGCACAGCCCGCACCGCGCCCGCAGCGGCCCGCGCACCGGCAGCCGCAGCCGCTGTCCGCACACCGGGCAGGGGAAGTTCACCAGCGGCCCCGACCCGCCGGGCTCGAAGCGGTACGCCGCCCCGTCCGGCGGGGGAGTCCCGGTGCGCAGGGCCTTCGCGTAGCGGCGCCGCGCCCGCGCGGGGGCCTCGGCGAGCGGGGGCCGGCGCCGCTCCCGCCCGGCCAGCTCGCGGCCGCGCACGTAGGCTTCGTACGCCTGCGGGCTGCTGAACCACGTGGAGGGGTCCTCGCCGAACAGGGCGGCGCGGCGCGCCAGCACGTAGCCGAACTCCTCCGGGGTGAGGTAGCCGAGCTTCTGGTGGGTGAGCGCGTCCTCGCGGTAGGCGTCGAGGAGCAGCCAGCCGGCGCCGAGGAAGGCGGCGGCGGTGTCGGTGAGGATCTCGTTCTGCGCCGTGGTGGGCAGGCGCAGGTCCAGGCGGTGCAGCAGGACGTGCGTCACCTCGTGGGCCAGCGCGGCCGCCAGGTCGCGGCGGTGCACCCGGAAGCGGTCGTTTACCTCGACGAAGTACTCCGGGCCCGCGGTCAGTTCCACCGTCGCCGCGTCCCGCATCGGCCGGAACGCGACCACCATGCGCGCGTCGGGCAGCCGCAGGGCGCGCACCATCGCGGAGGCCACCCGGTGGGCTCCCAGGTGCAGGTCCTCGTCCCGGCCGAAGGCCGCGTCCGCCGGGGCGAAGCTCGTGTCGTAGGCCCGGATCCCGTCGGGGGACAGCCGGCGGAACAGCGCGGTGATCGAGGTGCGGACCGTCTCCAGGTGCGGAAATCCGTGCTCGACCGGGCTGCTGTGCCTGCTGTTCTCCGTCATGCCGCCCCCTGGGCGAGAAGTTGTCCGAAAACACGTTCTTGATGTCCGCCATACATCGGATGTGTCATGGACGTGTCATTCACCCGATGACGCGCACGGCCCAACCCCCCACGAAAGGCAGTGTGTTGACTGTGTCTACCCTCGTGCGGTTCATGAAGCGCACCCTCGCCGTCGGAGCCGTCGCCCTCGCGGCCGTCAGCCTCCAGCCCTCCACCGCCAGCGCCGGCCCGGCCCCCGTCGTCGGCGGCACCCGCGCCGCCCAGGGCGAGTTCCCCTTCATGGTCCGCCTCTCCATGGGCTGCGGCGGCGCCCTCTACACCCAGCAGATCGTCCTCACCGCCGCCCACTGCGTCGGCAGCTCCGGCAACAACGCCTCCATCACCGCCACCGCCGGAGTCGTCGACCTCAACAGCTCCAGCGCCATCAAGGTCAAGTCCACCAAGGTGCTGAGGGCCCCCGGCTACAACGGCACGGGCAAGGACTGGGCCCTCATCAAGCTCGCCAAGCCCATCAACCTGCCCACCCTCAAGATCGCCGAGACCAAGCAGTACGACAACGGCACCTTCACCGTCGCCGGCTGGGGCGCCACCCGCGAGGGCGGAGGCCAGCAGCGCTACCTGATGAAGGCCACCGTCCCCTTCGTCTCCGACGCCAGCTGCCAGGCCTCGTACGGCAGCTCCCTCGTCCCGAGCGAGGAGATCTGCGCCGGATACGCCCAGGGCGGCGTCGACACCTGCCAGGGTGACTCCGGCGGCCCCATGTTCCGCCGGGACAACGCGAACGCCTGGATCCAGGTCGGCATAGTCAGCTGGGGCCAGGGCTGTGCACGGCCCGACTACCCCGGCGTCTACACCGAGGTCTCCACCTTCGCCGCCGCGATCAAGAGCGCAGCGGCGAGCATGTAGCAGCATCCGCCCCACCCCCTGGTCCTCGTCCTTCCGGCCGGGCACGAACCGGCCGGAAGGGCGAGGCCGCGTGCTCCGTACGCACGTATCGTCGCCAGGAGTACCGCCCGATGGTCCCCTGTGCGGTTGCGGGCCCCGGCGCGCACCGGTCCCATGGGAACGAAGCGCAGGCGGCAGCGGGCGACAGTGGGGCAGGCAGCGCATGGCGATCAGAGTGGTCATCGCGGACGACCAAGAGATGGTCAGGACCGGATTCCGGATGATCCTCGAGAGCCAGCCGGACATCGAGGTCCTCGCCGACGTCGTCGACGGCGAAGCCGCCCTCGCGGCCGTCGCCGAGCACCGGCCCGACGTCCTGCTCCTCGACATCCGCATGCCGAAGCTCGACGGCCTCGAGGTCACCCGCCGGCTCTCCGGCCAGGACGGCCCGCGCATCGTCATCGTCACCACCTTCGACCTCGACGAGTACGTCCACGCGGCGCTCCACGGCGGAGCATCCGGCTTCCTCCTGAAAGACGCCAGCCCGGCCATGCTGGTTGAAGCGGTACGCGCCGCGGCCGTCGGGGACTCCCTCGTCTCGCCCGCCATCACCGTCCGGCTGCTGCGCGAAATGGCCCCGCGGACCCCGGCCTCCCAGGCCCGCCGGCCCGCGGAACCGCTGACGGAACGGGAACGCGACGTCGTACGCTGCCTCGCGCGCGGCCTCACCAATGCGGAGATCGCCGCCGAGCTCTTCGTCTCCCTGTCCACGGTCAAGACCCACCTCGCCAACGTCCAGGCCAAACTCGACGCCCGCAACCGCGTAGAAATCGCCGCCTGGGCCTGGGAAAGCGGCCTGGCCCATGCGGCATGAGGCCGCACCCACCACCAAACCCGCCCCCGCCCCCCGACTCCGCCGCGCGCCCCAGGGCGGGAGCATCCGGCCCCACCGTGTGCCGCCCCAGGGCGGGAGCATCCGGCTCCGCCGTGTGCCGCCCCAGGGCTGGAGCGTCCGGCTCCGCCGTGTGCCGCCCCAGGGCTGGAGCGTCCGGCTCCGCCGTGTGCCGCCCCAGGGCTGGAGCATCCGGCTCCGCCGTGTGCCGCCCCAGGGCTGGAGCGTCCGGCTCCGCCGTGTGCCGCCCCAGGGCGGGAGCATCCGGCTCCGCCGCGCGCCATCGAGCGAGAGCATCCGGCTCCTCCGTGCACCCCAGGGCGGGCAACTTCAGGCTTGCCGTGTGGTCCGGGCCGGGCAAATCCAGCCTCGCCGGCGTTTGAGGCGCGGGGTCTGGGGCGGAGCCCCAGGGAGCCCCGGCGCAGCCGGCCCGGCCCCGTTCAACGCCGCCCCCAGGGGCTCGGGCTTCGGCGCAGCCGCCCCCAAGGCAACGGGCTTCGGCGCAGCCGCCCCGGCGCTGTGCGCAGCCGCCCCCAAGGCAACGGGCTTCGGCGCAGCCGACCCGGCGCTGTGCAAAGCCGCCCGCCCAGGGCCGGGCTTCGGCCAAGCCGCCCGCCCAGGGCCCGGCCAAGCCGCCCGCCCAGGGCCCGGCCCGGCCGGAGCAGGGGCCTCCCGGTGAGCCCGCTCGCGGGATGGGCCCGCCGGCACCCCCGCCCCGCCGCCGCCATCCGCCTCGGCCTCTCCCTCGTCCTCCTCGCCCTCGTCACCTTCGAGGGCGTCGTCCTCGCCCGCCAGCCCAGCCTCCCCCACGGCGCCGTCTGGGCATCCGGCATCCTCGTCTGCCTCAGCGCCGCGCCCTGGCCCGGCATCCCCCTCCTCGCCCGCGCCTGGTTCGCCGCCGCCGTCACCTGGACCGTCACCCTCCTCCTCATCCTCGGCCACCACCCCCTCGTCGTCTGGGGCGGCGGCGAAGCCATCGCCCTGCTCGTCCTGCTCTCCCAGATCCTGCTCCGCGCCCCCGCCCGCACCGCCGCCGTCCTCGGCCCCCTCCTCGGCCTCGGCTGCATGGCCGTACCCGTACGCGACACCGATCCCGGCCGCTTCACCCTCCTCTTCTCCGTCCTCACCGTCGTCGTCACCGCCTACTCCCTGCTCCTGCGCCTCCAGTCCGTCCAACGCGTCCGCGACCTGCGCGCCGTCCGCACCGCCGAACGCCTGGAACTCGCCCGCGAACTCCACGACCTCGTCGCCCACCACGTCACCGGGATCGTCGTCGAGGCCCGCGCCGCCCGCTTCACCAAGGTCTCCGCCGAACGCGCCGCCGAGATCTTCGGCCGCATCGAAACCGCCGGGGACGAAGCCCTCGGCTCCATGCGCCGCCTCGTGAGGATCCTCCGCGAGAACGACGACGGCCCAGCCGCCCCCGGCGCCGCCACCAGCCCCGTCGCGGGCCTCGACGACCTACGCGACCTCACCGAGCGCTTCGCCCGCACCGGCCCGCCCGTGGTCCTCTACATCGAGGAGGGCCTCGCGGCCCGGCTCCCCGGCCACGTCGCCGCCACCGCCCACCGCATCGTCCTGGAAGCCCTCACCAACATCGGCAAACACGCCGCCACCGCCACCGCCGTCCGCATCGGCCTGCGCACCGTCCCCACCGGCCTGGAAGTCCGCGTCGCCGACGACGGCGGCCATCCCGCCCCGCTCTCCGAGAACGCCCGGGGCGGCGGCTACGGCCTCGCCGGAATGGCCGAACGCGCCGAAGCCCTCGGCGGCTCCCTCACCGCCGGCCCCACCCCCGAAGGGGGCTGGCTCGTCACCGCGATCCTGCCCCTGTGACCGGATCCCGACAGGTCCCCGACCAGCACACGACCGGTTCCCGTCTCACTGATCGGCTGCCCGGGAAACCACCCGCCACCGCCACGTATTCTCGGGAACCATGAACAACAGCGACGACATCGACAACAGGTTCGACAACGGGATCGACGACAGCGTCGCCGCCGAACTCGCCCGCCTGCGCGACAGCATCGACAACATCGACGCCGCCGTGGTCCACATGCTCGCCGAGCGGTTCAAGTGCACCCAGCAGGTCGGCCACCTCAAGGCCAGGCACCAGCTCCCCCCGGCCGACCCGGGCCGCGAGGCCAGCCAGATCGCCCGGCTGCGCCAGCTCGCCGAGAACGCCAAACTCGACCCCGCCTTCGCCGAGAAGCTCCTCAACTTCATCATCGCCGAGGTCATCCGCCACCACGAGACCATCGCGGCCGGCGAAGAGCAGGCCTAGCAGCCCAGCCCCCCAGCCCCCCCCCAGCACCCAGCACCCCCGGTGCCGCGACCGGGAGGCCCCACCGCGCCGAGACGCCCGGCAGACCTCCCGGCCACGGCACCGGCGAAACACGCTGGGGCCCCGGCCGGACCGTGCGGCAGCATGGCCCCATGTCCGCACTCACGCGCAACGAAGCGCAGCTCCGAGCCCAGCTCCTCGACGTCCACCACTACGCCGTCACCCTCGACCTCACCACCGGCGGCGACACCTTCGACTCCACCACCGTCATCCGGTTCACCGCCCGCACCGCCGGAGACACCTTCCTGGAGCTGAAACCGGACGAACTGCGCTCCGCCACGCTCGACGGCCACCCCCTCGACCCGGCCGCCCTCGACGACAACCGGCTCCCCCTCACCGGCCTCGCCGAAGGACCCCACGAGCTGCGCCTGGACACCCGCATGCGCTACTCCCGCACCGGCGAGGGCCTGCACCGCTTCACCGACCCCGCCGACGGGGAGGCGTACGTCTACAGCCAGATGTTCATGGACGACGTCCAGCGCGTCTTCCCGGCCTTCGACCAGCCCGACCTCAAGGCCGTCTTCGAGTTCGCCGTCACCGCCCCCGCACACTGGACCGTCCTCGCCAACGGCATCACCACCCGCACCGGAACCCGAGAAGCGGACGGCGCCGGCGTCTGGGCATCCGCCCCCACCCCCCTCATCTCCACCTACCTCGCCGCCGTCGCCGCAGGCCCCTGGCACAGCGTGACCACCGAACACGCCGGACTGCCCTTCGGCATCCACTGCCGCCAGTCCCTCGCCCCCCACCTGGACACCGACGCCGAGGAGATCCTCTCCCTCACCAAGGACTGCTTCGACCGGTACCAGGAGAAGTTCACCGAGCCCTACCCCTTCGACTCCTACGACCAGGCCTTCGTACCCGAGTTCAACGCCGGAGCCATGGAGAACCCCGGGCTCGTCACCTTCCGCGACGAGTTCATCTACCGCTCCGCCGTCACCGACACCGAACGCCAGACCCGCGCCATGGTCATCGCCCACGAGATGGCCCACATGTGGTTCGGCGACCTCGTCACCCTCGCCTGGTTCGACGACATCTGGCTCAACGAGTCCTTCGCCGAGTACATGGGCTACCAGACCCTCACCGAAGCCACCCGCTTCACCGACACCTGGACCGAGTTCGGCGTCTCCCGCAAGGCCTGGGGCTACGACGCCGACCAGCGCCCCTCCACCCACCCCGTCGCCCCCGACCCCGACGACGTCCCCGACACCGCCTCCGCCCTCCTCAACTTCGACGGCATCTCCTACGCCAAGGGCGCCTCCGCCCTGCGCCAGCTCGTCGCCTGGCTCGGCGAGAAGGACTTCCTCGCCGGCATCAACACCCACTTCGCCCGCCACAAGTTCGCCAACGCCTCCCTCGCCGACTTCGTCGACTCCCTCGCCGCCCACACCGAACGCGACGTCCACGCCTGGGCCCGGGACTGGCTGCGCACCACCGGCACCGACACCCTCACCCCGCAGATCGAGGAGAGCACCGAAGGCCCCGCCGGCTGGACCCTCACCGTCGACCGCAAGGGCAGCCGCCCCCACCGCATCGCCGCCGGCGTCTACCACCGCGACCCCGCCGACGGGCGGACCCTGCAACGCACCGAACTCCTCCCCCTCGACATCCCCTCCGACGAGGTCCTCTCCGCAGCCGGCCCCCGCCCCGCCCTCCTCGTCCTCAACGACGGCGACCTCACCTACGCCAAGGTCCGCCTCGACGACACCTCCCTGGAAACCGCCCTGCGCGGCCTCTCCGACATCCCCGACGCCCTCACCCGCACCGTCGTGTGGAACTCCCTGCGGGACATGGTCCGCGACGGCGAACTCGCCCCCGCCGACTACCTGGCCACCGCCGAGGCCCACCTGCCCGCCGAACGCGACCTGGCCCTCGTCCAAGGCGTCCTCACCTTCGCCCGCACCCAGATCGCCACCCGCTACACCGCCCCCCAACAGCGCACCGAAGCCCTGGCCACCCTCACCGCCATCGCCCGCGACCTGCTGCGCACCACCGAGGGCGGCTCCGACCCCGGCCTGCGCCTGACCGCCGTGCGCACCCTCATCGACAGCGCCGCCCAGCCCGACACCATCGCCTCCTGGCTCGACGAGGACTCCGTCCCCGGCGGCCCGTCACTCGACCCCGAACTGCGCTGGCGCATCCTGTCCCGCCTCGCCGTCCTCGGCGCCGTCGACGAGCGCGACATCGACGCCGCCCTGGCCACCGACCCCAGCGCCACCGGCCAGGAAGGCGCCGCCCGCTGCCGCGCCGCCCTGCCCACCGCGCAGGCCAAGGCCGCCGCCTGGGACCGCCTCTTCCACGACGACACCCTCTCCAACTACCTCTTCAGCGCCACCGCCCAAGGCTTCTGGCAGCCCGAACAAGCCGACCTCGTCAAGGAGTACGTGCCCCGCTTCTACCCCGACGCCGTCGCACTCGCCGCCCGCCGCGGCCCCGCCATCGGCGAAGCCGCCGGCCGCTGGGCCTTCCCCGCCTACGCCGTGGACCAAGAACACCTCGACACCGGCCACGCCTGCCTCGCCGACCCCGACATCCTCCCCCTCCTGCGCCGCAAGCTCGTCGACCAACTCGACGACCTCGCCCGCGCCCTGCGGGTCCGCGGCACCTGACCGCACCCCGCCCCCACCGCACGGGAAAGAGCGGGGCGGGACGGGGTGGGGCGGGACGGGGTGGGGCGGGGGACCGGCACCGCACAGCGGCACGCCGCCCCACCCCGCCCCCGGGAGGCAACCGGCCGGAAATCGACCCCGGACAAACCCCGGCGGTTACCCCATTCGGGTCGGATCGTTGTACCGGCCGGGTGCCCACCCCCGCACCCCTCCCAGCCCCGGAGGACCCCGATGACCCCGCCGCCCGGCACTGGCACAGGCACCCCGCCCCTCGCCGGCGGAACAGGCGGCCCCGCAGCCCTGCGCCCCCTCCTCGACACCGTCCTCGACGCACTGCGCACCGGAGCCGAGGAGCGCGGCGGGCCACTCCCGGCCGGCGGCCCCGACCCCCTCACGGCCCGCGTCCGGGCCGCACTGGGCGACGTACTCCCGCCCCGCGGAACCGGCGACCACGAAGCGCTCCGCACCCTCGTCCACACCCTCGCGGCCGGCGCCGCAGACCCCGCCGACCCCCTCTGCGCCGCCCACCTCCACTGCCCGCCGCTCGCCGTCGCAGCCGCCGCCGACCTCGCCGCCAGCGCCCTCAACCCCTCCCTCGACTCCTGGGACCAGGCCCCCGCCGCCTCCGCCATCGAAGCCCTCGTCACCCGCACCCTCGCCGCCGAGTTCTACGACACCCCAAACGCCGACGCCCTCGTCACCACCGGCGGCACCGAAGCCAACCAACTCGCCCTGCTCCTCGCCCGCGAACGCCACGGCCCCCGCCTCACCGTCCTGCACGGCGCCAACGCCCACCACTCCATCCCCCGCGCCGCCTGGCTCCTCGGCCTCCCCCCGGCCACCGCCATCCCCACCCCCACCGGCACCCTCCACCCCGACGACCTCGCCCGGACCCTCGCCACCACCCCCGGCCCCGTCCTCGTCACCGCCACCGCCGGCACCACCGACGCCGGACTCGTCGACCCCCTCCACCGCATCGCCGACCTCTGCGACCACCACCACGCCGACCTCCACATCGACGCCGCCTACGGCGGGCTCCTCGCCCTCACCCCCCGCCACCGGCACAAAGTCACCGGCCTCGACCGAGCCGCATCCCTCACCATCGACCTGCACAAACTCGGCTGGCAGCCCGCCGCCGCCGGACTCCTCGCCGTCCCCGACACCGCCCTGCTGGCCCCCCTCGCCCACCAGGCCGACTACCTCAACGCCCCCGACGACACCGAAGCCGGCCTCCCCGACCTCCTCGGCCGCTCCCTGCGCACCACCCGCCGCCCCGACACCCTCAAAATCGCCGCCACCCTGCGCTCACTCGGCCGCGACGGCCTCACCCACCTCATCGACCACACCTGCGCACTCGCCCAACAACTCGCCGACCGCATCCACACCCACCCCCACCTCACCCTCCACGCACACCCCACCCTCACCACCGTGCTCTTCCGGCCCACCCACGCCGATGACACCCAGGTCGCCACCCTGCGCCGCACCCTCCTGCACCAAGGCCAAGCCGTCCTCGGCCGCACCCGCGCCGACGGCCGCCTCTGGCTCAAAGCCACCCTGCTCAACCCGCACACCACCGCAGCAGACCTGGACACCCTCATCGCCCACCTGGAAGGCAGCACCCACCCATGACCGCCGCACACCCCGAAGCCCCCCACGACCTCGTCGGCATCGGCATCGGCCCCTTCAACCTCTCCCTCGCCGCCCTCGCCCACGGCCTGCCCCACCAAGGCGCGGGCGAACTCGCCACCGCCTTCTACGACCAGCGCCGCGACTTCCGCTGGCACCCCGGACTCCTCATCGACGGAGCCACCCTCCAAGTCCCCTTCCTCGCCGACCTGGTCACCCTCGCCGACCCGGCCAGCCCCTGGAGCTTCCTCAACTACCTCAAGCACAAGGAACGGCTCTTCCCCTTCTACTTCGCCGAGCAGTTCCACATCCAGCGCGCCGAATACGACGCCTACTGCCGCTGGGCCGCCGGCCGCATCCCCGGACTCCACTTCGGCCACCAAGTCGACGCCGTCCGCTGGAACCCCGAACACGAGCTCTTCGAAGTCGACTTCACCCAACTCGACCCCGACGGCGAAGCCGAAGCCCTCGGCCGCACCCACACCCGCCACCTCGCCCTCGGCATCGGCACCGCCCCCTACATCCCCGAACCCCTGCGCCCCCTCGCCGAAGCCCCCACCGTCCCCGTCATCCACTCCGCCGACTACCTCGACAACCGCACCCGCATCCTCGGCGCCGAACACGTCACCGTCATCGGATCAGGCCAGTCCGGCGCCGAGGTCTTCCTCGACCTCCTGCGCGCCCGCCCCGCCGGCCGCGAACGCCTCACCTGGCTCGCCCGCACCCCCTCCTTCGCCCCCATGGAGTACTCCAAACTCGGCCTCGAACACTTCACCCCCGACTACACCCGCTACTTCCACGCCCTGCCCGAACCCGTCCGCGACAGGCTCGTCCCCGCCCAATGGCAACTCCACAAGGGCATCGACACCGACACCATCAACGCCATCCACGACGAGCTCTACCGGCGCACCCTCGACGGCGGCTGGCCCGACACCGTCCTCACCCCCGGCGTCCACGTCCGCACCGCCGGCCGCGTCGCCACCACCAAGGTCGAACTCCACCTCGAACACACCGACCAGGGAACCCGCTCCCGCCTCACCACCGACGCCGTCGTCCTCGCCACCGGCTACCGCGAACGCCCCCTCACCAGCCTCCTCGCAGGCCTCGACCCCTACCTGCGCAAGGACTCCTCCGGCCGCCCCCGCATCGACGACCGCTACCGGATGATCACCGACCCCGCCCTCACCGGCAGCATCTTCGTCCAAAACGGCGAACGCCACACCCACGGCGTCGGAGCCCCCGACCTCGGCCTCGCCGCCTGGCGCAGCGCCGCCATCCTCAACACCCTCACCGGCAAAAACCCCTACCCCCAACCCGCACGCACCGCCTTCACCACCTTCGGCCTCGAACAGCGGGAGCACACCCGCCCCCAACCCACAGGCGAGCTGCTCCCACTGGTCGAACACCCCTGACCGACGAAACCGGCTAGAACACCGGCACACCCTCCCGCGTCAACCGCCACGACACCGAAGCGAACCCCGCCGGATCCACCGTCCCCTTCGCCTTCACCCACTGGATGATCGTGTTACGGATCTCGTCCGAATCCGCCCACAACTGCCTGGCCTGCGGCACATGCGGGAAATTCCCGCCACCCGAGGCCCGGTAGTTGTTCACCGCCAACACGAACCGCCCCGCCGGATCCACCGGCTCCCCCTCGAACGACAGCCCCACGATCCGCGAACCCACCGGCTGCGCCACATCCACCTCGTACGAGAACCCGTACACCGCGTCGTAGTTGTAGTCCGGAACGCCCTCCGCGTTCGTCAGCTTCGCCGGATCCACCACCTCACCCGGCGCCGTCCGCACGTAGTACCGCGCCGAATACTCCAGATAGTCCTTCACCTGCGCGCCCGTCAGCAGCCGCGCCTCCAGCGTGTTCTCGAACGGATACAGGCCCGCCGCATCGCGGATCGTCACCCGGCCCGCCGGAATCGCCGCCGTACGCGAGAAGCACGAAGCCTGCGAGACCACCGGCAGGCCCGCCCACTCCGTACCGGACAGCGCCGCCCGCACCGTCTCCGCCTGCACATGGTTGATCAAGTCGATGATCGCCACGTCCTTGACCGGCCCCTCCGCCGCCGACATCGCCTGCGTCGACGTACCGATCACCTGGTTCACATACGCCACGACCTTGCGGTGCTCGTCCGACAGCAACCCGGTGATCTTCGGATCCTCCGCCACCGTATTCGAGTTCAGCACCCGCGCCGCGACCTTCGCCACCGACCAGCGGCCCTTCACCCACGTCAGCTCGAAGTCGAACAACGTCAGCCGCTGCCCCCACTTCAACGGCTCCGACAACACCACGTCCCGGCCGGTCGCCTCGTTCCGCACCCGGTACTCCGGGATCTCGGTGTGCGCATGCCCCACCAGGATCGCGTCGATCCCCGGCACCTGCTCCGCCACCAGCGCCGCCGCGTTCTCCACGTACGGCAGCTGATCCCCGTACGACGACGTCCCGCTCGAACCCGAATGCGCGGACACGATGACCACGTCGGCACCCATCGAACGCAATTTCGGCACATACTTCGCCGCCTGCTCCTCCAACCCGGGGAACGTCATCTTCCCCTGCACGTTCGCCTTGTCCCACAGCGCGATCCCCGGGTTCGTCAGCCCCAGCACCGCCACCTTCACATCCCGCCCGTGCGGCGTCCGCAGACAGTGCATGCTGTACGGCGCGAACGCCGGCCGCAGCGTCCTGGCATCCAGCGCGTTCGCCCCCAGCAGCGGGAAGTCGCACTGCTCCTCGAACTTGCGCAGCACCGGAATGCCGTAGTTGAACTCGTGGTTCCCCAGCGCCGCCGCGTCATAGCCGATCGCGTTCATCGCCTGCGCCATCGGGTGAACCGGACCCTGCCGCGCGGTGATCGGATCCACCTTCGCGTAGTAGTACGAAAGCTGCGTGCCCTGGATCGTGTCACCCGCGTCGATCAGCAGCGTGTTCCGCCGCCCCTTCTCCGCCCGCACCTGGTCCACCAGCGTCGATATCTTCGCCAGACCCACATCGTTGTGCGCCTTGTCGTCGAACTCCCGGTCCGTGAAGTAGTCCCAGTTGAAGACGTTCCCGTGCAGATCCGTCGTCCCCATCACCGTGAACGCGTACGTACGCGCCCCCGGCCCCCTCCCCGGCCCCTTCGCCGGCACCGGCCGGTCCGCGGCCGCGGCCGGGGCGCCGGAAGCCCCCGCCAACGCCACGGCCGCACCCGTCGCAGCCGTCGTCCCAAGAAAAGCCCTACGGTCGAACCCCATGCCATCTCCCCTTCAGAGGCGTGAACAACGCGCGTAGATTCTCACCCACAGTGCGACAGTGAAGCCATGACCCAGGACGCATCGCACGACACGACCCCCCAGCCCTACGGAACCCCCGAAGTGCCCCGCGTCGCCGTCCGCGGCGAAGCCCGCCTCGAAGTCGACCCCGAAATCGCCCGCATCGGCATCACCGTCAGCGCCCGCGGCACCGACCGCCGCACCGCCCTCGACGACCTCACCCACCGCAACACCGCCGTCCTCGACCTCATCAAAAGCTACGGCGACCCCGTCGAGAAACTCGAAACCGGCGCCTTCTCCATCACCCCCGAACTCACCCGCCACGGCCGCGCCGAACGCATCCGCGCCTACCACGGCCGCGTCCACATCACCGCCGAACTCAGCGACTTCACCGCACTCGGCGAACTCACCACCCGCCTCGCCGACCTCGACCTCACCCAGGTCGACGGCCCCTGGTGGGCCCTGCGCCCCACCTCACCCGCCCACGGCGAAGCCCGCCGCCAAGCCGTACTCGAAGCCGTCCAGCGCGCCCGCGAATACGCCGAAGCCCTCGGCGCCCGCCTCGCCGCCCTCGTCGAACTCGCCGACCTCGGCGCCGAGAACGCCGCCCCCTTCCCCCCGGGCCAAGCCGGCGGCATGCGCACCATGGCCTTCAGCGCCGCCGAGGACGCCGGAGCCCCGCCCCTCGACCTCGAACCCCAGCGCCAGACCGTCTACGCCCAAGTGAACGCCCGCTTCACCATGACCCCGCCCCAGCTCTGAAACACCCCCCACAACGCGCTCCGGGGGTGCTCATCAGAGCACCCCCATGCACATTCAACAATTGTCAACAACCTTTTGCTCAAAGGTTGTTGAGCGGACACCCGGAACCAATTTCCTACTCCCTGGTAGGGGAATACGCTCGCCCCATGCGCCGAGCGAAAATCGTATGTACCCTGGGCCCCGCCACCGACTCATACGACCAGATCAAAGCCCTGGTCGAAGCCGGAATGGACATCGCCCGCCTCAACCTCAGCCACGGCACCTACGCCGAACACGAGGAGCGCTACCAGCGCGTACGCAAAGCCTCCGACGAAACCGGCCGCAGCGTCGGCATCCTCGCAGACCTTCAAGGCCCGAAGATCCGACTCGGCCGATTCCACGAAGGCCCCGTACTCCTTGAACGCGGCGACGAGTTCACCATCACCGTCGAAGACCACCAAGGCGACCGCCACACCTGCGGCACCACCTACAAGGGCCTCGCCACCGACGTCACCACCGGCGAACGCATCCTCGTCGACGACGGCCGCGTCACCCTCGAAGTCACCGCCATCGACGGCCCCCGCGTCCACACCACCGTCATCGAAGGCGGCATGGTCTCCGACCACAAGGGACTCAACCTCCCCGGCGTCGCCGTCTCCGTCCCCGCACTCTCCGAAAAAGACATCGACGACCTCCGCTGGGCCCTGCGCACCGGCGCCGACGTCATCGCCCTCTCCTTCGTCCGCAGCGGCCGCGACATCGAAGACGTCCACCGCATCATGGACGAGGAAGGCCGACGCCTCCCCGTCATCGCCAAGATCGAAAAGCCCCAGGCCGTCGACAACATCGACGACATCGTCGCCGCCTTCGACGGCATCATGGTCGCCCGCGGCGACCTCGGCGTCGAAATGCCCCTCGAACAAGTCCCCATCGTCCAAAAGCGAGCCGTCAAACTCGCCAAGCGCAACGCCAAACCCGTCATCGTCGCCACCCAGATGCTCGACTCGATGATCGACAACTCCCGACCCACCCGCGCCGAAGCCTCCGACGTCGCCAACGCCGTCATCGACGGCACCGACGCCGTCATGCTCTCCGGCGAAACCAGCGTCGGCAAATACCCCGTCGAAACCGTCCGCACCATGTCCCGCATCGTCGAAGCCGCCGAAGAAGACATCCTCGCCAAGGGCCTCCCCCCACTCACCGACCGCAACAAACCCCGCACCCAAGGCGGAGCCGTCGCCCGCGCAGCCGCCGAAATGGGCGACTTCCTCGACGCCAAATTCCTCGTCGCCTTCACCCAGAGCGGAGACACCGTCCGCCGACTCTCCCGCTACCGCTCACCCATCCCCCTCCTCGCCTTCACCCCCGACCCCGCCACCCGCTCCCAACTCAACCTCACCTGGGGCGTCGAAACCTTCCTCGGCCCCCACGTCGAATCCACCGACGCCATGGTCGCCCAAGTCGAAGAAGAACTCCTCCGCATCGGCCGCTGCATCCCCGGCGACACCGTCGTCATCACCGCCGGCTCACCCCCCGGCGTCACCGGATCCACCAACCTCGTCCGCATCCACCACATCGGCGACCCCGTCCGCTGACCGCCCGCCGCGGCAGCCGCGGCTCCGGCACCACACGCACCACACGCACCGCGTCGGGCAACCCGCCAAGCACCCGCCCGACGCGGTCACCGCGCCCCGCCCCCGGCTACCAGCCGAAACGCCGATCCACGACCGCCGCGAACTCCTCGAACGACAACTCCTCGTCCCCGTTCGCATCCGCGGCATCGAACAGAGCCGACGACGCATCCGCATCCCCCAACCCCCAGAACGGCAGATCCCCCCGGGCCGCCAGCGTCGGCCCCTTCGACCGCAACGCGTCGATCACCTCGAACCGCGTCAACCGACCGTCCGCGTTCAGATCCAGCGCGTCGAACAACTTGCGGGCCTTCTCGCTCATCACATGTCCCCATCTCGTGTGCTTGACCTCAAGCCGACTTTAGGTCCTACGGTCAACCACATGACGATCAAGGACTACCCCCAGGACCGCATCGCCGCCCAGCCCATCGGCTACTGGACCCGCGAAGCCGCCAACCTCGCCATAGGCGGCCTCCGCACCGCCCTCGCCGAGGAAGACCTCACCCAACCCCACTGGTGGACCCTCAACCACGTCGCCGGCAACCCCGGCGGCTGGACCCGCCCCGCCCTCACCGCGAAGCTCGCCCCCTTCGACGACCAGAACACCGACTTCGAGACCGTCTACGAGGACCTCACCGCCCGCGGCTGGCTCACCGAACCCGACGGCACCCTCACCCTCACCCCCGAAGGCGAAGCCGGCCGCCTCCGCGCCCACACCCGCAACGCCGCGGTCCACGCCCGCATGCGCGACGGCATCGACGACGAGGCCTACGCCGCCACCATCAACGTCCTGCGCCGCCTGGTCGCCAACCTGGGCGGGGAGGGGGACCTGCCCTAGCTAGTACTTCGGCCCGATGTGGGCGTCCATCAGCGCGACGGACTCCTTGCGGGCGACGGACACGTTGTACGGGTCACTGCCGCGAGCGGTGATCGTCCACTGGACGCCGACCCTGGTGAGCGTGTCGGTACAGAGCCGGCGGATGTCGTCGGACTTGTTGGTGAAGAAGTACCGGGGGTACTCGTAGCGCTTCTTCACCCCGCCGACCGTCCGGGTGGTCCAGTTCGTGATCCGACACCCGTCGGAGTGGATCAGCCCTCGGATGAACTCCCACGGATGAGCGTCGACGATCGCCTGCTGCCAGTCCTCGAGGGCGATCCGCCGCTCGTGCTTCTTGCCGGGGCCGTGCTGCGGGAACAGGCAGGTCAGGTGCTTCGAAGTGACCTTCACGTTGTGGCAACCTGTCCTGCGGACGCGGCAGACCTGATTTGAGGGTAATACCCGGCGCATGGCCTCTTCGGCAGCGTCCATGAGTCCAGGCCAGTGGTCGTCGCAGGTGATCATGAGGCTGGGTACTCGGTGCCTTGAGTAGTGGCTTATGTGGCCGTCTCCCAGATAGAGACCAAGCAGATAGGCGTAGGCCTGTGCATCCAGGGGGCTGCCGTCGCATCGCGGGCAATCCGGCCTGTGCGGGCCCGGGCATTCGCCACGCCGGGCCCGGTCTTTGTGCTTCCAGTAGCCGACGGTGCCGCGTGGCACGTTCAGGTGCCGAGCGACATCGGCATTCCGGGTACCGCCGCGCAACAGGGCGAGGGCCGTCTGGCGTACTTCGAGGCTGTGGAACTCCATGACGCCACTGTGCGTGTCGCAGAATGACTCTGCGCAGCAAAAAGCGAACGTTCATGCGAAGGTGAACGTCCGCTTTTCGGACAGTGCCGGGTGCGGGACTCGAACCCGCAAGCCCTCACGGGCAGATGTGTTTGAGACATCCGTGTATGCCATTCCACCAACCCGGCAGGGTTGCTCGTCGGAGTGTACCGGGTGACCATCGCGTATCGCAGCTAGGTAGGCTCATCCAAGCAGCAGCACAGCCGCGCATAGAGGAGCCCTCAAGTGACCGCCTCGCACGAGTCGACGCCCACGCCCGACGCCGACCAGTCGCACGTTCCGCCGCTGACGACCCGCGTCGTCATCGCCGAGGACGAGGCGCTCATCCGTCTCGATCTGAAGGAGATGCTCGAGGAGGAGGGGTACTCCGTCGTCGGTGAGGCCGGGGACGGGCAGACGGCCGTGGAGCTCGCCCGGGAGCACCGCCCCGACCTGGTCATCCTCGATGTGAAGATGCCCGTCCTGGACGGGATCTCCGCGGCCGAGAAGATCGCGGAGGAGTCCATCGCGCCCGTGCTGATGCTGACCGCGTTCTCGCAGCGCGACCTCGTCGAGCGGGCCCGTGACGCCGGTGCCATGGCGTACCTGGTGAAGCCGTTCAGCAAGAGCGACGTGGTGCCCGCGATCGAGATGGCGGTGTCGCGCTTCGCTGAGCTGAAGGCGTTGGAGAAGGAGGTCGCGGACCTTTCCCTCCGGCTGGAGACCCGCAAGCTCGTGGACCGGGCGAAGAGCATCCTGCAGACCCAGTACGGGCTCACCGAGCCGGCGGCGTTCCGGTGGATCCAGAAGACGTCGATGGACCGCCGCATGTCGATGCAGCAGGTCGCCGAGGCGGTCATCGAGGACGCCGAGGAGAAGAAGCAGAACGCCGCCAACAGCTGACGGGTCCCGTTACGCGCGACGGGTCGAGGCCCGCACCGGCGGGCCTCGAGTGCCGGTGGGCAGCGTGTGAGCATGACCTCTCATGTGACGGAATGGATCACCACGCCCATCGAGCCGCTGCTGCGCGGCGCTCTCGAGGTGGAGCGGACGGAGCTGGGCCTGCTGCCGCACCGGATGCCCGCGTGGGCGCGGAAGCAGCATCCGGCGGCGCAGTTGGCGACGGTGGAGGCGCAGCCGTCGGGTGTGCGGTTGGTGTTCCGTACGCGGGCGACGGTGATCGAGTTGGAGACGATGCCGACGAAGATCGTGTTCCAGGGTGGTCAGGACAACGCCGAGGGTGTGTACGACCTGTTCGTGGATGGTCGGCCGGCGGGTCGGGCCACGGTGGACGGTGGCCATGAGTTCCGTTTCAACATGCAGACGTTGACGTCGGAGTCGGTGTCGGGTGAGTCGGGTACGGCTCGGTTCGCCGGGTTGTCGGCGGAGCTGAAGGACGTTGAGATCTGGCTGCCGCACAACGAGCGGACGGAGCTGATCGCGTTGCGGACGGATGCTCCGGTGGAGGCGGCGGCGGAGAGCGGCCGCCGGGTGTGGCTGCATCACGGCAGTTCGCTGAGTCAGGGTACGAACGCGGAGAGCCCGTCGTCGACGTGGCCGGCGGTGGCGGCTGCGGCGGGTGGGGTGGACCTGGTCAACATGGGGCTGGGTGGCAATGCGCTGCTGGATCCGTTCACGGCGCGTGCGATGCGGGATGTGCCGGCGGACGTGATCAGCGTCAAGATCGGTATTGCTCTGGTGAACACGGATCTGATGCGGTTGCGTGCGTTCGCTCCGGCGGTGCACGGGTTCCTGGACACGATCCGGGAGGGTCAGCCGGATACGCCGTTGCTGGTGGTGTCGCCGGTGCTGTGTCCGATGCATGAGGACACGCCGGGTCCGACGGCGCCGGATCCGGACGGCAAGGTGATGCGTTACCGGGCGACGGGTGATGCGGCGGAGGTGGCGGCGGGCCGGTTGACGTTGAAGGTGATCCGGGCGGAGTTGGAGCGGATCGTGTCGGAGCGGGCGGCCGAGGACAAGAACCTGTATTACCTGGATGGGCTTTCGCTTTACGGCGAGGCGGATTTCGCGGCGTTGCCGTTGCCGGACCGGCTGCACCCGGATACGGCGGGGCACCGTCTGATCGGTGAGCGGTTCGCGGAGCTGGTGTTCGGTGGCGGGGGTCCGTTCGCCGCCTGATCCTGGACGTGCGTGAGGCCCGCCTCCCCCCGAGGGGAGGCGGGCCTCACACGTGTGTGGTCAGTCCTCGCCGAGGTAGGCCTTGCGGACGTCCTCGTTGTGGAGGAGGTCCTGGCCGGTGCCGGAGAGCACGATCTTGCCGATTTCCATCACGTGCGCCTGGTCGGCGAGTGAGAGGGCGGCCTGGGCGTTCTGCTCGACGAGCAGGATGGTGGTGCCGGTGGCCTTGAGTTCGGCGATGGTTGCCATGATCTTCTGCATCATGAGGGGGGAGAGGCCCATGGAGGGCTCGTCCAGCATGAGCAGTTTGGGCTGGCACATGAGGGCGCGGCCCATGGCGAGCATCTGCTGTTCGCCGCCGGAGAGGGTTCCGGCGGCCTGCTTGCGGCGCTCTCCCAGGATGGGGAAGAGGTCGTAGGCGCGCTGGATGTCCTTTTCGATGCCTTCTTTGTCGGTGCGCAGGAAGGCGCCGAGCTGGAGGTTTTCGGCGATCGTCAGCCGGGGGAAGATGTGGCGTCCCTCGGGGGAGTGGGCCAGCTTCATGGAGACGATGCGGTGGGCGGGGACGCCGACGAGGGGGTGGCCGTCGAAGGTGATGTTGCCCGCGGTGGGCTTGAGGAGCCCGGAGAGGGTGCGCAGGGTGGTGGTCTTGCCGGCGCCGTTGGTGCCGACGAGGCAGACGATTTCGCCTTCGTTGACTTCGAAGGAGATTCCCTTGACGGCTTCGATCTTGCCGTAGGCGACTTTGAGGTCTTCGACCTTGAGCAGTGCGGTCACTTGGCCTCTCCTTCCGTGCGGGTGGTGCTGTCCGCGTCGGCGTCGGCCTGGGTGGCTTCGGTTTCGGCGGTTTCGCCCTCGTCCTGGGCCGCGGTTTCGGCGGCTTCGGCTTCTGCGTGGGCTTCGGCGGCTTCGACTTCGGCGACTTCTTCGTCGCCGGGGGCGCCTTCGAAGGGGGTGCCGAGGTAGGCGGCGATGACGCGTTCGTCGCCTTGGACTTCGGCGGCGGTGCCTTCGATGAGCTTTTCGCCTTGGACGAGGCAGGCGACGCGGTCGCAGAGGTTGAAGATGAAGCGCATGTCGTGCTCGATGACGAGGACGGCGATGCCCTTGTCGCGGATGGCGAAGATGAGTTCTTCGGCCGCCCGGGTTTCCTGCGGGTTCATGCCTGCGGTGGGCTCGTCCAGGAGGATGAGGCCGGGGTCGCTGGCGAGGGCGCGGGCGATTTCGAGCTTGCGCTGTTCGCCGTAGGGGAGGTTCTTGGCGAGGTGCTGGGCTTTGTGCTGGAGGCCGATGAACTCGAGGAGTTCCATGGCGCGTGCTTCGCTGGCGGCTTCGGCCTTTTTGAAGCCGGGGCCGCGCAGGAGGGCGGACCAGAGGCCTTCCTTGGTGCGGGTGTGGCGTCCGACGAGGACGTTTTCCAGCACGGTCATGTTGTGGAAGAGCCGGATGTTCTGGAAGGTGCGGGCGACGCCTGCTGCGGTGACCTTGTGGGGTGTGGGCGGCAGGACGGTGCCCTTGTAGGTGACCGTGCCTTCGGTGGGGACGTAGAGCCCGGTGAGGCAGTTGAAGAAGGTGGTCTTGCCGGCGCCGTTGGGGCCGATGAGGCCGACGATTTCGCCTGCGTTGACCTTGAGGTCGACGCCCTTGACGGCGGTGAGGCCGCCGAAGCGCATGGTGACGCCGCTGGCTTCGAGCACGGTGGTCGTGGTGGTGGTGTCTGTGGTGGTCATGTCGTTCACGCCCCCGCCTTGGCGGTGGCCAGGTCCGTGGGGGCCTGGTCAGCGGTGTCGTCGTGGTACTCGAGCTGCGCCCGCTTGTTGGCGATGAGGCCTTCGGGGCGGAAGCGCATGAGCAGGATGAGGGCGATGCCGAAGGCGAGGAGCTGGTAGTCCTGGAGGAAGGCCAGCTTCGCCGGGATCAGGAAGAGGAGTGCGGCGCCGAGGATGGGGCCGCGGATGGTGCCCATGCCGCCGAGGATGACGGCGGCGAGGAGGAACGCGGAGTTCGGCGGGACGGGTCCGGCGAAGACGTAGTTCTCGGGGACGACCGTGGTGTTGACGTGTGCCTGCACGGTGCCGGCGAGGCCGGCGAGGGTGGCGCCGAGGGCGAAGGCGATGAGCTTGACCTTGAAGCCGTTGATGCCCATGGCTTCGGCGGCGGTCTCGTCTTCGCGGATGGCGACCCAGGCGCGGCCGATGCGGCTGTTGCCGGCTCGGGCGAAGACCAGGACGACCAGGGCCATGACGAGCAGCATCAGGAAGTAGTAGTTGGCGTAGGCGCCGAGGGTGATGCCTAGGACGTTGTGGGATTCCCCGAAGTTCCACCCGAAGAGTTCGAGGTGGGGGATGTTGGGGATGCCGTTGGGTCCGTTGGTGATGTCGGGGCCGGAGGTGCCGTCGAGGTTGCCCATGGCGATGCGGAAGATTTCTCCGAAGCCGAGGGTGACGATGGCGAGGTAGTCGCCGCGCAGGCGGAGGGTGGGTGCGCCGATGACCACGCCGAAGATGAGCGAGGCGAGGGCGCCGACGAGGACGGCTGCCCAGAAGGGCAGGTGGATGTCGAAGGCGGAGGCGGTGCTTCCGGAGACCAGGGCGGCCGCGTAGGCGCCGACGCCGAGGAAGGCGACGTAGCCGAGGTCGAGGAGGCCGGCGAGGCCGACGACGACGTTGAGGCCGAGGGCGACGGTCGCGAAGATCAGGATGTTGACCGCGATGAGCGTGTAGGTGTCGCCGCTCTGCTGGATGAAGGGGAAGGCGATCGCGGCGGCTGCGGTGCCGAGGAGGGTGACCTGGCGGTGCTTCGCGGTGAGGGTGCCGAGCCGGTCGAAGAGGCCGGCCTTGAGCAGGGCGAAGGCGGCGAAGCCGACGATGATCAGGTAGGTGACGAAGAGCTGCGGTTCTTTGTCATCGGTGTCGATGCCGAAGGTGATGACGTAGAGGCCGAGGGCGAACACTCCGGTGATGAGGAGGATTTCGGCCCAGGAGGGCAGCTGCTTGGCGGGGGCCGCCTTGTGGCTGTCGTCGGGGAGCTTGTACGCGGCGAGGGCCGGGATGAGCGAGCCGACGAGGGCGACGTAGGCGCCGGGTTCCAGGTGGGCGAAGCCGCCGAGGACGACGGCGATGGCGATGACCGTGAACCAGGTGCCGGCGAGGGTGCCGAGTGCGAGGATCCACACGGGCTTGCGGGCGCCGGTGGGGGTGAGCCAGCGCAGGCCCTTGGTGCCGAGCGCGGAGAGCGCGAAGGCGGCGGTGAGGAGTCCGGCGACGAGGCTGAGGAACTGGATGGGTGCCGGGCTGCCGTAGTACGTGAGGTCGCCGGGGAAGTCGGCGGTCCAGGTCCAGGCGAGGAAGGCGCTGACGACGGTGAGGAGGCTGCCGCCGATGACCGCGTAGAGGAGTGCGGCGGGGGCGGGTCCCTGCTTGGCGACGGCGGTCTGCGGGGTGGTGTTGGTGGTCATGGTTCTCACGCCCGATCCGCGACGCGCTCGCCGAGCAGGCCTTGGGGCCGCACGAGGAGGACGACGATGAGGAGTACGAACGCCCAGACGTTGGACCAGGCTCCACCGCCGAGCTGCTGCATGCCGGGGATCTCTTCGATGTAGGCGATCGAGAGGGCTTCGGCGAGGCCGAGGACGACGCCGCCGACCATGGCGCCGTAGATGTTGCCGATGCCTCCGAGGACGGCGGCGGTGAAGGCCTTCAGTCCGAGGATGAAGCCCATCTCGAAGTTGATCTGGCCCTTGTCGAGGCCGTAGGCGACGGCGGCGACGGCGGCGAACGCGGCACCGATGGCGAAGGCCATGACGATGATGCGGTCGGTGTTGATGCCCATCAGCTTGGCGGTGTCGGGGTCCTGCGCGGTGGCCTGCATGGCGCGGCCGCTGCGGCTCTTGGAGACGAAGACGCCGAGGGCGAGCATGCAGAGCGGGGCGAGGATGAGGACGAAGAGGTCCGCGCGCTGGATGGCCAGGCTGTCGGTGATCTTGAAGGCGGCGCCCTTGAACTCAGGGAAGCTGACGGCCTTCTTGGCGTCCGGGTAGAACTGCCAGACAAGCTGCTGGAGCGCGATCGAGAGGCCGATTGCGGTGATGAGCGGGGCGAGCCGTGGTGCGCTGCGCAGTGGGCGGTAGGCGAAGCGTTCGGCTGCGGTGGCGACGAGGACCGAGGCGAGTGCGCCTCCGACGATCATGATGGGTATCGCGATCAGCAGGGAGGTGCCGGTCGGGAGGACGGCGTAGGCGGTGAGCGCGCCGAAGCCGCCGATCATGAAGATCTCGCCGTGGGCGAAGTTGATGAGCTGGACGATGCCGTAGACCATGGTGTACCCGATGGCTATGAGGCCATAAAGGGCACCGAGGGCAAGGCCGTTGGCCAGCTGTTGCGGCAGTTCGTGCACCGCAGGGCCTCCGATGAGCGTGTCGGATAAGACTCCGCGCGAGGGCGCTGTTTGCGCCCTCGCGCGGCTGGTTCTTTCTGAGGGGGTCAGGCCGGCGTGTGGACCGGCCCGGGGTCCCGGCTAGCGGGACGGGGGGACTACTGGTTGAAGGTGTCGCTCTTGACGTCGATCCACTTGCCGCCCTCGACCTTGTAGACCGTGAGCTGCTTGTTGGTGGTGTCGCCGTACTGGTCGAAGGCGACCTTGCCGGTCACGCCTTCGAAGGAGACCTTGCCGAGGGCCTCGACGACCTTGGCGCGGGCGTCGGTGGGCAGCTTGCCGCCGTTGGCGGCGACGGCGGCCTTGACGGCCTGGACGACGGCCCAGCCGGCGTCGTAGGAGTAGCCACCGTAGGCGGCGTACGGGTCCTTGTAGCCGGCGGCCTTGTAGTCCTCGATGAACTGCTTGGCCGTGGGGAGCTTCTCGACCGGGTAGCCGATGGAGGTGGAGAGGTCGCCCTCGTTGGCCTCGCCGGAGGCGCTGATGAAGGCCGGGTCCTGGATGCCGTCGCCGCCCATGAGCGGGATGTTGGCGCCGGTCTTCTTGATCTGGTCGGCGAGCAGGCCGCCCTCGGGGTACTGGCCGCCGAAGTAGACGGAGTCGGCGCCGGAGGACTTGACCTTGTCGGCGGTGGAGGAGAAGTCGGTCTCCTTCACGGTGACGTGGTCGGTGCCGACGACCTCGCCGCCGAGCTTCTTGAACTCGTCGGAGAAGATGGCGGCCAGGCCGGCGCCGTAGGTCTGCTTGTCGTCGACGACGAAGACCTTCTTCTTGCCGGCGTCCTTGAAGAGGTACTGGGCGGCGAACTTGCCCTGGACCACGTCGGTGGCGGCGGTGCGGAAGTAGGTCGGGAAGGGGCGCTTGAACTCGCCCTTGCCCCAGTTGTCGCCCTGGCTGAGGGAGGGGTTCGTGTTCGCGGGGGAGACCTGCGCGAGGTTCGCCGAGGCGAAGACGCCCTGCATCTGCTGGGCGACGCCGGAGTTCAGCGGGCCGACGACACCGAGGACGTCCTTGTTGCCGACGAGCTTGGTGGCGTTGGCCTGACCGGAGGCGGGGACCGCCTGGTCGTCGAGGGCCTCGACCTTGAACTCGATGCCGGGGACCTCGTTGTTCTTGTTGGCCGTCTTGGCCGCGAGGTCGACGGAGTTCTTGATGCCCTGGCCGAGGGCGGAGAGCGAGCCGGTGAGGGGAGCGTCCACGCCGATGACGACGACGGTCTTCTTCCCGTCGGACTTGTCCCCGCCCTTCGCCTCGTCGCGCGATCCGCAGGCGGTGAGGGTCAGTGCTCCCGTGGTGATCACGGTGGTGAGGACGAGCAAAGAACGGTGTCGCACGATTCTTCCTTTCCCTGGCGCGGCTCCCTCTGTGAGGTGCCGTTCGGTCGCCGGGCCGCACTGGGATGTACAGCGGCCGTGCTGGTCGCGCCCAGCGGCGCGGTGACTGGCCGTGACTCTAGGCCCGAGGTGGCGAACACGGGGAGCGGAGAAAGGAGGATGTGACGCTCTTGTTATGCCAAGGCCAAGAATGCGTGGTGGGAGTGTGGACAGAACGGGCATTTACCGGCGTCGGAGAATGTCCGCATCCTGAGAAATACCTGTTCCCCTAAGGGGCTTGAGGCCTCCATGCACCTGTCTTAGATCAAATTCGGCCGAATGTGGCAGCGCGTGTCCGAAAGGATCCAGCGGGTGGCCATTCCCTGCGTTAAAGGGGGATTCGGTACGGCATGGTCATTACGGAGCGTGATCAACTCCGGTGATCCACTGGAGCGGGATGGATCTTGTCCCGGAGTCGAAACCGCGCTTCACCTGCGGTTCGGCGAAACGGCGCCGAGTGCCCGGAAGCCGGACAGCGCACCCGGGAATGCGGTGACCCGGGTCACGTCGGGGGGCGCCGGTTCTCCGAGCTCCGCGTCGCCCCGTCCTGCTCGGCGCAGCGCTGCGCCACGAACCGGTCGATCAGCTCAAGTGCCTGTTCCCGCCCGGCAGTTCGCTCCTCGGCGCGCCCGGCGGCCACGGCGTCCTCGTGGATCGCGTACTGGTCGTTGGACAGGCCCTTCTGCTCCCAGTCCAGACCGGACCACTTGGTGCCCAGGAGCGTCTCCTTCGCCCAGTACGAGACGAGGCTGGTGCAGATCTGCGCCGGCGAGGACGGGCTGGGGGAAGGGCTCTGCGGGCCTGCCGCGGGAGGTGGGGCGGAAGGCGTGCATCCGGTGAGCGTGCCGGTCAGGGTGAGCGCCGCGAGCAGGGTGGTGGCGGCGTGCCGGACCGTGGAGCGTGGCGGGGTCCCCATGAGGGGAAGGTAGGCGGTCACCATCGGTGACACAACAGAAGGGGGCGGTACGGGTGCGGAGTGGCGGGTTCCGGGCGGGTGCGGGCGGAGGGGCGTACGGGGCGTACGGGGGGGGCGGGGGCGCGACCCGGTCCGGCGGCGGCGCGGCCGGGTCCGGCGGCGGCGCGGCCGGGTCGGGTGGCGGCGCGGCCGGGTCGGGTGGCGGCGCTGCGCCCGGGGCCCCGGAAGCGGCACCCCGGAACGGGCGCGGGCCCGGACGCGCCGCCCGTGGGGGCGGGGTCCGGGCCTGCGGGGGCTCCGGGGGCGCGGGCGGCCGCGGTCGCGGCCGGGCGGCGGGCCGGGGTCCGGCGGGTCCTGGCCCCGGCCGTGCCCGGCCGTCGGCCCGGCCTTGCGCGGTTTTCGGCCTGGCTTGCGCGGTCTTCGGCTCGGCCGTGCGCGGCCTTCGGCCCGGGCTCAGGCTCCGGCGGGGTTCTGGGCGCCGGCCGGGTCGGCGTCGCGCAGCAGGCAGGTCAGACGGGCGGTGCACACGCGCCGGTCCTGCTCGTCGCTGATCACGATCTCGTAGGTGGTGGTGGAGCGGCCCCGGTGCACGGGGGTGGCGACGCCGGTGACCAGGCCGGAGCGCACGCCGCGGTGGTGGGTGCAGTTCAGGTCCACGCCGACGGCGATCTTGGTGATGCCGCCGTGCATCATGGCGCCGACGGAGCCGAGGGTCTCGGCGAGCACGGCGGAGGCTCCGCCGTGCAGCAGCCCGTACGGCTGGGTGTTGCCCTCCACCGGCATCGTGGCCACGACCCGCTCGGCCGAGGCCTCCAGGATCCTGATGTCCATGCGCTCGCCGAGGTGGCCCGCCGAGAAGAGCGAGGGCAGGTCGATGCCCAGGGCCGCGTACTCGTCGAGGACCTCCTGCGGGAACTTCACTGCGTGCTGCTCGCCCATGGGCCGGCTCCGTTCGTCAACGCTCGTTAACCATCTTGTCCTGAGGTCGTTCTATCAGGCCGGTTCGAAGCGGATGACGACGGACTTGCTCGCGGGGGTGTTGCTGGTGTCCGCGGTGGAGTCGAGCGGGACCAGCACGTTCGTCTCGGGGTAGTAGGCGGCCGCGCAGCCGCGGGCGGTCGGGTAGTGCACGACGCGGAAGCCCGGGGCCCGCCGCTCCACGCCGTCCCTCCACTCGCTGACCAGGTCGGTGTAGGCGCCGTCGGCCAGCCCCAGCTCGGCGGCGTCCTGCGGGTTGACCATCACCACGCGGCGGCCGCCGGTGATCCCGCGGTAGCGGTCGTCGAGCCCGTAGATCGTGGTGTTGTACTGGTCGTGGCTGCGCAGGGTCTGCAGGAGCAGCCGGCCCTGCGGGACCTCGGGGTACTCGACGGGCGCGGCGGTGAAATTGGCCTTGCCGGTCCTGGTGGGGAAGCGGCGCTCGTCGCGCGGGGCGTGCGGGAGGCGGAAGCCGCCGGGGCGCGCGGCCTTGGCGTTGAAGTCCTCGAAGCCCGGCACCACCCGGGAGATCCGGTCGCGGATGGCGGCGTAGTCCCGCTCGAACTCCTCCCACGGGGTCGTGGAGGCCTCGCCGAGGACGGCGCGGGCCAGGCGGGCCACGATGGCCGGCTCGGAAAGCAGGTGCGGGCTCGCGGGGGAGAGGTTGCCGCGGGAGGCGTGGACCATGCCCATGGAGTCCTCGACGGTCACGAACTGCTTGCCGGCGGCCTGGACGTCCTTGTCGGTGCGGCCGAGGGTGGGCAGGATCAGGGCGCGCCGGCCGGTGACGGCGTGGGAGCGGTTGAGCTTGGTGGAGACGTGCACGGTCAGGGAGGCGCGGCGGATCGCGGCCTCGGTGACCTCGGTGTCGGGGGTGGCGCCGACGAAGTTGCCGCCCATGGCGAAGAGGACCTTGGCCTCGCCGTCGCGCAGGGCCTGGATGGAGCGGACCACGTCGAAGCCGTGGTGCCGGGGCGAGGTGATCGAGAACTCGCGGTCGAGGGCGTCGAGGAAGGCCGGTGCGGGGCGTTCGAAGATCCCCATGGTGCGGTCGCCCTGGACGTTGGAGTGGCCGCGGACGGGGCAGACGCCCGCGCCGGGGCGGCCGATGTCGCCGCGCAGCAGGAGGAGGTTGACGACCTCGCGGATGGTGGCGACGGCGTGCTTGTGCTGGGTCAGGCCCATGGCCCAGCAGACGATGGTGCGCCGGGAGGCCAGGACCATGTCGAGGGCGCGCTCGATCTCGGGCCGGGTCAGGCCGGTGGCGGTGAGGGTCTCGGCCCAGTCCGCCTCCTTGGCGGCGGCGGCGAACTCCTCGTAGCCGTGGGTGTGTTCGCGGATGAACGCCTGGTCGGTGGCTCCGTCCGCCTCGATGACGAGCTTGTTCAGGAGGCGGAAGAGGGCCTGGTCGCCGCCGATGCGGATCTGCAGGAACAGGTCGTTGAGGGCGGTGCCCTTGAGCATGCCGAGGGGGGTCTGGGGGTTCTTGAACCGCTCCATGCCGGCCTCGGGCAGCGGGTTCACCGAGATGATCTTCGCGCCGGAGGCCTTGGCCTGTTCCAGGGCGGAGAGCATGCGCGGGTGGTTGGTGCCCGGGTTCTGCCCGGCCACGATGATCAGTTCGGCCTGGTGGAGGTCCTCGAGGGAGACGCTGCCCTTGCCGATCCCGATGGTCTCGTTGAGCGCGGAGCCCGAGGACTCGTGGCACATGTTGGAGCAGTCGGGCAGGTTGTTGGTGCCGAACTCGCGGGCGAAGAGCTGGAAGAGGAACGCGGCCTCGTTGCTGGTGCGGCCCGAGGTGTAGAAGAGGGCCTCGTCGGGGGAGGCGAGGGCGCGCAGCTCCTGCGCGATGACCTCGAAGGCGCGCTCCCAGCTGACCGCCTCGTACCGGTCGGCGCCCTCCGCGAGGTACATCGGCTGCGTGATGCGGCCCTGCTGGCCCAGCCAGTAGCCGGAGCGGGTCGCCAGGTCGGCGAGCGGGTGGGCGGCGAAGAACTCCGGGGTGACCCGGCGCAGCGTGGCCTCCTCGGCGACGGCCTTGGCCCCGTTCTCGCAGAACTCGGCGGTGTGCCGCTTGTCGCCCTCGGGCCAGGCGCAGCCGGGGCAGTCGAAGCCGTCCTTCTGGTTGACCTTGAGCAGGGTGCGGGCGGTACGGGCCAGGCCCATCTGCTGCTGCGCGATCTTCAGGGTGTGCCCGATCGCGGGGAGGCCGGCGGCCGCGTGCTTCGGCGGCGCGACCTGGGGCGCGTCCTGGACCGGATCACCTGCGGGCGGCTTGGTGGCCATGGCGCTCCCCTTCGAGCAGTCTTCGCGTACACATCCGATCCTGTCACGCTCCGCCGACATCGCCGACGCCGGATTTGCCCCTCCGCACAGGCCGTCCGGAATTGTCGGTGGGGGCGCCTAGGATCGGGGGCGTGGCAGAGACAGCATCGAAGAAGACGGACCAGACGACCGCAGCGGACCGCCCCCGCCTGATGCTCATGGACGGGCACTCCCTGGCGTACCGGGCGTTCTTCGCGCTGCCCGCGGAGAACTTCACCACCGCGACCGGCCAGCCGACCAACGCCATCTACGGCTTCGCGTCGATGCTGGCGAACACGCTGCGCGACGAGGCGCCCACGCATTTCGCGGTGGCGTTCGACGTCTCGCGCAAGACGTGGCGCTCGACGGAGTTCCCCGAGTACAAGGCGAACCGCTCCAAGACCCCCGACGAGTTCAAGGGGCAGGTCGAGCTGATCGGAGAGCTGCTCGACGCGATGCACGTGCCGCGGTTCGCCGTCGACGGCTTCGAGGCCGACGACGTGATCGCGACGCTGGCGACGCAGGCGGAGGCGCTGGGCTTTGAGGTGCTGATCGTCACCGGCGACCGGGACTCCTTCCAGCTCGTCTCCGCGCACACCACCGTGCTCTACCCGACCAAGGGCGTCTCCGAGCTGACCCGGTTCACCCCGGAGAAGGTCGAGGAGAAGTACGGGCTCACCCCCCAGCAGTATCCGGACTTCGCCGCGCTGCGCGGCGACCCGTCCGACAACCTGCCCGGCATCCCGGGCGTCGGTGAGAAGACCGCCGCCAAGTGGATCACCCAGTTCGGTTCGTTCGCGGAGCTCGTGGAGCGTGCCGAGGAGGTCAAGGGCAAGGCCGGGCAGAACTTCCGGGACCACCTGGAGGCCGTCAAGCTCAACCGCGTCCTGACCGAGATGGTCAAGGACGTGGAGCTGCCCAAGACCCCCTCCGACCTGGCCCGCCTGCCGTACGACCGGTCCGCGGTGACCGGCGTGCTGGACGTGCTGGAGATCCGCAACGCCTCGCTGCGCGAGCGGCTGCTGGCCGTGGACCCGGGCGCCGCCGAGGAACCCGCCCCCGTTCCGGCCGCGGCCGGTGTGGAGCTGGACGGCAGCGTGCTGGGCGCGGGCGAGCTCGCGCCGTGGCTCGAGGGCCGCGCGGGCGTCCCGCTGGGCATCTCCACCGTGGACAGCTGGGCGCTGGGGCAGGGCAACGTCAGCGAGATCGCGCTGGCCGCCGCCGACGGCGCCGCCGCCTGGTTCGAGCCGTCCGAGCTGGACGAGGCCGACGAGCGGGCCTTCGCCGCCTGGGCCGCCGACGCGGCGCGGCCGAAGGTGGTGCACAACGCGAAGGGCCTGATGCGGGTCTTCCCCGAGCACGGCTGGAGCCTCGCGGGCGTCACCATGGACACCGCGCTCGCCGCCTACCTGGTCAAGCCGGGCCGCCGGTCCTTCGCCCTGGACGTGCTGTCCAACGAGTACCTGCACCGCGAGCTGGCCCCGGCCGCCGCCGACGGTCAGCTGGCCTTCGGCGCCGACGAGACGGCCGAGGCCGAGGCGCTGATGGCGCAGGCCCGCGCGGTCCTGGACCTGGGCGAGGCCTTCACCGGCAAGCTCGCCGAGGTCGGCGCCGTGGAGCTGCTCCACGACATGGAGCTGCCCACGTCCGAGCTGCTGGCCCGGATGGAGCGGTCCGGCATCGCCGCCGACCGCGACCACCTGGAGGCCATGGAGCAGCAGTTCGCCGGAGCGGTGCAGCAGGCGGTGAAGGAGGCGCACGCGGCGGTCGGCCACGAGTTCAACCTCGGCTCGCCCAAGCAGCTCCAGGAGGTCTTCTTCGGCGAGCTGGACCTGCCCAAGACCAAGAAGACCAAGACCGGCTACACCACGGACGCGGACGCGCTGGCCTGGCTGGCCACGCAGACCGACCACGAACTGCCGGTGATCATGCTGCGGCACCGGGAGCAGGCCAAGCTGCGCGTCACCGTCGAGGGCCTGGTCAAGACCATCGGCGCCGACGGCCGGGTGCACACCAGCTTCAGCCAGACCGTCGCCGCGACCGGACGGCTGTCCTCCACCGACCCCAACCTGCAGAACGTGCCGGTGCGCACCGACGAGGGCCGCGCCATCCGCCGCGGGTTCGTCGTCGGCGAGGGCTTCGAGTCCCTGATGACGGCGGACTACAGCCAGATCGAGCTGCGCGTGATGGCCCACCTCTCCGAGGACGAGGGCCTGATCGAGGCGTTCGCCACCGGCGAGGACCTGCACACCACCGTCGCCTCCCAGGTGTTCGGCGTGGAGCGGTCGCAGGTCGACGCCGAGATGCGCCGCAAGATCAAGGCCATGTCGTACGGGCTCGCGTACGGACTGTCCGCGTTCGGGCTCGCCCAGCAGCTGAACATCGAGCCCGCCGAGGCGCGCGGCCTGATGGAGACGTTCTTCGAGCGCTTCGGCGGGGTCCGCGACTACCTCCGGCGCGTCGTGGACGAGGCCCGCGCCACCGGCTACACGGCGACGGTCTTCGGCCGCCGCCGGTACCTGCCCGACCTGGGCAGCGACAACCGCCAGCGCCGCGAGGCCGCCGAGCGGATGGCGCTCAACGCCCCGATCCAGGGCACCGCCGCCGACATCGTCAAGGTCGCGATGCTGCGCGTGGACCGGGCCATCGTGCAGGCCGGGCTGCGGTCGCGGATGCTGCTCCAGGTCCACGACGAAATCGTGCTGGAGATCGCGCCGGGCGAGCGCGAGCGGGTGGAGGAGCTGGTGCGCCGCGAGATGGGCGCCGCCGTCGAGCTCCGGGCCCCGCTGGACGTGTCCGTGGGCGTCGGCTCCGACTGGGAGTCCGCCGCGCACTGACCCGCCCGCTCGGACCGTCCGCGACGCCCGTCCCCGCTAGAGCGTGGGGACGGGCGTTCGCGTCTCCTGCGGGGTGCGGCGGGCGCGGCCGCCGCGGTGCCGGACCCGTACGAGGGCCCCGTACAGCAGCAGGCCCACGGCGAGGCCGCCGCCCGCCCCGAAGCAGACCGTCGGGATGATGTCGAGCGGCGTGCGGATCCGGTCGAAGAAGGTGAAGAAGCGGATCACGCGCACCGTGACCCCTGCCGCCACGCACACCGCGAGCAGGGCCAGCGCCCACCGGGTCTCGGCCCGGGTCAGTGCCGGCACGGACGCGGGGACCGGGGAGGGCGGCAGCCGGCGCAGCGCCGTCAAGAGGAACCAGCCGATCGCGCAGGCGGCGACCGCCGAAGTCCCGTACTGCAGGTAGGAGTAGAGCGGCAGGCCGAAGGCGAGCGGCTCACCGAGCGCGGGCAGGGCGTCGGTTCCCCAGCGGTCCAGGTGCGTGAAGCTGTCCCATACGACGTGCGTGAGCGATCCGGCGACCGCCGAGAGGTAGAACCAGAGGGCGAGCGGGAGCAGTCGGCGCCCCCGCCAGTGCTCGCCCCGCACGAAGGCGTGGACGCGGCCCCGCCGGCCGCGGGGCAGGAGCGCGATCAGCGGCTCGCGCAGCAGCAGCCAGCACGCCACGAGGACGGCGGTGAGCGCCGCGTCCGCGGTGAGCACGCCCGGCAGGGAATGCGTGAAGGCGCCGTACGACATGACCCCGCCGACGACCGCGTCGGCGAAGTAGAAGGTGTCCGGCGCGAACGATCCGAGGACCAGCGCCGAGGCGACCAGCGGCCCCCGCGCCCGCCCGGTACGGCGGACGGCCGGAAGGACGGCGGCCGCATGGCTGAGCGTGAACGGCATGGCACCTCTCCTGGATCTTCTCCCTGCGGCCAGTATGCGCGACCCCCGCAGGACGTGGGGATGTGGTGAATTCCACCCCGGCGTGCGTGCCCTGTGCAGGGAGTTGACGTAGGGTCACGCGGACGTCGAGGGGGAGGGGTCCGGCTGATGTCGGCTCGAATATTCGGACGCGGGCTGCGCAGGGGCGCGGCGGCAGCCCTGGTATCCGCCCTGGTGGTCGCCGCGGTGACCGCCTCCCAGGGGCCGGCCGGCGGGAGCGGGGAGCGGACCTCCGCCGCCGGGGACGGCGGCGCGCAGCCCCTCCCGGACAGCGGCACCGGAGGGGACAGCTCCTACTTCACCGAACTCCCGCCGCTGGTCAGCCCCGACCCGCAGGCCGTGCTGCTGCCGGACGGGCAGCCTTCCGCCCCGGCAGGGCAGCCGGCGGCCGAGACCGTTCCCGCAGCGGCCGCCGGGGGCGCGGCCGCGGGCGTGGGAACGCAGGGGATACCCGCGAGCGTGCTCGCCGCGTACCTGCGGGCGGAGAAGAACGTGGGGGAGAGCGACGCCCGCTGCGGGCTGCGCTGGCAGCTGCTCGCGGCGATCGGCAAGGTCGAATCGGGGCAGGCCCGCGGCGGCCGGGTCGACGCGTCGGGCACCACGCTGAGGCCGATCCTCGGCCCCGTGCTCGACGGCAACGGCTTCGCGAACATCCGGGACACGGACGGCGGGGCGTACGACGGCGACGCCCGCTACGACCGGGCGGTCGGCCCGATGCAGTTCATCCCCTCCACCTGGGCGGCCTGGGGCCAGGACGCGGACGGCGACGGGCGGCGCGACCCGAACAACGTGTACGACGCGGCCCTCGCGGCCGGGCGGTACCTGTGCGCGGGCACCAGGGACCTGCGGGTGGAGGCGGACCTGGACCGGGCCGTGCTGTCGTACAACCACTCCACGGAGTACCTGCGGACCGTGCGGTCCTGGTTCACGTACTACCTCAAGGGAACGCACGAGGTCCCGGACGCGGCCGGCACCCCCGCGCCCGAGCCCGCGGCGACGGCACCGAAGCCGCCCGCGAAGCCGGACCCGACGCCCACCCCGGACCCGAAGCCGACGCCGAGCCCCACGCCGGACCCGACGCCGACGCCGGACCCGAAGCCGACGCCGAGCCCCACGCCGGACCCGAAGCCGACGCCGGACCCGACCACGGACCCGAAGCCGACGCCTACTCCCACGCCCACCCCCACGCCGACCCCCAGCCCGACGCCGACGCCGACTCCTACACCCACTCCCACCCCGACCCCCAGCCCCACACCCCCTCCCGCTCCGACCCCGTCCCCGACACGTACGCCGAGCCCGACCCCGACGGCCACCGCGCCCACGAAGCCCGCACCCAAGCCGTCCGCGTCCGCGTCCGCCTCCGCCTCCCCGTCCGCGTCGAGGCCCGCGTCCCCCTCCCCGTCCCCCACGCCGGAGGCGACCGGCGGGACCGGGGCCCGGTAGCGCGCGAGGGATCCGGGGCCGCCGGCTGTCGCCGCCGTCCGCCGGGCCGGACAGGTGCGCGCGGCCGCCACCCCCGGACCACGCGCCCCGGCAAACCTGCCCGGTCGCGGCACCAGACGGTTCTCATCTGGCCCCCGCGTTGCTACGGTGCCTCCGCCCTGACGCCCTATCAGATTCCGGAGGCCCGGCATGCGCGCATTCATCGCCGCCGCCAGCGGGCTCGTCCTCGCGGTGCTCCTCGTCCTCGCCGTCACGGCGCTCGGGGCGCCCGAAGGCAAGACCTCCCCCAAGCCCCTGCTCACCACCGCGCCCCCCGCGCCCGGAAAGTAGAGGAGGGCCCGGCCATGCGACGCAGAGCGAGCCTTGTCCTGCTGGCCCTCGCCGTGTTCTGCGCGGCGCTCTCACCGCTGCTGCGCTGGTACGCGTACCCGCGGCTCGCCAAGATCCCGCCGAACCAGTACCAGGAGATGGTCCTGGAGGCGAAGGACGCGACCCTCCTCGACTACTTCAACGGCATGCAGCCCAAGAAGGTCGACAAGGTCACCATCGTCCAGACCCTCAAGGGCAACGTCGAGGCGTCGAAGGAGATCGAGGCCAGCGCCGGCAAGGACGTGGTCGTCTGGGACACGCTGACGCACATCATGGACCCGGAGGGCAAGACGGTCTCCCAGATCCCCGAGCGCTACATCTTCGACGCCCACACCCAGGACCCGGTGCACGCCACCGGCGAGATGGTCGACGGGGACCCGGTCAAGCGCGAGGGCATCGAGTTCAAGTGGCCGTTCTTCACCGAGCCGCGCGACTACCTGTACTTCGACGCGCAGACCCGCACCTCCTCCCCGATCCACTACGTCGGCCCGCGCACGTACCGCGGCATGGAGGTCTACTACTTCGAGCAGACCGTCCCGTGGACCAAGGTCTCCATGCCGAAGAAGATGCCCATCGAGGGCATCGACCCGGCGACGATCGAGGCGACCACCGGCACCACCCTCTGGTACACGACCAAGGCGATGTTCTGGGTGGACCCGGTCACCGGGGCGCCCGTCAACGCCGAGCAGGAGATCAAGCAGGAGATGCGCGGCGGGATCGCGGCGAGCGGCCCCGACGGCAAGCTCACCGCCTTCGCCGGGCACGTGAAGATGCGCGAGGACTACGCCGAGTACACCCTCGACCTGGTCGCGGCGAACCGCACGAAGGTGCTCGCCCTGCACACCTACGCCCCGATCGGCCTGGCCGCCGGCGGCCTGCTGCTCCTCGGGCTCGCGCTGTGGCTGGAGGCGAGGAGCCGGCGCGGCCCCCGGGAGGAGCTCAGCGCCTGAGCCGGGCGTTGGTGTGCCGGGTGGGCTCCGCGGTGGAGGGGTCCTCGGGCCAGGGGTGCTTGGGGTAGCGGCCGCGCAGCTCGGCTCGGACGGCCCGGTAGCCGCCCTGCCAGAAGGAGGCGAGGTCGGCGGTGACGGCGGCGGGCCGTCCGGCGGGCGACAGCAGGTGGACGAGTACGGGGACTCCCGCGATCCTGGGGGTCTCGGCCAGCCCGAACAGCTCCTGGAGTTTGACGGCGAGCACCGGCTGCCCGTGCTCCGCGGAGTAGTCGACCCGGATCCGGGACCCGCTGGGCACCTCCAGCCGTTCCGGAGCCAGCTCGTCCAGCCGGGCTGCCTCGCCGGTGGCCCAGGGCAGCAGCCGGTGCAGGGCCTGACCCGCGTCGATCCGGCCGAGGTCGGCCCGGCGCCGGGCCCGCGAGAGCTCGGGCTCCAGCCAGTCGTCGGCGCGGTCCAGCAGGACCCCGTCGTCCGCCACGTCGGGCCAGGCGCCGCCGAGCGTCCGGTGCAGGAACCCCAGCCGGGCCCGCAGGCCCTCCGCGTCCGCGGACCAGCGCAGCAGCCCGAGCCCCTCGCCGCGCAGCCCGTCGAGCAGGGCGGCCCGGACGAGGGCCGGATCGGGGTCGCGCAGCGGGCGGGCGGCGAGCTCGACGGCCCCGAGCCGGTGCGTGGCGCGGGCCACGAGGTCCCCGTCCTCCCAGCGCACCTCGTCCCCCTCGGTCCGCAGGTGGGCGGCGGCGGCCAGCGCGGTGTCCTCGTCGATGACGGAGGCGAGCCGGATCCGCGCGGAGGCCGAGTGCGGGGGCCGGTCGGCGACGGCGACGGCCAGCCAGGGCGCCCGGCGCAGCGGCGACCCGTCACCGAGCTCGGCCCCGGTCCCGGAGGCCATGAGGAACGCCCCCTCCCCCCTGGCCTTGGCCACCCGCTCCGGGAACGCCAAGGCCGCGACGAGCCCGGCCACGCCGTCGTCACCGGGGCTCAGCCCCGGACCCTGCGCCTCGAACGCCGGCGGGGCCGGAGGGTGCCCGGCGGTGCGCTGGACGGCCCAGAGGGCCATTTCAGCCCCGCCGGCGTCTGAGGCGCGGGGGTCCGGGGGCGGAGCCCCCGACGGGTCCGGGCGGAGCCCGGTTCCGGGAAGGGGCGCGGTGGGGGAGAGCCCCGCGGGGTCCGGAGCAGGGCCCCCCGGCGCGGAGGGGTCCGCAGGGGCGAGGACCGCGCGCCGCAGGCGGGCCGCTTCCGCACGCCAGCGCACGCCATACGCGTCGCCGCCCCGGCGGGCAGAACGCCACGCCGCCCCCAGGTCGTCCCCGTACTCCCGCGGCGGCTCCTCGCTCAGCAGCGCCACGATCTCCGCCGCACGGCGGGCCCCGACGGCCGACGCCCCGTCCAGCAGCGCACGCGCCAGCCGCGGGTGCAGGCCCAGCCGGGCCATCCGCAACCCCCGCCCGGTCGGCCGCCCGGCCGCGTCCACCGCGCCGACCGCCACCAGCACCTCGCGCGCCGCGGCCATCGCCCCGGCGGGCGGCGGGTCCAGCAGCGCCAGGCCGGCCGCGTCCGGGTCGCCCCAGCAGGCCGCCTGCAGCGCGAACTGCGCCAGGTCCGCGATGCGGATCTCCGGCGCCGGGAAGGCGGGGAGGCGGGCGTCCTCCGCCTCCGTCCAGCAGCGGTACACCGCGCCCGGCGCCTCGCGCCCGGCCCGGCCCGCCCGCTGGCGGCATGCCGCGCGGGAGGCCCGTACGGTCGCCAGCGCGCCCAGCCCGCGCGCATGGTCCACCCGGGGTTCGCGGGCCAGCCCGGAGTCCACCACCACGCGGACCCCGGGAACGGTCAGGCTGGACTCCGCGACCGCCGTCGCGAGGATCACCCGGCGGTGGTCCGAGGCCGTCAGCGCCGCGTCCTGCACCGCGGCCGCCGCCCGGCCGTGGACCTGGAGGACCTGCGCGTCCACACCGCCCAGCTGCCCGGCCACCCGGGCGATCTCCCCGACGCCGGGCAGGAAGCACAGCACGTCGCCGGAACGTTCCGCCAGCGCCCGCCGCACCACCGAGGCCACGTGCGCCAGCTGCGCCGGATCCACCCGCATCCCGTGCGGGGGCCTCACCGGCCGGGCAGGCGGGGCCCACACCGTCTCCACCGGGTACGAGGCGCCCGCGGCCTCCACCACCGGAGCGCCCCCCAGCAGCCGGGCCCAGCCCGCCGCGTCGGTCGTCGCCGAAGCCGCCACCAGCCGCAGCTCCGGGCGCAGGGTCTCCCGTACGTCCAGGAGGAAGGCGGCGACGGTGTCGGCGTCCAGGTGCCGCTCGTGGCACTCGTCCAGGACCACCAGGTCCACGCCGGACAGCTCCTGGTCCCGCTGGAGCCGCTGGAGCAGCACACCGGTGGTGACCACCTCCACCACCGTCGAGGGGCCCGCCACCCGCTCCCCGCGCACCGTGAAGCCCACCGCGCCGCCCACCGGCTCGCCCAGCAGCCAGGCCATCCGCCGGGCCGCCGCCCGGGCCGCGATCCGCCGCGGTTCGGCGACCACGACCCTGCGCCGGGGCCCGCCCCCCACCAGCCCCGCCAGGACCAGGGGCACCAGCGTGGTCTTGCCGGTGCCGGGCGGGGCGCAGAGCACGGCGGTGCCGTGGGCGTCCAGCGCCGAGACGAGCGCGGGCACGGCCTCCCGTACGGGGAGGGCGTCGAGGTCGGAGCGGCGGATCAAGGAATCAGTCCCTCTCGCACACGAAGATCGCCGTACCCGGGATCAGGTTGCCGCGCAGCGGGGACCAGCCGCCCCACTCCTGGCTGTTCCACTCCGGCCACTCCGGCTCGACGAGGTCGACCAGCCGGAAGCCGCCCGCCACCACGTCGCGGACCCGGTCGCCGACCGTGCGGTGGTGCTCCACGTACACGGCGCGGCCCTGCTCGTCCTGTTCCACGTACGGGGTGCGGTCGAAGTAGGAGGCGGCGACGGACAGCCCCTCGGGGCCGGGCTCGTCGGGGAAGGCCCAGCGCAGGGGATGGGTGACGGAGAAGACCCAGCGGCCGCCGGGGCGCAGCACGCGGTGCACCTCGCGCATCACGTTCACCGGGTCCGCGACGAAGGGGACGGCCCCGTAGGCGGAGCAGGCCAGGTCGAAGGAGGCGTCGCGGAAGGGCAGCCGGCCGGCGTCCGCCTCGACGAGGAGGGCCCCCGGCACGTCGTCGCCGCCGATGCGCAGGGCGTGCTGGAGCTGGCGGTGGGAGAGGTCGAGGGCGACCGCGCGGGCCCCCTGGGCGGCGAGCCAGCGCGAGCACTGGGCGGCGCCGGCGCCGATCTCCAGGACGTCCTTGCCCTTGAGGGAGGAGGCGGGGCCTAGGAGGGCCGCCTCCGCCTCGTCGAGCCCCTCGGGTCCCCAGACGAAGCGGTCGTCGCCGAGGAAGGCGCCGTGCTCGCTCTGGTACTCGTCGGCGTTGCGGTCCCACCAGCCGCGGCTGGCCCGGCTGCTCTCCGCCTCCCCCGCGTCACGCCGGGTGGCCTCGGCGTCCTCGCCGGTGCGGGGATCGGCGCCGTACGCGTCTTCGGGGGCGTAGTCCTCTTGGTTCATGGGGCCCGTCGTCGTAGTCTGCGAATGTCTGTGGATGCCCGTGGATGCCCGCGGCCGTCCGTGGCTCGCCGCGAAAAGTGACGGGGAAGCGTCATCAGCGCCTCCCCGCCCACGAATTGTGCCGGTTGTGCGGCGATCCGCCGGGGGTGTCCGCCTTCGCGCATTGACCCTGTCCGGCTGCCCCCGTATGCTACAAGTTGCGCTGCGAGCCTGTGCTCCTCAGACCTAGCAGGCTGCGCTTGCATCTGTTGATGTCCCCTCGGTTTTCGAGGCCCTGCCGCTCTTCCGCGGATCGGGGGCCTCCTTGGCTGTCCGGTCTTCGGTGGATGCCGATAAGGGCTCCCGGCGTAGCAGTACCTACGACTTTCTGTCCGTAACCGGAGCCCTTTCCCACATGACGAGCAGCACCGAGACCACCGCCACCACTCCGCAGGTTGCGGTCAACGACATCGGCGACGCGGACGCGTTCCTCGCGGCGATCGACGAGACGATCAAGTACTTCAACGATGGCGACATCGTCGACGGCGTCATCGTCAAGGTTGACCGGGACGAGGTTCTCCTCGACATCGGTTACAAGACCGAAGGCGTCATCCCGAGCCGCGAGCTCTCGATCAAGCACGACGTCGACCCGAACGAGGTCGTCAAGGTCGGCGACGAGATCGAGGCCCTGGTTCTCCAGAAGGAGGACAAGGAAGGCCGCCTGATCCTCTCGAAGAAGCGCGCTCAGTACGAGCGTGCCTGGGGCACCATCGAGAAGATCAAGGAAGAAGACGGCATCGTCACCGGTACCGTCATCGAGGTCGTCAAGGGTGGTCTCATCCTCGACATCGGCCTCCGCGGCTTCCTGCCGGCCTCTCTCGTCGAGATGCGTCGCGTCCGCGACCTCCAGCCCTACGTGGGCAAGGAGCTCGAGGCGAAGATCATCGAGCTCGACAAGAACCGCAACAACGTGGTTCTGTCGCGCCGCGCCTGGCTCGAGCAGACCCAGTCCGAGGTTCGCCAGACGTTCCTCACCACCCTGCAGAAGGGTCAGGTCCGCTCCGGCGTCGTCTCCTCGATCGTCAACTTCGGTGCCTTCGTGGACCTGGGTGGCGTCGACGGTCTCGTGCACGTCTCCGAGCTGTCCTGGAAGCACATCGACCACCCGTCCGAGGTCGTCGAGGTCGGTCAGGAAGTCACCGTCGAGGTCCTCGACGTCGACATGGACCGCGAGCGCGTCTCCCTGTCGCTGAAGGCGACGCAGGAAGACCCGTGGCAGCAGTTCGCCCGGACCCACCAGATCGGCCAGGTCGTCCCGGGCAAGGTCACCAAGCTGGTTCCGTTCGGTGCGTTCGTCCGCGTGGACGAGGGCATCGAGGGTCTGGTCCACATCTCCGAGCTGGCCGAGCGCCACGTGGAGATCCCGGAGCAGGTCGTCCAGGTCAACGACGAGATCTTCGTCAAGGTCATCGACATCGACCTCGAGCGTCGCCGGATCTCGCTGTCGCTGAAGCAGGCCAACGAGTCCTTCGGTGCCGACCCGGCGTCGGTCGAGTTCGACCCGACCCTGTACGGCATGGCCGCGTCGTACGACGACCAGGGCAACTACATCTACCCCGAGGGCTTCGACCCCGAGACCAACGACTGGCTCGAGGGCTTCGACAAGCAGCGCGAGGCCTGGGAGACCCAGTACGCCGAGGCGCAGCAGCGCTTCGAGCAGCACCAGGCTCAGGTAATCAAGAGCCGCGAGGCCGACGAGGCCGCTGCCGCCGAGGGTGCTGCCGCCCCGGCCGCCGGTGGCGGCAACGCCGGTGCGGGCATCTCGGGCGGTTCGTACTCCTCGGAGTCGGACGAGACCTCCGGCGCCCTGGCGTCGGACGAGGCCCTGGCCGCGCTCCGCGAGAAGCTGGCCGGCGGCCAGAGCTGATCGCAGCGCGCACCACGCCTCCGGGCGTGAGCCGAGCTGGTTGAGCTGAACGACAAGGCCCGTCCCCTCCGGGGGGCGGGCCTTGTCGCGTCGGTGCGCCGGCCCCTCCGAGCCTCCCGGGCCAGGTGAGCCTCCGGCCCCCGGATCCTGTTGCGTTCGTGTGAAAACGGCCAACTGGGGAATGGCACAGCCTCCTTGCACGTTCTTGCAGAGAACGCGCAGCGAGGGAGGAGTGGTGACGGTGCTCGATCCACAGGGCTTGTACGAATGGGACGCCAAGGGCCTGGCGGTGGCCGACCTGGCGCTCGCCCAGGACTCGGCCGGGCTGGTCATGCTGTACCACTTCGAGGGGTACATCGACGCGGGCGAGGCCGGGGAGCAGATCGTCGAGCGGCTCCTGGACACCCTGCCCCACCAGGTGGTGGCGCGGTTCGACGCGGACCGGCTGGTGGACTACCGGGCCCGCCGCCCGCTGCTGACCTTCCAGCGCGACCACTGGACGGAGTTCGAGGAGCCCCGGCTGGAGGTCCGGCTGGTCCAGGACGCCACCGGAGCCCCCTTCCTGCTGCTGTCCGGCCCCGAGCCGGACGTGGAGTGGGAGCGCTTCAGCGCGGCCGTCCGGCAGATCGTCGAGCGCCTCGGCGTGCGGCTGTCGGTCAACTTCCACGGCATCCCCATGGGCGTCCCGCACACCCGGCCCGTCGGCATCACCCCCCACGGCAACCGGACCGACCTCATGCCGGGCCACCGCAGCCCCTTCGACGAGGCCCAGGTGCCCGGCAGCGCGGAGTCCCTGGTGGAGTTCCGCCTGGCCCAGGCCGGGCACGACGTGCTGGGCGTCGCCGCGCACGTACCGCACTACGTGGCCCGCTCCCCGTATCCGGACGCGGCGCTGACGGTGCTGGAGGCCATCACGGCGGCCACCGGACTGGTCCTGCCCGCAGTGGCACACGCCCTGCGGACGGAAGCGCACCGCACGCAGACGGAGATCGACCGGCAGATCCGGGAGGGCGACGAGGAACTGGTCGGCCTCGTCCAGGGGCTGGAGCACCAGTACGACGCGGCCGCCGGCGCCGAGACCCGCGGAAACATGATCGCCGAGCCCGCGGAGATCCCCTCGGCGGACGAGATCGGGCGCGAGTTCGAGCGGTTCCTCGCCGAGCGCGAGGGCGAGAACTGACACCGGGGGCTGTGGGGGCGGCGGGGGCGCGGTCTAGGCTGAGGACCATGCTGAAGGTGGGGTTGACGGGCGGAATCGGTGCCGGCAAGAGCGAGGTCTCGCGACGGCTGGCGGGGTACGGGGCGGTCATCGTGGATGCCGACCGGATCGCGCGGGAGGTCGTCGAGCCCGGTACGCCGGGGCTCGCGGCCGTCGTCGCGGCCTTCGGGGAGGCGGTGCTGACCACTGAGGGGGCTCTGGACCGGCCGAAGCTGGGCTCCGTCGTGTTCGCCGACCCGGCGAAGCTCCAGACCCTGAACGCGATCGTGCACCCGCTGGTCGGGGCCCGCTCGGCCGAGCTGGAGGCCGCCGCGGGGCAGGACGCGATCGTCGTGCACGACGTACCGCTGCTCACGGAGAACGGCCTGGCGCCGCTGTACGACCTGGTGGTCGTGGTGGACGCGGCCCCCGCCACGCAGCTGGCGCGGCTGACCGGGCTGCGCGGCATGGCCGAGGAGGAGGCGCGGGCCAGGATGGCCGCGCAGGCCACGCGGGAGCAGCGGCTCGCGGTGGCGAACCTGGTGATCGACAACGACGGGCCGCTGGAGGCGCTGGAACCCCAGGTGCGCAAGGTGTGGGCGGAGCTCACCGCGCGCGCGGCGCAGCCGGGGCGGCCGACGGAATAGCGGGCGCGGGGCGGGGCGTTGAACGCGCCCGTAGAGGGAAGGAACCGATCGTGTCCGACACCACGCCGCAGTCCTCGTCTTCGTCCTCGTCGGCGAGCCCGGAGACGCACGTCATCGACTACCGGGCCGCGGAGCAGCTGCTGGCCGCACGCGACCCGCGGGGCGCGGTGAAGCTGCTCGACTCCGTCATAGCCGCCCACCCCGAGAACACGGCGGCCCGGCTGCTGCGCGCCCGGGCCTTCTTCGCCGCGGCGCAACTGCGTCCGGCGCAGCTGGAGTTCGAGCTGGTGCTGGAGCGGGAGCCGGACAACGCCTACGCCCACTTCGCGCTGGCCCGCACCCACCAGCGCTCCGGCCGGCCCGAGCAGGCGCGCAAGCACTTCCGGCTGGCCGCCGCCCTCGACCCGCAGCCGGAGTACCTGGAAGCGGCCCGCTTCGAGCAGTAGCGGGGACCGTCACCGCTCGTTGCGCGGCGGCTCGTACGGGGGGATGTCCGGGCCGGGCTGGTAGTGCGGGCCCTGGTGGATGCGGTGGACGACCACCGCCAGGTCCACCGCGGCCAGCAGCGCGACCGCCCCGCAGACCGCGGCCCATCCGGGACGGGCCGCCAGCGAGAACGCGGCCGTCCCGGCGGCGGCCCAGACCAGCCCCCACAGACTCAGCCAGAACCGCAGCCGCAGCGCACTGCGGGCGGTCGCCGGCTCATTCCCGGAACGCATGGTCATCGCCTCATGTCCATGGTCCCACTCGGCGCGGCGCGCGGCGCGCGGCCGGGTCACGGGTTGAGCTTGTTCACGGCCCTGGTGGTCGTCTTCCTGAAGTCGGCGACGGGCGCGTGGGAAAGGTCGCCCATCTGCCCCCACTGGACGACGGTGACGGTGGAGCCGTCGCGTCCGATGCCGTAGAGGTGGACGCCCGGCTCGGACTCGGGGATCGAGGTGTGCACCCCGTAGACGTGCGCCCCCTCCTCGACGGGGAGCTTCCCGTAGTCCTCCCAGGAGGCGGTGCCCCCCGGGGTCGCCCGCAGCCAGTCGGCGGCGCAGGCGGCGACCTTGCGTTCCAGGGTGCCGGCCAGCTTCGCGGCGGCCGAGGCGGAGGCGGCCCGTACGGAGATCTGCAGGGCGCCGGTGTCGAACTCCGTACCGAACGTGCGGTGCCAGCTGCCCTGCGCCGGAAGCACGCCCTCCAGACAGAGCGGGGCGAACTCGGGGAGCCCCTGCGTGACCTGGCCGGCGTACCAGGGCGAGCCGGGGTGCGGCGGCAGGTCGGCCCCGTTGACGAACCCGGGCGCGGTGGCGGCCGTGGCCGTGGCCGTGGTCGATGCGGTCAGGGCGAGCGCGGCGGCGGCCGCGAGGGCTGCGAAGGCGCTGGCGGTGGCGGTGGCGGTGCGTCGGAACATGGTCGGTTCTCCCCGTTTCCATGGCGGTGTGTTGCCGTGTGTGAACAGCCTTGCCCCGGGCCGGGGTGTCGGGCGACGGATTGCGGCACATTCGGGACACTGGAATGGCCGTACGTGCTGTCACCTGGGGGAACACCCCCTGCATGGAACGGAGTCGCGGGACGGGGGAACGTCGTGGGCGAGGCGGAACGGTCGGGCGAGGCGGAGTCGTTCGCGCGGCTGATGCGGGAGCTGAAGGAACGCGCGGGGCTCAGTTACGGGGCGCTGGCGCGCACACTGCACACGAGTACGTCGACCCTGCACCGCTACTGCAACGGGGAGGCCGTACCGACGGAGTTCGCGGCGGTGGACCGCTTCGCCCGGGCCTGCGGGGCGTCGCCGGGGGAGGCGGTGGACCTGCACCGGGCCTGGCTCCTGGCGGACGCCCGCAGGCGCGAGGCGGCCCGGTCGCCGGGGCGGGCGCCCGCCTCGGGATCGTCACGGGGACCGTCACCGGGTGCGGGTGCGGGTGCGGGTGCGGGTGTGGGTGTGGGGCCGGTTGCGGGTGCGGGTGTGGGTGTGGGTGTGGGGCCGGTTGCGGGGCCGGGTGCGGGTGTGGGTGTGGGGCCGGTTGCGGGGCCGGGTGCGGGTGTGGGTGTGGGGCCGGTTGCGGGTGCCGGTGTGGGTGCGGGACCGGCTGCGGGTGCGGGTGTGGGTGCGGGGCCGGCTGCGGGACCGGGACCAGGGCCGGGGCCGGCTGCGGGGCCGGGTGCGGGTGCGGGTGCCGGATCGGCTTGATTCTCGCGAGGGCGGCGGCGGAGACGGTGGAGTCGGCGGTGACCACGAGGGTCCCGGTGGCGGGGTCGGTGTGCCAGGCGGTGCCCGCG